>NZ_AP017655.1:0-303750 GCF_002355855.1 Sphingobium cloacae
ATGGCGGGAGACGAGGCCCGTCTGGAGTCCGCCTGGACCGCGATCCGCGCGGGGTTGCGCCGCGACATCGGCGCCCGCCTGTTCGATCAATGGCTGAAACCCGCGCGGCTGGGCGACTATTGCCCCGATTCGCAGACTCTCGACCTGTTGTTCGCATCCGATTTCAGCGCGAATTTCGTGTCCGGCCAGTTCGGCGACCGGCTGCGCATGGCATGGCGTTGCGCCCATGCCGGGGTGCGGGAAATCCGCCTGCTGCGCGCGCCGGATTCGCTCGGACCGCGCCTGCTCCAGATCGTGCATGATTCGAACGAGGCGCAAACCGCCGCGCTCGTGCCGGAGGAAAGCGCTCCGGTTTCCAATTTCCAGCCGCGCCACAGCTTCGACCAGTTCGTGACCGGCGAATCCAATCGCTTCGCCTTCTCGGCGGCGCAGGCCATGGCGGCGGCGGAGCAGCCGCGCTTCACCCCGCTCTTCCTCCATGGCGGGACCGGGCAGGGCAAGACGCACCTGCTCCACGCGGCGGCGGCGGCTTTCTCCGCCCATTCGCCGTCGGAGCCCGTGCTCTACATGTCCGCCGAGCGGTTCATGATGGAATTCGTGAACGCGATGCGCGCCAATGAGACGATGGCGTTCAAGGCCCGCCTGCGCGCCGCGCGGCTGCTGCTGATCGACGACATCCAGTTCATCGCGGGCAAGGGATCGACGCAGGAGGAGTTCCTCCACACGATCAACGACCTGATCGACGCGGGCGCGCGCATCATCATCACCGCCGACCGCGCGCCGCAGATGCTGGACGGGATCGACCCGCGCATCCTTTCGCGGCTCGCGGGCGGTCTGGTCGCCGACATCCAGCCCGCCGATCTCGGCCTGCGCCTCGCCATATTGGAAGGCAAGCGCGCCGTCGCGGGCGATCCGCCGGTGTCCGATGCGGTGATCGACTTCCTCGCCCGATCGATCCGCTCCAATGTCCGCGAACTGGAGGGCGCGTTCAACAAGCTGGTCGCCTATGGCCAGCTCACCGGCCGCTCCATCGACCTCGACTTCGCGCAGGGGATGCTGGCCGACGCCGTGCGCGCCAATGTCCGCCGCATCACGGTGGACGAGATCCAGAAGGCCTGCGCCGCCCATTACCGGATCGACCCGGCGGAAATGCGGTCCAAGCGCCGCGCGCGCGCCGTGGCGCGGCCCCGTCAGGTCGCCATGTATCTGGCGAAGAAGATGACGCCGCGCTCCCTGCCGGAAATCGGGCGCATCTTCGGCGGGCGCGACCACAGCACCGTCATCCACGCGGTACGGACCATCGAGGATCTGCGCCAGAGCAATCCCGATATCGACGCGGACATACGCGCCCTGCAACGGCAGTTGGAAAGTTAAAGGGGGGGAGGCGGAGCGGACGGGCCAGGTGCCCGGCCGCTCCGCCGTCGCGATCGGCGGCGGCGGGTCAGGCCCGCCGGAACGGAACGTCGATCTGTCCTAATCCTTTGCGAGCAGGCGGGCGCTGACCGTGGGCCAGTCGGCAATGTCCCACGCCCCCGGCGTTTCACGCGATACGATCTGGTCGCTGCCGAAGCAGCGGTTCAGGTCGACGACCTCCGCATTCACGAAAGAGCGCGTCTGGAGCGAATAGAAGGGACGCACCCTGGGCAGGGTCAGGTCGTCGGGATTCTGATCCACCACGATGGCCAGCCGGTTATTGCGCAGCCGCACCAGCGATCCGATCGGATAGATGCCGACCGCCTGCTGGAACGCCGCGAAAATCTCCGGATCGTAGAGCATATTGGCTTGGTCGATGTCGATCAGGGCCTCGGCGGGGTCCCGTCCCTGTCGGTGGTTGCGGTCCGATGTCATGGCGTCATAGGTGTCGCAGATCGCGGCCATGCGGGAAAACAGGCTGATCTCCTTCCCCTTCAGCCCATGGGGATAGCCGCTGCCGTCCATGCGCTCATGATGATGCAGGCACACGTCCAGCACCGTTTCGGGCATTTCCCCGCCCAGGGTCAGGAATTCATGCACCAGCGTGGTGTGGCTTTTCACCACCTCCCATTCCTCCGCCGTCAAGGGCGCGCCCTTGTCCCATGTCTCCTGCGGCACATGGCCCATGCCCACGTCCATCAGCAGCCCGGCCAGCCCGGCTTGCTGCACCTGGTCGGGGCCGAGCCGCAACTGCTGCGCCAGGCTGATCATCAGCGCGCAGACCGACAGCGAGTGCAGGTAGAGATATTCGCTCATATTCTTGAGCCGCGTCACCGCCATGAAGGCATGGGGGTTGCGCTGCACCGAACTGGAAATCTCCTCGATCATCGGTTGCAGCCGGTTGAGCTTGATCGCCTTGCCCAGCCGCGCATCGTCGAAGACCTTTCGCATCGCCCGGCTCGCCTTGCGCACCAGCTTGTTGCCGTGGACCATTTCCTCCGCAAGCGGCAGCCTGTCCTTGGACAGCGGATCGAAGGGTTGCGAAGCGCCCGGCGAACGGGGAGGGGCGCGGCGCGCGATCGTCACGCCCTGAGCGCTGGTGCGTCCGAAGAGGCGGGCGTTCACATCTTTTCCGGCCGGCTCGAACGAGCGGGGAGCGGGCGCTTCGCCGGTCGCCGGACCGGCGCCGCGCGCCATGTCGATCACCACCCATTCGACCTTGCTGGCCTTGAGTTCCTCGATCCGGTCGGGATCGTCCAGCAGCATCCGGCTGCGCCAGAAGGGATGGGAGAACCACGATCCTTCCATCTTGTGAAGGAACATGCCCAGTCTCACTTCATCCGTTCTGATCCGTTTCAACATGCGCGCTGGTCCCCCTTGCGATGCATTTCGCCCGGCAACGCTTTCCAATCGGTAAAGAAATCGGGTCCGTACCGACGATGACAAGGGAGCGCCCCTTGGTTTAGGCTCGGCGGCGTCATGATTCGCTGCCTCCTCCCGCTCCTCCTCGCCTGCCTCGCCGCCGCGCCCGTTGCCGCGCAGGAGGCTCCCGCCGACGTGCGCGTCGCGCTCGATACCAGTGCGGGCCGGATCGTGATCGCGGTGCATGCGGGGAAGGCGCCCGTCACCGCCGCCAATTTCCTGCGCTATGTCGATGAGAAGCGGCTCGACGGCACCGCCTTCTATCGCGGGGTCGGGGCGGCGGACTATGGCTTCGTGCAGGGCGGCGCGCAGAATGACCCCCGGCGCGTGCTCCCGCCCATCCGGCATGAGCCGACCACGCAGACCGGCCTCGCCCATGACGATGGCGCGCTTTCCATGGCGCGCTACGAACCGGGGAGCGCCACCGGCGACTTCTTCATCGTACTGGGCCGGATGCCCACCATGGACGCCCATCCCGAAGCATCCGGCGACAATCAGGGCTTTGCCGTCTTCGCCCATGTGGTCGAGGGGATGGACGTGGTGAAGGCCATCCTTGCCGCGCCGAAATCGCCCAGCAGGGGGGAAGGCGTGATGAAGGGGCAGATGCTGGAGACGCCCGTCACCATCCTGACGGCGCGAAGGGCGCCATCGCCATGAGCGGGGCGCCCGACATGGCGATCACCGGGCCGCAGGCCAGGGCGGCCAGGATATTGGTGCAATGGCCCCGCGATCATGTCGCTAGGCTCGCGGAACTGGAAAGCGCGGCGCTTTCGGCTTTCGAAACGGGCGGGGGAGATCTCGACGCGCAGGCCCTGCTGCACCTGCGCAAGGCGCTGGAGGCAGGCGGCGCGGTCTTCCTGGCGGAGGATGAAGGCGGCGGAATAGGCGTCCGCCTCAAATTCACCGTCCGGGAAGCGCGGGCGATCGACCGGATGGAAAATGAAGGCGGCCCCCCCGGCAGCGACGATGTGTGAAGGTCCCGCGAATTTGCGGAAGCGGTGCGCTCCGATTTGAAAATGGCTGGTTTCGGGCAGGAACGGACATCCAATCTCCGTTCGGGCTGAGCGAAGTCGAAGCTCTCCACTGAGCGGAGCGAAGTGGCCTCCCTACGGTCGGCTGTGCCCTTCGACTTCGCTCAGGGCGAACGGAGTTCGGAAAGCAGACTGTCCGCTAACCACCCGGAACCGGTCATAGCCCTCAATTATTCCGCCGCGTCCGGCAATGCGCGGACGCTTTCCTCCGCCTGCGAATCGCGGACCAGCGCTTCGAGCGGCTCCACGGCGTCGATCTCCCTGCCGCCCGTTTCCACGTCCAGATCGCGGAACCGCCGTCCTGCCGGAAGCACGCTGCGGTCGAAGCTGCCGACGAACTTGTTGTAATTGTCCACCGCGCTGGTGAGGCCGGAGCCGACGCGCTTCAGATGTCCCGCCGCGACCGCCAGCCGCTCGTAAAGCTCCTTGCCCAATTGCCCGACCTGCCGCGCCTGATCCTGCATCCGCGCCTGCCGCCAATGGCCCGCCAGCGTGCGCGCCAGCGGCAGGAAGGTCGCGGGGCCGCAGATGATGACGCGGTTCTTGGCCGCGCGCTCCCACAATTCCATGTCCGCTTCCAGCGCGGCGGTGACGAAATTGTCGCCCGGCACATACATGATGACGAAATCGGGCGCCTTGTCGAACTGCTCCCAATAGGCCTTGCGCCCCAGCGCGTCGGCATGGGTCCGCACCGCCCGCGCATGGTCGCTCATATAGCGGTCGCGCGCCGCCGGATCGACCTGCTCCACCGCGTTCAGATAGGCCTCCAGCGAGCATTTCACATCGACCACCAACTGCTGGTCGCCCGGCAGGCGGATGACGAAATCCGGGCGCAGCCGCCCTTCCTCCACCGCGACCGACACTTCCTCGCGGAAATCGACGAAGGGCGACAGCCCCGCCGTCTCGATCAGGTTCTTGAACTGCTGCTCGCCCCAGCGCCCGCGCGTCTTGGGCGCGGCGCGCAGGGCGTTGACCAGCTTTGCCGTCTCCTCGCGGACCTGTCCCTGGCCCAGCTGCACCTGCTGCACCGCCTCGCGCAGTTCGGCATAGCTGCCCACGCGCTCCTTCTCGACCCGCGCCAGCCCTTCCTCATAGCGTTTGAGCGTGGTTTCGACCGGGTTGAGCAGCGTCTTCAACTGCGCCTCGCTCTTCTCATGCGCCTGCGCCAGCCGCTGATCGGCGCGCTCCAGGAACTGGCTCTGCGCCTGATGCAGCAGCTTGCCGCCGATCTCGCTGAACTGCGCGGAAAGCTGTTCCTTCGCTTCCTTCAGCGCCGCGATTTGCGCCTCGAAGGCTTCGGCCCGCGCCTGCGCGTCGGATCGCAGCGCCGCCAGCTCCCGCGCCGTTTCCTCCCGCGCCGCCCGCTCGGCGTCGAGCCGCTGCGTCAGGGCCGCCGCCTCCGCCGCCCGCTCGGCATCCCGGCGCTCGAAAGCCGCCACGCGCTCCTGCGCTCCGGCCAGCTCGGCGATGGCGCCGTTGCGCTGCTGATGCGCCGCCTCCAGCTTCGCCGCCAGCGCATCCCGCTCCGCGCCCAGAGCCGCCGCCGCCTTGCCGCGCAGCAGCCAGCCCACGCCCAGCCCGGCCAGCAAAGCGATCACGGCAATCAATATCGGCAGGCTGTCCATCGGCTTTCCTCAAAAGGAACGAAAGGAGAACCTAGCGGGCCGCTCCGCTCTCCGCAAGCAGGCTTTGGCGAAAGCGGGCCAGCCGGTCCACCGCCGCGTCGATCACCCCGTCCGCCTTGGAGAAGCAGAGCCGCACCAGGGTCGTCACCACGCCGTCGGGATAGAAGGCGGAGACCGGGATCGCCGCGACCCCCGCTTCCTCGACGATCCGCTCGCAGAAGGTCACGTCATCCATGTCGATGCCCGAAGCAGGCAGGTCGATCGAAAGGAACCATGTCGCCGCGCTCGGCTGCACCGCATAGCCCGCCGCTTCCAGTCCTTCGGCGAGGCGATCGCGCGACGCCTGATAGTCCGACCGCATCTGCGCGAACCATTGATCCGGCTTGTCCAGCCCCTCGGCCACCGCCCATTGCAGGTTGGGCGCGGTGGTGAAGGTCAGGAACTGGTGCGCCCGTCCCACCAGGTCCGCCAGCGCGGGCGCGGCGCACATCCAGCCGACCTTCCAGCCGGTGACGGAGAAGATCTTCCCCGCCGACCCGATCTTGACCGTGCGCTCCCGCATGCCCGGAAAGGCCATCAGCGGCCGATGCCCCACGCCGTCGAAGGTCACATGCTCCCACACCTCGTCGCAGATCGCGATCAGGTCGCGCTCGACGCAGAAGCGCGCGATCAGCGCCAGTTCCTCGTCCCGCATCACGACCGCGGTGGGGTTGGTCGGGTTGTTGAGCAGGATGAGGCGCGTGCGCCCGCTCGCCGCCGCCGCCAGCGCTTGCGCCGTGATCCGCCATTCCGGCGGGGTCAGCGTCACCACCTTCGCCACGCCGCCCGCCCGCTCGATCAGCGGCACATAGGCGTCGTAGAGCGGGGCCAGCACGATCACCTCGTCGCCCGGCGTCACCAGCGCCATCAGGCTCGCCGCCAGAGCCTCGGTCGCGCCGGAGGTGACGATCACTTCCTCCGGGATCAGGTCCAGCCCCTGATGCCGCGCATAATGCGCCGCGACGGCGGAGCGCAGTTCGGGAAGGCCCGCCATCGGCGGATATTGGTTGGACTTGGTGAACAGCGCGTCCGCCGCCGCCTCCAGCACCTCATGCGGCCCCGGCCCGTCGGGAAAGCCCTGTCCCAGATTGATCGCGCCCAGTTCGCGCGCGCGGCTCGACATCTTCTCGAAAATGGTGGTCGGCATGTTCCGGAACAGGGGGTGGCCGACGGGGTGCGAAGTCTCTGTCATGCTGCGGGACTAGGCGTTTCGGCGGGAAAGATACAGCCCGATGGCTCCGCGAGGATCAACCCATCGGGCGGGATCGCCACGCGCCATCCTTGTCCCGCGCCAGACGCCAGCGATGCGGTTCGATGTCGGTGCCTTTCGCCGTCCGGTAAGCGGGAAGGACGAGGATCATATCCTCTCCCTCCTCCCGCCATTCGGCCATCACCGTCACGCCATCGCCGAATTCGACCAGACAGCCCGACCCCCGCCGCCTTCCTCCTCCACCTTGACACGACCGCCGGGAAAGGCATGGCTATGGGTGAAAATGATGTGCATGCGTTCCGCCTTGTTTCGACTCTGGATGACCCTTCCGGGCCGGGAAGAGATTCGAGAAACGCGCGACGGCTGGAATATATGCTCCATCGTCCATTTTTCCGCCGAGCGCGCCCAAGGGTGCTGCCGTTTTTCAGCCTAGGAAGCGACGCTTCCCCGAAAAGGCCCCACACTTATTCAAGCGCCTTATGGTATAACAAATTGAAAAACAAAGAGAAAAAATATTCTTCAGAGATCATGTGTCGTTGTACCTACCGTCAAAACGCTATTCCTTTTGAAATTCCGGCGTCGAGTCCGCATTCAACGAGGCGTATATTGGGGTCGGGCGCGTCCATGATGCCCGTGAGGCGGGCAAGACCAACCCGGCATGGACGGCCGACAACGCTCTTATCGAAACGCAGAACTTCGCGGACAAGATGACCGCGAACCTCGCCAAGCGCTTCGACAGTGCCACCGCTGGCCTGACCCGTGTGATTGAAGGGCTGGAACGCGACCTGTCCCAGCCCATCGAAGGGCGGGGCGTCGGTGCGATGGCGGGCGAGATCAGGGCGCATGTGAAGGCACTGGATGAGGGTGCGCGCATGGGGTTCATTCAGAAGGCCATTGAAGCGGGCGACGATAGGACATGCGGGGCCGTGTTGGGCGGCGTTCCCTACCTCTCCGGCATCACGCCGCAGATGCAGGAAATCTTGCTCCGTCTGTATCACGAAAAGTCGAACCCCCGCGCCGCGAAGCAACTGCGAGCGGCGAAGGCGGGTCTTGAACTGCTCGGTGATCGCGGTCCCCTCATCTTCAAGGAGATGGAAAAGGCGGTCGGGGCGAAACAAGCAAAAGTGCAGCAACTTCGTGCAGCAAAGGCGGCGGCTGAAAAGTCGTTTGTCGTCTGACTTGTTCTAAACAATCCGGGATTCAGTTCAGATGGACCGCCATATCGCACCTTGGGAGCAGGGGTTCCAGACCGTCACCGCTCCGCCGCCCGCACCGCCAATCCCGAAACCGCCCCCAGCCCCGCCCGGCAACCCGGCATGGACAAAGGGTGTGAGCGGCAATCCTGCCGGTCGCCCGCCCGGTCGTCCAGATCGGCGCTTGCTCGCCACGCAACAGATGCTCGACGAGATGCGGAACATCGTTGCCGTGCTGGTCGGCAAGGCGCTTGAGGGCGACACGAACGCGGCGAGCATCGTTCTCGCAAAATGCCTGCCGAGCATCAAGGCGCAGGCCGAGAAGGTGAACTTCGAGTTCGATGCGACCGCCCCGATCAGCGAACAGGTCGCCCAGGTGTTGGACGCGGTTGCCGCTGGCGCGGTCGCGCCCGATGTGGGGCGGCTCATCATCGACAGCATCAAATCGCTCGCGGACGTGCGCGCCAGCGAGGAACTGGAAGCGCGGATTGCCGCTCTTGAGGAGGTGCGTGATGCCTCTCGCTAATTTGGAATTATTTGCACTTCGGTTGCGAAAGTCGGCGATGCGACCGGCTTCCGCACAGATTGACCCATAGGGAGACCGGCATGACTGACTATCGAAGCTGGCGCGCTGTTCACCGTGCCATGTGTCCGGAACCGGGACCGCTTGACCTGTTCCTTATCACCCTCATCAACGGCAGGCGTGCCAGTATCCAGCACGCGGCGCTGGCGCACGGCTGCGGAGCAGCTTGCGGCGCAGGAGGGCGTCAGTGTCAAGGTGCTGCCCATGTCGGGCATTGAGATGATGAACTTCCTCGGTATCGAACCGGAGCCATCGCAGCCCATTGCCAGGATCGTCTTGGCGAGAGCGGGCAAATGCACCGCCGCGAACTCGAGACCCTTGCTCGCATGGATCGTCAGCAGGCGCACCGCATCGATCTGGGCCGCGGCTGCCGGCGGGGCGCGAAGCTGGCGCTCGTCACCGAACAGTTCGAGATGCCGGACCCAGTCGAGAAAGCCGCTGATGCCACCGCGTGGGTTCTTCGCCGCATAGGCGACGGCAACATCGAGCAGCTGATAGATGGCGAGACGGCGCTGTTGCCCACGAACGCTGTCGTCCGCTGCATAACCGGCAAGCCACTTGCCGTGTTCGAACAGATAGGCATTGAGAAATGCGACCGCGGAATGGGCCTGGCTCGCCGCGACGTCGCGCGAAATGCGCTGCAACCCGTCGGCGCCGGCGGGCGTGTGGCCCTCGATCGGCGATCTGAGAAGCGTCAGTTGCGACACGCCATCGGTATTGGCGCGCGCGATCACCCGCTGCACATCGCCGAGCGGTACGGCGTAGTCGGGGAGGGTGGCGACCCTGATCAGCCCACTGGAGCCCGGTTCACTGGCCAACGACAATAGCGACAGCAGATCGCGGATTTCGGGACGTTCGAACAGGTCGCCCAGATACAGGACCGGGACACCGAGGGCTTCGAGCGCCGCGGCGAAGCGCGCAAGATAATTGTGCGACCGGCACAGGATCGCCTGATCGCGGAAAGGGATGCCGGCGGCTTCGTGCGCGCGGATTTGCGCCGCAATGCTCTTGGCCTCGACGCTTAAGCTGTATCCGTCTCGGCTTTCGGCGAACGCGCGAACTTGGTCAGGCGCGGGATATCGCTCGGATCGTCGGTATCGCTCGGATCGACCGTTTCAGACCTGGACAATTCGACCTCCGGTACCATGAGGGGTTCGTCATGAGGCTAGTCCGCGCGATGGTCCTTTTGTGGAACCGGGATCGCAGAATTTTTTCTGCAGGTCCGAAATCGCACGAAAAACCCGCCCGTACGCGCGGAAGAAACGGCACCGATGGGGAAATCGGAAGGTGCGCAGAATTGGTCGATCGCAGTCTATTTGCCTAAAACGGCAATTCGCTTCAACTCATACCTGCTCGATGGACCGGAAATGATTATCGTTCCAAGCGAAGGGGCGGGGCAAAATAGCCGGAGGTGGAATGCCTAAGCCAGTGCAATTGCAGAATGGCAGGTCGTGGAAGACTCAGGGCGCGGCGCTTGCGCATTTCAAGGAGATGCTTGGTCGCTATGCCGACGAAGAGACTGTCGAGGATCGCATGGACCATGAAGACCTCGTCGCGCTTCTTGAGCGTTACGATGCGGTCATTCCTTTGGGACCCTCGAAGATCGGAGAAGGGGTGGATTCGTTTCTGCGCCGCCGCAACGTCTTTCAGGGCTTTTCGACGCCCAGCTTCTGGGTGCGCCGAGTCGATGGGTCGGAGATGTGGCTCGGCAAGTTGTCGAGGATCACGACGTCCCCCGGATCGAGCGTCGGCGCGAGCTGGGTTTCCACGTAGATTTCGAAGATCTCTTTGGTCATCGGCCGGTCGATGATCCACGGAGCGGTCAGGCCGTCGCACCGTAATCCTGCTATGAAGGTCTGCGTCTTCCAATGACCGAACGGGACGCGCCCCTTCAGGCGCTGGCCATGACGCACCCGGCCCCGTAGGCGCGTCATTTTCGTCGTGGTCGCCGTCTCGTCGATTGTCAAACGGCGTTCAAAAGGGACCCCCGATCGGCGTCGAAGAGGGACCCCCTTTTTCGGATATGATGTTGGTTTGTTGAAGATGGCCTTGCGCTGCGTGCGGCGGAGGGCGGGCGTAGCCCGACCGGAGGCGCGCGCAGCGCAAGATAGATTTTTGAAGGCGCCGAAGGTAGCGGTCAGCTGCGGTTTTTGAAGCGCCAGCTGTCGTTGCCCGTCTCGATGATATCGCAGTGGTGGGTGACGCGGTCGAGCAGCGCCGTAGTCATCTTGGGATCCCCGAAGACGGTAGGCCACTCGCCGAAGGCAAGGTTGGTGGTGATGATGACGCTGGTGCGCTCATAAAGCTTGCTGATGAGGTGGAACAGCAACTGCCCTCCCGAGCGTGCGAACGGCAGATATCCAAGCTCGTCGAGCACGATCAGATCGAGCCGCGACAGCTGCGCCGCCAGGGTCCCGCCTTTGCCGATCCGGGTCTCCTCTTCGAGGCGTGTCACCAGATCGACGGTGTTGAAGTAGCGGGCGCGAGCGCCCCTTCGCACGACATTGGCGGTGATCGCGATGGCGAGGTGGGTCTTGCCTGTCCCCGTGCCGCCGACCAGCACGATATTGCGGCGAGGCGGGAGGAAGGAGCCATCGTGAAGGGAGCGGATCATCTCCTCATTGATCGGTGTGCCCTCGAAGCTGAACCGCTCCAGGTCCTTCACCACGGGCAGCCTCGCAGCCTGTCATCGGTCGTGCAATTCTCCGCAAAAGTGGGCTTTGAAAATTCCCTAGTTGGTGGCCCCTTCATCTCATTCTGCCGGGGCTAGCCCCGGCAGAATGAGATGAGCCGACATTGTCCTCATCTCCTTTGCAGACGCGGAGACGGGGCCGATGATCCGACTTGGAGAATTGATGATGATCCTCGAACTACATCGGCAGGGCGTATCGATATCCGCCATTGCCCGACGCACTGGTCGCGATCCCAAGACCATCCGAAAATATATCGAACGGGGCATCGAGGCCCCGGTTTACGGCCCTCGCATGCTGGGTCGACCGAACAAACTGGCACCCTATCTGGAATTTTTGCGTGAGCGAGTGACGGCCTTTCCCGATCTGACTGCGGCGCGCCTGACGCGGGAAATCCGTGAGCTGGGATATATGGGCGCCTATACCGCGGTAAAGCGGTTCCTGGCAGCGATCCGGCCGGAAAACGGCCCCAAGCCCTTTGAGGTTCGGTTCGAGACGCCGCCTGGCGTGCAGGCACAGGTCGACTTTGCCCGGTTCGTCGTCGAATTTACCGATGAGCCCGGCGTCAGCCGGATCGTCTGGCTGTTCAGCCTGGTGCTGGGACATTCGCGCTTCCTGTTTGCGCGCTACGTCATGCATCAGGATCTCCAAAGCCTGTTGCGCTGTCATATGCAGGCCTTTGAAGCGCTCGGCGGCGTCCCGATCGAGATCCTCTACGATCGCATGAAAACCGCTGTGACCGGGGAAGATGATCAGGGCCACATCATCTACAATCGATCATTGCTGGCTCTGGCCGGGCATTATCGCTTCGTGCCGCGCGCCTGCCGTCCCTATCGGGCCAAGACCAAGGGAAAGGTCGAGCGGCCATTCAGCTATATCCGCAAGGACTTCTTCCTGGGCCGGAGCTTCCGCAATCTGGACGATCTCAATGTCCAGCTGATCGACTGGCTCGATACCGTCGCCAACGTCCGTGTCCACGGCACGACGCAGCGGATTATTGCTGAAGCCTTCGCCGCCGAGCAGCCTGAGTTGCAGCTGCTCCCGGCGGGCCGCTTTGACGCTGTTCTGAAGCTGGAGCGCCGCGTCAGCCACGATGGGATGGTCTCGGTCGGCGGCAATTACTACAGCGTTCCCGATCGCACCCGGCGCGTCGTCGAAATCCAGCAGTTACCCGACAAGATCCGGATCGTAGACCTGGGCCAGGTCATTGCCGAGCACCCGGTTCTTGAGGGGCGTCGGCAGTACAGGATCGATCCTGCGCATCGGACAGGCAGCAGCGGCGCCAAGCGCCGTATCCATGGCAAAGAGGTAATCGCCATCGGTCGTGTAGGCGAGCATGTCGCCGTGCGCTCCCTGGCCATCTATCAGGCGATCGGCAGCCAACTGGCGCGGGGAGACCGGCCATGAACCATGGGGGTGCCGCATCCCGCGTCGATAATATCCGCCGCAGCCTCGTCCATCTCAAAATGCCACGCGCCCTGGAGATGCTCGACGCCACCCTGCGCGGCATAGAGCAGGGCAAAATCGATGGCATCGAGGCCATCGACATATTGCTGAACGAAGAACTGTCGCTCCGGGAGAACCGCAGGATCAAGGCAGCCCTGCGCATGGCAAGGCTGCCGATCATCAAGACGCTGGACGGATATGACTTCTCCTTCCAGCCATCGCTCGACAGGAACCGCATCCTGGCGCTCGCTGGCCTGGACTTCATCAACCGGGCCGAGGTGGTGCATCTGCTGGGCCCGCCCGGTACCGGGAAAAGCCATATCGCCACGGCCCTTGCCGTCGAGGCCGTGAAGGCGGGCAAGAGCGTCTACTTCATCCCGCTCGCCGATCTGATCGCTTCACTGACCAAGGCTGAACGCGAGGGCACGTTGCGCGAGAAGATCCGCTTCCTATGCCGATCCTCCCTGCTCGTCGTCGACGAGATCGGGTATCTTCCCGTCACGCCCGGCGGCGGCAATCTCTTCTTCCAGCTCGTCAACGCCCGATACGAAAAGGGTGCCATGATCCTGACATCCAACCGCGGCTTCGCCGAATGGGGTGATGTCTTTGGCGATCCGGTGGTGGCCACCGCGCTGCTCGACCGCCTTCTTCACCACGCTGTGGTCATCCAGATCGAGGGCTCCAGCTATCGCATGCGACAGCACGCCGACCTCCTGCCCGAGCATGCGCGCATGGCACCGTCCATCAACCCGCCGCCCTTGCCGAAACGGCGCGGCCGCCCGCCAGCAAAGGAAAAGCCCGATCTCCATCACGGCTGATCACCGACACAAACCCTCCCGCCAAACTAGGGAATTTTAGATGCCCACTTTTGCGGAATCTTCGGTGCCCGTTGACACAGCCGTCATCCGATAGCGGATGGAGGCTGCATCCCGGTGGGTCGCCTCAGCACGGAGCAGGTCGGTCAGTATCTCCATGGTGGTGCGCTTGCGCTGGAGGCCGGTGGTGACCGCCTCGTCGAACGCCGCCGCCATGCCCTTGAGTCCGAGGCCGCGCATCGTGTCGATCATATCATGCCGCTGCATCATAGCCTCGCAGCAGATCATAGCGGGCACAGTCGGCGAGCGGAGGATGCTGCAGCATCCGGTCTTCCGAAGTGACGATGCTGTGGGGTGTCGCCGGCTCGCGGCGCCGGGAGAGGATGTTGAGGATCAGCTCGTCGCTGGCCGTTCCGTTCGCCAACGCTTCGCGCACGGCAGCCTCTACCGGCTCCAGGCCATCGGTGAGCACCGCCGAGAGGACCCGCACGAACCTGCGATCGGCCTCGTCCCCGGTGCCGAGCCTTCGCCGTAATCGGTGCAGGGCGGGCGGCAGATCCCAGTCCTGGAACGGTGCGCCGTTACGCAGCGCGCCGGGCTTGTGCGCGAGGACCGGCAGATAATGCCAGGGATCGTATATCGTGCGGTTCCGACCGAAGTGGCGCTCATGCTCCCCGACGATCGCATCGCCGCAGCGTATGACGATGCGATCGGCATAGGAGCGCACCTGAACGGTCCGGCGTGCGGCCGTCGACATGACCGAGTAGCGGTTGCGATCGAAGCTGATGAGGCAGGTGCCGGTGACGGCATGCTCGCTCTCATGGAAGCCGTCGAACGGTGCCAGGATCGGCTGCAGGGCCGGTCGCTCCATATCCAGCGCCTCGGCGACGGTAATATCCCCGCGTTCGGGATGGGCATGATGCTCGGCCCAGCGCCGGCACTCGGCCTCCAGCCACCCGTTGAGCTCGGCCAGGCTGGCGAACCGGAGTCGCGGCTGGAAGAAGCGGCCTCGGATCGTCTGGACCTGCTGCTCGACCTGGCCCTTCTCCCATCCCGCCGCCGGCGAGCAGGCGGTCGGCTCGACCATGTAATGATCGGTCATGATCAGGAAGCGGCGGTTGAACACACGCTCCTTGCCGGTGAACACGGCCGTCACCGCCGTCTTCATATTATCGTAGATACCGCGTCGCGGCACACCGCCGAAGAACGCGAACGCCCGGGCATGGGCATCGAACAGCATCTCCTGGCCCTCGCGCGGATAGGCCCGGACATAGGGTGCGCGCGAGTCGCAGAGACGCATATGCGCCACCTTCACCCGCATCGGCTTGCCGGCGATCTCCACATCCTCGTGGCTCCAGTCGAACTGGTAGGCCTCACCCGGCTGGAAGGTCATCGGGATGAACGCCGGTGCGCCTTCGCCAGCATCCTTCCGCCGCGCAGCACGCCAGCGCGCCGCATAGCGGCGCACCGCATCATAGGATCCATCGAACCCCTCGCGCACCAGCAGGTCATGGATACGCGTCATCCGTAGCCGATCGCGGCGGCCGCGCCCCTCGTTCTCCTCAAGCAGCGCATCGAGACGATCCTGATAAGGACCGATCCGCGGCAGCGGCTGGACTTTGCGCTGATAGTTGAACGCCGCCTCCGGCGACCGGATCGCCTTGCGGACTACCTTCCGCGACAAACGAAGGTCGCGCGCGATCGCCTTGATCGCCTTCCCCCCTGCATGCTCACGCCGAATCCGAACCACTGTCTCCACGATCAACATCCCGTTCTCGCCAACTGATCAAAACCAGTCGGCCGACTAAATCCCCGGGATGAAGGGGTCCTTTTTGCACGCCGATCACCCCACGAAGGGGGTGCCTATTGCACGCTGATCCTCACTCGTCGATAAAGACCAGCCGGTGCGTCTGCTCCCGCATGCGCGGCTGGCGATGCAGCCGCCATCGCCGTCGAGCCTCGCAGACATCATCGCGTCCGCACTCCGATGCCAGCAGCTGTTTTTTTATATCGGAAGCCCGCTCCGAGAAGGGCCCGCGACAACGAGGCGGGATGCGCACGCATCTTTGTTTCAGCCTCAAGCTTGGCAGCAAGCTCGGGCATGCTGATGTCCGATTGCGCCTCCACCCAGCGGATCAGCATCGCCATATACGGCGCAAGCTTTCCTGCGCCCGGCGGGCGCCCCTGGCGTGCCGGAGATGCCGAACCAGTCTTCGCCACACGCTGCACAAGCTTGATCGCGCAACTTACGCTCACACCAAACCGCCGCGCCGCATCACGACGCGAATGTCCCGCCGCCACATGGTCCGATATGCGATCCCGCAAGTCGCTCGAAAATGCTTTCCCCATGATCCACCTCCGACAAAGATGAATCATATTTTCCGGCTTCTGGGAATCCCTGGCCCGATTCCTATTTCAGGCCCGATGCTCTAAAGTTAGAATCATTATGTTAGCGGTGTTATCAAACAAAGGCATTTTGGCGCCCATGGCACATGGCTGCTGAAGCTGGTATTTTTCATAGACGGGCCGAGATGGTTGGTCGCTTGAAAACCTGCACGACGGAGGGTATTGAGGAGCAATCAGATGATACATTCTCCGGGGCAAATCCCAGGCGGGATGTGATCACGTTATGGAATAAGCAGGATAAGGCGTGTGTTTCCTACTGATGACGCAAAGGCAGGGATTATTAGCCGCCTTGATGCTACCACGTTGGTTGGCGGAAGCGTCTATGAAATTACAACACCAAATTTGACGCTTCATTGGCGAGTGTCGCCGAGGCGTCCCATATTCAAAGCGAGATTGTCCAATGGACCTATTTCTAAACCAGGTCAAATGGCTATCGTTGCTGCTGACATCCGCGCATACATTATAGCGGGCCAGGCCGATGAAACTCTCCATACTTTAATTTGTAATATAGATCCGGATTGGCTCTCACAAATCGCTGATAAGCCTATCCGTGCTGATATGCAGATTTCGAGTCTCGATTTTTACAATGCTGCGATCGAGATGTATCTGCGTAGAGCTGTTGAAGAGATAACTGTTTGCGATCTGAAGTCGGATTTTGCTATTTCGTCTCTTAGTGACCTCATCGGAATTGAACTGTGTCGAGTCTTGGGGTGTCACGACAGCAAGCGCGACGCGATAATGCCTAAGAAACGAATTCAAAGCGTTCGCAACTTTATTATGGAATCAGAAATCGTTCCAAATGTAAGTGATATAGCACGAGAATTCAACGTAAGTATCGGATATTTAAGCAAAAGCTTTAAAAATTTGTCTGGTATAAATCTTCATCGATTCATAGACGAACAGCGGATGGAGCGTGCGAAGAGCATGTTGATAAGCAACACGCCCATAAAGCGTGTTGCTTATTTATCAGGATACTCAAACCACAGCGCTTTCGGATTTGCCTTCAAGCGCTACACTGGGCAGACACCACAGGCGTTTCAAATCCAGCATTTCCGGAAAACTTAATAGTTTAATTTCAGGCCCGCTGTCGGCCAACTAACTTCGTAGATTATTCCGGTTCCGCTTGCAGTAATGTAGGCTTTCTGTAAGTCGGCGCCGCCGAAACATATATTCGTCGGAAAAGGATCGTAGAGCGGCAAGCTGACAAAATAGAGCAGATTTCCTTCCGGATCCACGACATCTATGCCGCCTTTTATGATCGCAGCAACGCAGATGTTTCCATCGCTGTCGATCGCCAGCGAATCATACATCTGATATGTGGAGTTGCCGTGCAAAAGAACGCCGCCATTTCGTATGAATTGTTCTGGCTCTTGTTGCAGTTCCCCAGGCGCCCTAATATTCCAATACCATATACGCGCGCCGGCTGTTTCTGCGACATAAAGCCTCGAGCCATCTGGGGAGAGTCCACACCCGTTTGGTTGGCTAAGCGGGAGATGGGGTGGCGACTCATGGATGAGTTCAATGATAGAGCTACCATCGGCCTTTGCATAATATAGGCCTCCTAGATCCACGTTTCGGCCAGTCGGATGACCGGTATCGGTAAAATAGAAGCCGCCGTGCTTATCGAACACAAGATCGTTCGGCGCTATAAGGGGAATGTCGCCGCAGTGGGTGTAAAGGACCTCCACAGCCCCGTTAGCGCTTACACGTTGGATGCACGGTGAAATAGGGTCGATGCCTCTCGTGCCAGGCAGAGGAACATTATAGCCAGACTTTGATTTCTCGCAAGTCATTCCGCCATTGTTGCAAACATAGAAAGCACCGTCAGGTCCGATTGCAACACCATTGGCGGCTCCCCGGACATTCGCGAAGACCGTGACCTGACCGGAACTAAGATCCAGTACGTTAAGGGTTCCTGCGCCGATGTCTGTAAACAACAGGCGATTATCTTCTAAAGCTACTGGCCCCTCCAAGAACCCAAGGCCCTCGGCTACCGCGCGAACAGACAGATTTTGGCTCATTCCTCACCTCACAAAATATGTTCTTCCCGTTTAGCCTGAGGTGACGGCGGAAAAAGAGGCTAGTCCAAAAATGTGGAATGAAAACAAAATTTGACGAGATGGAGTGACTCACTTCTCGCGGGCGAGTGGGTATGTGGGTCTGGTTATCTGCCCTTTAATCAGGCGGAAATAGAACGGTTAACGTAGCTGCTAAGCCGGCCGGGGCTGGCAGGAGAAACGAGGGGAGGCTGTCTTGATTAGTGCCAGAATGTTTAAATGTCAGTTGCTTCTAGGGGTTTGTGTCATCGCACCCGTTGCAACGGCGTCCGCGCAGGTTGCCGACCAGGGCTTGGCAGATATTGTAGTCACGGCGACAAAGCGAGAAGGGCGGCTGCAGAACGTTCCAGTGACGGTGAGCGCGTTTACCGGTGACGCTTTGGCCAAGGCAAACATCACCGACGCCAAAGACCTTGGGATGGTCACGCCGGGACTTACTATCACATCTGGAAACGGCGTGGTTACGCCATTCGCGCGTGGTATAGGTAACGATGTTGCCGTCTTCGGAAACGAAGCCAGTACTGCTGTCTATGTTGACGGCGTTTACTATGCACGTCTGCCAGAGGCCGCGTTTCAACTAAGTGACGTGGAAAGGATAGAGGTCCTTAAGGGTCCCCAAGGAACCTTGTTCGGTAGAAATGCCAGCGGTGGTTTAATAAATATCATCACGCTTGATCCCGGAAATGAGCTAGGGGGAAAGATCACCGCGGGTTATGGAAATTATGATGCAAAGAAACTCCAAGGTTTTATAGGCGGACCGATAGCGCCTGGTGTACGGGCAAGTCTGTCGGGCTATTTTATAGATCATGACGGCTGGGGAAAATATGTTACTACAGGCGATGATACAAACTATCTTAACGAAAAGTTTGTGCGTGGGAAGATTGTTGCCGATGTGTCAGAGCGTACTGAGATCAAGATTTCCGGCGAATATCTTTATTTCAGGTCAGATATCGGTCAAGCAAGCAACGCTTACCGGGGAACGACTCAAGGTTATCAGGTGACTGCGAGCGGGGCGTCGCCGAAATACATCAGTGGGCCGCTTGCTGGCATGCCGACCGGGTTGGCCGATCCAGATGGTCCCGTGATTACTCCCGCAAGGTTCTATGACAGCAACAACAGCTTTCCAACGTTACGAATTAATAAATCGTATGCATTTTCTTTTCGTTTGAAGCAGGACCTTGGATTTGCTGAATTCTTAGCCATTTCGGCTTATCGTAAGGAGTCCGAAGGAGCTGTCATAATTGATCCCGACAATACGCCCTTGCGGGGTACGGATGTCGATCTTCATCCAAGGGCCAAGACCTTTACACAAGAGCTGCAATTGACGTCGAGGTCCGGTTCCCCGATTGAATGGATAATCGGTGCTTATTATTTATACACCAAAACTGGTTATTACCCTTCTGCATTCAATGGTTTAACGATAAATGCGCAAGTGGCTGATTCGTTTGGTTTGGCAAATCCGGTACCCGGCGCCAGATTCCAAATGTTTGGAAGTCAAACGGTGAACTCTTACGCGGCATTTGGCCAAGCAACTTATAAGGTCGCCGACCACACGAATATCACCCTTGGAGGTCGATACACGATTGATAAGTTGGTCGCCGTAGGTCGTACCGAAATTTATTCAGGTTACCAAAGTCCTGCATACACATTGTTGGCCTCTATTCCGGCATTGGACGCAAACGGTGACAATCCGCATGCGCGCTTCAGTAAGTTCACATATAAGGCCTCGCTAGACCATCATTTTAGCAATGACGTGATGGCCTTTGCTTCCATCAGCAGGGGTTATAAAGCCGGGGTTTTCAATACTCAACCGGTGAGCATTACCCCTGCGAAGCCGGAAATTGTTGACGCCTACGAGATTGGTCTGAAAACCGAGTTTTTCGATCGGAAAGTGCGGCTTAATCTTGCTGCATTCTGGAATGATGTAAAAAATCCTCAGACTTACCGGTTCGATAATACCGCCGTGATCTTTGGTAACGCGCAAAAGGCTCGTACAAAGGGAGTCGAGTTGGAAGCCACAGTGCGCGCAGCAAGAGGGTTAACGTTGACGGGTGGCGCGACATATCTGGACGCTAGATACCGGAAGTTTACAAATGCGGTGTTCGTCCTTCCCGCGGGCACGGTTGTTGTCGATCCAATCGGAAATCCGGCAGGCGTGTTTGTTCCAGGCAACGGGCTCGGCGTCACTGGCGACGCTTCCGGGAATAGAATGTCCCGATCTCCGAAATTCACAGGCAATATCGGATTCAATTATGATCTCGAGCTTGGCGGCGGGACGGTCGGTCTAAGTGGGAACTACGCATACAATAGCGGATACTACTGGTTTCCCGACAACAGGTTGCGGCAACGGAGGTATGGTGTTTTAAACTCCGCAGTAAGCTTCACGCCGGCTGGAGAGCGCATTGTTGTAGCCGTGTGGGGCAAGAACCTCGCAAACAAGAAGTACTATAGTTTGGCAGCCGAAAATAACGGCGCGTCGGGAGATGCATCTGCTCCTGCGCCCCCTCGCACATAGGGGTTAGACTTAACCTATAAATTTTAAAGAGCCAGAATGGCTGTCATAGCGACGATCAGCAGCCAGCTGCAAATCAATGAACAGTTATGAGTTTGTAGAGGATCAGGTGATGATAAATGCAAAGACCGAGCTTTTATCGAAAGTCCGCGCTGGCGTTCAACCAATCGGGACATTTGTGACCTCCATCGATCCTGCTACGTCCAGTATTTTTGGTTCTGTTGGGTTCGACTTTGTTATTATTGATTGTGAGCATGGTCCGATGGATAAGGTTCATGCTCTGAACCACGTGCGTGCGGCGGAAGCTGCGGGCATCTTTGCTCTCGCCCGCATTCTGGAAAAATCGGCCTCACAGATCCAATCCTTCTTGGATATAGGCGTTCAGGGAGTGATCGTCCCGCACGTGGATAATGCGGAGCAAGCCCAAACAGTAGCGAAAGCCTGCCGATACGGTCCCGGCGGGAGAGGGATGTGCCCAATCTGCAATGCTGCTCGATATTCGTTGGACGGCTGGCAGGAACACATGCATCAATCGAATGAGAATATCCTTTCGATTATAATGATTGAATCGCGCGCAGGGGTCGAGAATATCGAAGCAATTGCTGCTGTCGATGGCATAGACGGGATTATGTTTGGGCCGGGAGACCTTTCCCAAGACATGGGATTAGATTTAGTGTCCGACAAGGCACAGTTGACAGCCGCTTGGGACCGCGTTCGAAATGCCGTTCGCACCGCAGGTAAAATCATTCTTGTACCGGCGGGATTTGGATTCGAGGGCGCCGATATGGTTGTGCGAGATATGGATTTGATGATGCTCAGGGAGCAAGCGATCCGGGTGATCAATGCACACCGGGCATAGATTGAGGAACAACACATGACTGAATTTGCTCGAGCTGTTGTCTTTACGGCACCCGAAACCTTTGAAATTCAGGATATCCCGATCGCAGAGGTTGGGCCTGATGATATGTTTGTAGCCGTTGAGCTTGGTGGCGTCGATGGCTCTGAACTCCACATGTTCAAGGGAGAATTGCCATGGTTCAATTCTAGGGCGCCGATCGTATTTGGCGATGAGATCGTTGGTCGCGTTCATTCCATTGGAATGGCAGCGGCAGCGAGGCGGGGCCTTGCCGTCGGTGATCGAGTGACGATAGAAGCACGCTGGCCTTGCAACGACTGCAGGTATTGCGCTTCCGGGCAATATTATCTTTGCTCGAGAAATGTCGACGGCCGAGGCTACGGAACAATCACCGCGCGGGAAATGCCGTCGCTGTGGGGTGGCTACGCAACTCATGTATACGTTCCGAAGGAAGCTCTCGTATATGCCGTCCCTGAGGATCTCCCTGCCAAGACAGCATTGGTTGCATGTTCCACGCTGGCTAATGGTTTGACCTGGTCAGGAGTTGCTGGGGCCGGTGCGGGTAAGGTGATCGCCATAATCGGACCAGGCCCACAGGGTATTGGATGCGCACTTGCGTCAGTACAGGCTGGTGCTCAAGTTATTGTAATAGGTCTCGCGAAGGATAGAGAACGGCTAGCGTTCGTCGAACGTTATGGCGCCAAGACCTTGGCAATCGCCGAAGGCGAATCTCATATTGATCTCGCCAAGCGCATTCGACATGTCTTTGGCGAAATTGATGCTGTGATTGAGGCGGCTGGATATCAGCCCGCGAAGGATCTCGCTCTCGAACTCGTGCGCCCCACTGGCACTATAGTTCATGTGTCGATACCAACACCGATCGAGCAGCCGCTAGATTGGATGAAGATGCTCTTCAAAGAAATAACACTTCGGTGCCCGGTATCCCATCCTAACATGGTTCCAACAGCGATAGCGCTCGCGCATGATATGTTTAAGAACGGAGTCGATATTGGTGAGTTCATCTCACACGTTTTCCCACTTGAACGCGCGGAGGACGCCATTCATGCGGCATCATATCGCGGAGATGAAGTTCCGATTAAGGTCGCACTCGATCCTCAGATGCGTGTTTAATATCTGATCGCAAGATCGCAAACTAATGAACTTTTTGAATAGGTATAATATTTTATTCCGTCGGAAATTAGGCGTTATACATACGGTAAATTCAGATGGGAAAGAGTGTGTGATAGGTACAGTTTAGGTGCTCTAGCCTGTGATTAGACGCATCTGGAGTTATGGATATGCAAAATAGATCTAACAGGCCGGAATTTTCTGTGGATTTTGACCACGAGTCATTGTCGCACGCGTTAAACTGGCCGGAGGAATTTAAGACGCTTCGATCTCGTTGTCCGCTTGCTTGGACGGAGAGCCATGGCGGATACTGGGTGGCTTCTAGATACCAAGACATAGTCGACATCGCGCAGAATTCCGGCGTATTTACGTCTCACAAAGAATTTGATCCAGCAACAGGTGCTGTCGTGGGAGGGCTATCGATCCCGCCGATGCCGACACCGAGAGGCATACCGGATGAAACTGATCCGCCGGAGTGGGGCGGCTTTAGGAGTTTCCTGAACCGCCGTTTTGCTCCCAAGGCGGTCGAAAGCAGACGACGGCGTACCGAGCAGTTGACTACATTTTTGATTGATCGTGTAATCGAAGCGGGCAAATTTGATATTGTTGACGATTTGACCAATCCTCTGCCTGCGCTTTCCACAATGGATCTTTTTGGATTGCCACTTGGTGAATGGCGGGAATTTGCTGATCCTCTTCATCGTATGATGTATACGCCGAAAGAACACCCGGACTTTCTTGAAGCAGTAAAGGGTTGGGACTGGATTCGAACGCGCATCGAGGAGGAAATTGAGAAGCGGCGAACAAATCCACAGGATGATTTGCTATCCCACCTGGCGCATGGAGAGATCGACAATAAGAAGCTGGATCGAGCGACTATATGGAGCATCGCGCTCAACGTAATCATTGGTGGGGTCGATACCACGACAGCGTTGACTGCGAACGCGCTCATGTATCTGTCCGAATGTCCAGACGAGAGACGGTATCTTATTGAAAATCCAGACAAGCTTCCGGTTGCCAGAGAGGAATTTGTACGATTCTTTTCTCCGATCCATGGGTTGGCTCGTAACGCCGCCATGGATGCGGAAGTTCAGGGCCGGTTTATAGGGCAGGGTGAGCGAATCTATTTGGCTTATGCGTCCGGAAATAGGGACGAGAGCATTTTCCATGATGCTGATGAAATCAATGTCCGTCGATTTCCTAGGTTTCGTGGACAAAGCTTGACTGGGGACTCGGTCGCTGATTCAAGGCTGGCTTTTGGAGGCAGCCTTGGGCGAGCGGATCGGCGTTACGGACGAAGAATGGGAAGTGATCGGGCCGCTGCTGCCGCCTGAGCACGGTCGTGGATGCCGCCCGGCGCAGGATAATCGCCCTTATTTCGAGGGCATGATGTGGATTGCGCGGACCGGCGCGCAATGGCGGCACCTGCCGGACGAGTATGGCAAGTGGAACAGCGTGTTCCGGCGCTATCGACGATGGGTCACGACCGGCGTGTTCGATGCCATGCTCGAGACGCTGGCCGAACTGGCGGGGCGCGACGCGGCCGCCGACATGATCGACAGCACGGTGGTCCGGGCACATCATTGTGCCGTCGGCATAAAAAGGGGACTCAGCAAACCGAGGCGCTTGGCCGATCGCGAGGCGGCTTCACGACGAAGCTCCACGCAAGGTGCGATGCCAGGGGCCTCCCCCTCGGCTTCGTGCTGACACCCGGACAGGCGCACGATGTGCAGGGCTTCGCCCCACTGTTCCGTATGATAACCGACCGGATCAAGGCCTTCCTGGCCGACCGGGGCTACGATGCCGATGCGATCCGCGAAGAGATCGAGGCGGCGGGTGTCGAGGCGGTGATCCCTGCCAAGGTCAACCGGCGCAATCCCGCCCCGCACGACCGCGCGAAATACAAATGGCGCAACCTGATCGAACGCCTGTTCAACAAACTCAAGAACTGGCGGCGCATCGCGACCCGCTACGATAAAACCAAAGAATCATACCTCGGCTTCGTAGCGCTCGTGTCAGTCAAACTCTGGATACCCTTTGTCCACGAAACCTAATCGACATATCGGATTTGGAGCCGGTATGCATCGCTGCGTGGGATCCTTTCAAGCGCGCATGATGTTCGAATGCATGGTCAGAGAAGTGTTGAACAGAATGCCCGATTACGAGGTGAACCACGAGGCTGCAGAACGGTACCAATCGGTAGGCGTCGTTAATGGCTGGATTTCTATCCCGGCAACTTTCACTCCGGGCCGTAAAATCGGTGCATCGACAATGGATGACTTTGAGATTTTGTGAACTGATAGATCGAGGTGCGAATGCTGGGTGAGAATTTTCTTGCAGGAAAAGTGGCAGTGATCACCGGGGCTGCCCAAGGCCTAGGCGCTGCATGCTCTAAAGTGCTTGCGGAAGCAGGAGCTCAAGTCATTGCAACTGATGTCAATGAAGATCTGGGGAAACGGTTGACGGCAGAGGTTTCTCGTTCCGGCTATTATGCAAAATATTGCCGGCATGACGTTTCTAATGAAGATGAGTGGACAATATTGCTGAAAGATATTGACGCATCATTTGGCAAGGTCGATATCCTAGTCAACAATGCTGCAATTATGGAGTTTGAGCCTTTAGAAACAATGGAGTCGGCGTTCTTCGACCGGGTAATATCTATCAATCTCCGAGGAACCTTCCTCGGCTGCAAGATGATCTTGCCCTTAATGAAGCGAGCTGGTGGTGGCTCAATCATCAACATCTCTTCGAACGCTGGTGTCGTGGCAAATATGGAAGGGCAGGCTGCATATGCCGCCTCCAAGGGCGGAATCAGGCTTCTAACAAAAGCAGTTGCTCATGACTATGTCCGTTTCAATATTCGCGCGAATTCCGTTCACCCTGGGACTATGTCAACGCCGCGTGCGGCTGCCGTCCTGGAAGATCCTTCACTAAGGTCATGGGCAATCGGCCGTACGTTAATGGCGCGTCCGGGCGAACCATCTGAGGTAGCAAACGTCGTTGCGTTTCTCGCGTCTGATTACTCGTCTTATATGACAGGTTCCGAGGTAATGGTCGACGGGGGCTATCTCGCATGCTAAGCGTATTGAAATATTGACGGCGATGCAGCAGATAAACAACCATTTTGGCTAGATCTGGATGAGGAGTGTGACGTGGCGGTATATATAGTTCTGGCGATCGAAGTAGCGGACAGCGAAACATACAAGCTCTATGGCGACGGTGCTCGTGAGATCCTTGCGGGCTATAACGTTGAGATCGTTTCTGGCGACGGTAATCCGGTTGTCTATGAGGGGACGCAACCGGCCAATCATCTTTCAATCGTGAAATTTGAATCCCAGGCGGAATTCGAGAGATTTTTCAAATCCGAAGAATATCAGAAGATTCTTCATTACAGGAGGGAGTCATCCGACACAAAGTTTATAATGCTGATGAAAGGGCATTGAAAACCTGATGTTGATCGTGCCGGTGCATTAGAAGCCGGCCGAGACTGACTTCATTCTCATTGGGGATTTTGCGGTGCAGTGATGATCAGGCTTTGATCCTGCCGTGCAATTGGAAGGCGTGCTCCTTCTAATAGGTAGCGATTTTGGCGGCATCAGTGGGGATTCTTGCGATACTTGGTGTCGATTTCTAATGGCTTGAGGCAGTCTTGGTCGCCATGGATTGAGCCATCTAAAGCCTGTTGCCGATGGCGAGCTTTTGCAAGCGTTCGTGAATAGTCACTTTTTACATTCTTGCTCTTGCGCGCCGCTTTGGGGTTTCCACAGATTGCCTTGGATAGGAGCTATCGATACAATTCAGGCTCGATGGCGAGGTCGCCATGATTGCTGGCGTAAGTCTTGGGTTGGAGCGCGGCTGCGGTCTACTGCTATTCCTTTATTATCAAACTGCACGAGCTGGCCGTTGCGGAATTCTCAAGCCGGGTCATTTGCGCGTAAGCAGATCGTCTGCATTGGGCAGCTTCGGATGGCCGGCATAAGTTTGTAAATTACAAAATTGGATTGTGGTGGCGTTTGGGTGACACCGGAGCAAATGCAGCCATATTTGTCTCATCTTTCAGGTGCGATAGAAGATCGGAGTGTCACGGACCGTTTCGATAGCTCCGGATATAGACTGTGTAATCTGGTAGCCAATCAACATTGACGACCTTGATGCTGTGGTCAATTAGGCTTGATGGATTGACAATCCGATCAGGCCATATTTGAGCATTGAAACCTCGACCCGGCTCATAAATCCTTGGAAGGGCAAGATAGATCATGAACAGTCCACAGGTCAATTCATATGTCTCGCGCTCAGTCCTGGACAAGGTGCGAAATCGTGCGATGATAGCATCGCGCAGTTCCAAAAATTTTTCCGTGCGCATCCGTCTTTCACTGGGAAGGTCTCAGATTAAATGAAGCAGACGGAGCGTCGGTGGTCTTGATATCCGGGGCCATGATCTTAGCTTTTGGTTCTCGCTTTTTTAACTGGATAGACGGCGTAAGAGTTCTGGTTCTGCACGCTGGTGCCGGGATATATGGCTGTTATCTGGTACTATACCTGGCTAATTCTCTGGCCGGCGGTCGGGGGTTTGATATTTATTCGGTGACGCAGAGATCGGGAATATATGGATTTCATGTTAAGTGGTAAGCGCGCGCTCATTTCTGGGAGCACGAGCGGAATCGGTATAGGCATTGCCGAAGCCCTTGCCCGTTGTGGAGCTTCGGTTGTGATACATGGTCGCGACCGTCAACGCGCGGAGGTTGTTGCAAATGATCTCCGACAGCGAGGCGGTGAAGTGGCGATTGCACTCGGCGACTTGACAACTGACGAAGGTGCAGATGCCGTTGCTTCGGAAGCGTTAGCAGCATTCGGTGGAATTGATATCCTGGTTAACAATGCCGGCGGTACGCAAAACCCCGTCCACGACTGGTTTGCTATGCCGGTTATAGATTGGCTCGATACCTATAATCTAAACGTTGGAACAACGGTCCGCTTAGTTCATCGCCTCTCCCCGCCGATGGTCGAACGAGGTTGGGGTAGGCTGGTGCAGATTGGAAGTACGGCGGGTCTATCAGGTGTCAGCCCGGGTTACGCATCTGCCAAAGCAGCATTGGCTAGCGTCAGCTTTGGACTGTCAAAGTCACTGAAGTTTACGGGCGTGACCGTTAATACGGTTTCCGGAGGAATGATTGACACCCCCATGCTGGATGATTTCTTTGCACGCACTGCCGATGCGCATGGGTTTGGTGATGACCGCGACCGCACCGTTCAATATGTTGTGGAGAATGTTATGCGCCAGGCGGTATCTCGCTTGGGAACGCCCGCCGATATTGGGAATATGGTAGCATTCTTGAGCAGTCCACTTGCGGATTTCGTGACAGGTGCGAATATCCGTGTGGATGGCGGGGCGTCACCGTCTGTCTAGAGGCTGTTATGGACTTGTGCGTCTGAATAGATTCAAAGGCTTGCATGGATTTTCATCGCAAGCCTTATCCATCCGACGTATCCGATGAGGAAAGGTCGCTGATCGTACCGTATCTGACGCTGCATCTTGAAGATGCCGGGCAGCGGGAACACAGCCTTGGCGAGGTGTTCAATGGCCCGCGGTATATCGTGAAGACGGGCGCGCCGTGGCGGTGGATGCCGAACGATCTGCCGCCCTGGGCGGCGGTGTGCCAGCAGACACAGCGGTGGCTGGCGGCGGGCTGCTTCGAGGCGCTGGTGGACGATTTGCGCGCGGTGCTCCGCCTGGCGGCGGGGCGACCGGCGGAACCCACGGCGGCGATCATCGACAGCCGGACGCTGCGTTCCACGCCCGGGAGTGGCGAGCGCGCCGGCTATGACGGCGGCAAGCGCAAGAAGGGCTCGAAAATCCACATGGCAGTCGACACACTGGGCCATCTGCTCGCGCTCCATGTGACACCAGCCAGCGCCGAAGATCGTGGTGAAGTCGACCGACGCACCCGCACCATCCAGATTGTCACCGGCGATCATGTCGACATTGCCCGGGTCGATCAGGGCTATACCGGCGCGCGGGCGGCCGATGCCGCAGCCAGGCACGGCATCACTCTGGAGGTCATCAAACTACCCCAAGCCAAACGCGGCTTCGTCCTCTTGCCGCGGCGCCGGGTCGTCGAACGGTCGTTCGCATGGGCAACCCGCTTCCGCCGCCTCGTCAAAGATTACGAGCGATACCCACAAACACTCGCCGGCCTCCACGTGGGCGCCTTCGCATCCATCATGATCAAACAGGCCGCCGCAATCGCCGCAGGTTCATAACAGACTCTAGGGCAGGTTCTGGTATGTGCGCTCCATATCGTCCAAATCCAAACTGCCCTTCGGCGGGTGTCATCACCGCGAAAACCGGTCCTGTAGGCGTGTCGATGATTACGGCCTCACCCTCAGCGCGATAGTCGACCCGCCGACCGGAACTGTCCTGAATGGTCGCCCCTTCCGTCACCTCGACATGGCGGACGGTGGAGAAGGGCTTGTCCCCGACCCAGACGGTCATTTTATAGCTGTAGTCCTTCCAGCGGTCATCGCAGCCGCCCCGGGGCAGTCGCCAAGGAGATCATCATGGCCGAAGCCAGAAATGTTCGTCGTTCCATCATGCTATCAACCCCCGTATTGGAGGCGTGATAGCATAGGCTTCCCCCTATTTGGTTAACCCGTCCGAGAAACGCTCCACTTTTCATACGCCATCGACCCGGTTGAATGCGATCGGCGCGGCCACCGGCTCCGGGGTCGCCCTCAGGGCCGCCGAAGGGTGTTGACGTGCGCCCCTGGAATGTGACCGATTTTGAGTAGAGTCCGACGCGAAGGAGTGCGTCTTGCGCCAACTGCGGGAAGTCGTTTGACGCTCCCGCTAAAAAAGCAGTCCTGCGGTTCTGCTCCACTTCCTGTCTCCATAAGCATCGCAGGTCGAAGGGCATCACCAAAACATGCGTCAATTGCGGCGAGCCGTTCACTGTTTCGCGATCGCGTTCCGACGTGATTTCGTGCTCACGCGGATGCTCGAGTTCATATTTCATCCGCGATCGATCACCGGGCTGGCGGGGCGGTGTCGTGCAGCAGAACGGGCGGAGGTTTCGCAGGATCGACCGCGAGGGCTATGCCGCGAAATATAATGGCGAGCATCGGCTTGTCGTCGAACGCGTCATTGGCCGGCGGCTCAAACGGAACGAGGTCGTGATTTGCCTGGACGGCAACAACGACAATCATGCGCCCGCGAACCTGTTCCTGTTGCCGAACCAGAAGGAATTTGGTCTGTTGAAAATGGGGGCCGTACCCTGGCCTGAAGCCTCGAACCTGCGCTCCTATCGCGCCCGGGGATATATCCGGCCTGACGTGATCGTCGTTCTGCATGAGTGGGAGAATGACAAGCGCCTGAACCCGAAATCAAAGCGGTATATCACGAGGCACCCCCAAGCGGACGAGATCATAATGCGCAGACGCGCCGGAACCAGTGTGCGCCAGCTGGCTAAGGATTTCGGCACAAGTATGAGCACGATGGCGCAAACCATCCGCAACCGGCTTTAGCGATTGTGGGAAACTGATGACAGTGACGGAGAGATCGGGCCTCTGCACTAAACGCAGGCGGATTTGAAGCGTAGCCGCAGACTGTTCTTTACGAAACCGGCGCGGCGCTATATATATTCTCCTCACGGAGATGTTTTATGCCTGCCACCGCTCGCCTCTTTACGCCAAGCGAAGCTGCTGCCGTCACCGGCATCGGAGTGAAAGCCGTCAACAACGCAATCGACAAGCAGATCGTCAAGGCCGCCAAGCCCGCTCCTGGTGCCGGATCGGCACGACGAGCGCTGACGGTGGACGATCTGCTGCGCGTGAAGCTCTGGTACAAGGTAGGTGATATTCTGTCCCAGGAACGGCGCGAACGGCTGTTCGACGCGATCCGCCAGCAACCGAAGGCGAGGACCGTGAAAGCCGACGATCTTCTGATCATTGACGTTGGTGAGGCGCGCAAGCAGATCGCTGCGCGCACGCGTGATCTCGAAGCGGCGGAAGCGATGGTAAGCCAGGACAAAGAGGTGATGGGCGGGGAGCCCGTCTTCAGGGGAACGCGTATTCCGGTTCGGCTGATTGCGTCTATGCTCACCGAGGGCACGGACGCCGCGGAGATACTGGAGGGTTATCCCAGGCTCGGCGAGCGCCAGCTCACACTGGCGACGATATGGGTTTCGGCACATCCCCGCCGGGGACGGCCGAAGTCGCTCAAGGATCGCGGTTTCAAGCTAAAGTCCGTCAGGCGCACCACGCTGAGGCGGGATCCTCGGGCAACCGGGACGGGCACAGCCGGGTGAATCTGCTGATCGATGAATGTCTGCATACCTCGCTCGTCGCGGTAGCGGTGGCGCGTGGGCATCAGGCCAGCCACATAAACTGGCTCGGACTCAGCGGCGAGGCCGATTGGGACCTGATGCCCCGCATCATCGGCAATGACTTCACGTTCGTCACCAACAATGCTGCGGACTTTCGCCGACTCTATGCGCAGCAGCCACTTCACGCTGGTCTCGTCATCATCGTCCCGCAAGTGCCGCCCGCCCAGCAACGGGAACTACTGGAGATCGTTCTCGATGAATTCCGCGAAGGAGGCGATCCCGTAAACGAGGCGATCGAAATCCGGATAGAGGATGGTGAGGCGGTGATCGAACGATACAGCCTGCCAGATTCCGACGAGGCATAGCGCGCGCCGGCCCAAGTTTGTTTCTCGATTGATATGATGCGCGTCGGGACGACGCCAGGGGATTGACACTCAGGCGCACCCATTAATCGATGAACGTAAGGCAAGTTTTGAAGGCTCGGGCTTGAGCCTCGAACGGCGGCTATGTTCGCGGTTCAGGCTGCTCTAGCGAACTTTTGAACCTTAATATCCTGCTCATGCTCGCGGGCCTGGGCCAGCTCATAAGTCGTCTGCATCCGCAATAGAGTGTCGGCCTTGATGCCGAGGGCCTTCTCAAACCGGATGGCCATATCGGCAGACAGGTTCGCATTGCCATTCAGTAAGGTGCTCAAGGCCTGCCTCGATACGCCAAAATGCTGGGCCAAAGCCGTCACGCTAACCTGCGCGGGTTCCACAATTTCCGTCTTCAACCAGTCGCCAACGTGGACGGCCAGCGAAGGGTGCCTCTCAGAGCCCGATCCGAAAGTTGTTGAGCAATACCAGCATGTTGTGATTCACGCCTCTTTGCGACAAGATGGAGTGGATGGTGGCATGGACTGGTATTGCCCGGCGTGAGCATAGTCGGGAAGGTTTGCGATATCCATCGGATATGACGGACGCGGAGTGGGCGCTGGCAGCGCCTTTCGTTCCACCGGCGAGGCGAGGTGGCCGTCCCCGGACTACCGAGATGCGCGAGGTTTTGAACGCGATGCTGTACATCGCGGCGAGTGGGTGTGCGTGGCGGCTTCTGCCGAAGTGCTTTCCTCCGATATCGACGGTGCGGCGCTATTTCTATGCCTGGCGCGATGCCGGTCTGTTCGACGCGATCAACACGGTGCTGGTCATGAACCTGCGGGAAATCGAAGGGCGTGAAGCTTCGCCCAGCGCCGGAGTGATCGACAGCCAATCGGTCAAGACCACCGAAAGTGGTGAAATTTCGGGCTATGACGCGGGCAAAAAGGTGAAAGGCCGGAAGCGACATATCCTGACGGACACCTGCGGCTTCCTCATCTTCATCCTCGTACATGCCGCCGATATTCAGGACCGAGATGGGGCCGTCGATGTGCTGGCAGCCATTCGCAAACGGTTTCCCTGGCTGCGACACATCTTTGCCGATGGCGGTTACGCAGGCGATAAGCTGCGATCCGCCTTGGCTGGCATGGGCAAATGGACGATCGAAATCATCAAGCGATCGGACAAGGCGAAAGGCTTTCAGGTGCTGCCCCGCAGATGGGTGGTCGAACGGACTTTCGCCTGGCTCGGGCGCTGTCGTCGGCTCGCAAAAGACTGGGAGCGATCCATCGCCTCGTCCACCGCTTGGGCCCTCATCGCCTCAATACGCATGCTCACGCGCAGAACCGCAAGGCTTTGCCTGAATTGAGAAACTTCCGAATCCGGCTCTCAAGCGCCATGATAATCCTCCAGATCCATATCGATTAGCGCGCCTTCGTCATTCAACCCGAAGGTCATCCGCCAGTTTCTCGTAACCGTCATCGACCAAATCCCCTTCCGATCGCCTGTCAGCTCATGCAATCCGAAGTTCGGAGGCACTGACAGTTCTTCGAAGCTTTCCGCAGCGTCGATGAAAGCGAGCATCTTGCGCAGTCGCCCAGCATCCCCAACCAGGCCTTTAGTGTTGCCCGTCTCAAAGAAGCGGCGCAGGCCTTTGTGCCTGATGCTTTCGATTTCCATTCCCGGGATATAGCGCAGCAATGTGAGATCGTCAAGTGTCGCGCGACACTTGTCTTAAGGTAGCCGGGCATGAGGACTATACTCGCGCTGGCCAATTCCGGCCATCGGAGAACTATCATGGGACATTCAGACCTCGACCCTGGGCTATCCGATAGGTCGTCCATGTGAACAGCGCGCCGCCGACGATCAACAATCCGATAAATGCAACACCGCCCGTGCCGAACAGACGGGTTTGTAAACTCATCGGCTGATCGGAATAGCGGGTCGAGGGTTGCCAGACCGGCTCTGTGGCCATCGGCGCGGGGCAGCCCGCTGAGCCGGCATGGTCGGTGGTCCCGGAACGTTCGTCTGGAGCAGGCGTATCCAAGGTGTCGAAGCTCATATCCGCCGCCATTCATCCTTGCGGGTCAGAAGCAGCGCGACACTCAGCGCGCTATATGGGGTAGTTTTCATGCGCTCACCCGCGGTCACAAGCCCGGTGACACCGAGCGCCAATGCGGCGGCAAGCAACAGCCAGCCGCCGACCCTTGCCGCCGTTCGCCATTGAGGCGAGGGCACGGTGCGCAGCAGATGCTTAGCATAACGCCCGGTGCCGATGGCGAGCGCGACGAAGCCGAGGAAGCTCAGCGCCAATATGGCAAGATGTAGCCCGCTCATGCCGCGCCCCCCGCGCCCAGCAGCCATGCCGCCAGACTCAGAATCGCCGTCCCGCCCAGCGCGATGCCCCAGACCCGGCGGAGGCTGCGCGCATGGAAAGCCCAGAGGATGAAGACGGTATAGAGGGTGAAACTCAGCATCGTCGCCGAGAGTACGGCCTGCGCCTTGGGCAGCGGCCAGATCAGCGCCAGCACCACGGTGGCGGCTGAAATCAGCGCATAGCCGCCAAGGAAGGCGCCCGCGACCCGCAATGCAACCGCCCAGCGATAGCTGGCCGACACGGATTTGCCTTTGCTCATATCTTCGCCTCCCGCAGCACGGGTTGCGGGGCCGGGGCGGGTGCTACGGACCGCAGACGCCGCTGCACCTTTCGCGCCATGCAGGCGAAGGCCGCGGCGAGGCCCAGCATGGTGAGGTCGAACCCGGCAAACACCCAGTCACCCTGCGCCAGCGAGGCCGGGAGGCCGCGTTCGGTGGTCAACGCATTGAGAACAGGAACAGCTGCAAAGGCAAAGCAACTTGCCCAGAGAAGTTCGATCCACGCGCGGCGCAGCGGACGGCCAAGGGCGTAGAAGAACGTGCCCAGCCACAGCGCGAACAGGCTGTGATATTCCCACGCCGCCCGGTCCATCATGCCGATGGGCAACAGGCGATTGGCCCAGAAGAAGCCGGCCACCGCCAGCGGCAGGCCCGCAATGGTGGCGACGTTCAGGCTCTCGACCAGCCTCAGCCCGAAATGCTCCTGGCTCCCGCGATCCTCATTGAGGTGGAAGCGGCGCCGCTTCACCGTCCACAGGACAAGCCCGGTGCCGATCATGCCGCAGCCGAGCAGGCCGGACGCGAAATAGACCCACCGCCCCCAAATGTCGGCATAGCTCCCTTCATGAAGGGTGTAGAGCACGCTCTGCGTCGCGCCGGGTGCGCCGCCGGGATTGGGCTCGTCGGGCAAACGCGCGCCTGTGTTCGCATCGAAGCGCAGCTTTGCAGCATCGTAAGGCGTGAGGCCGACCGGCACATGGGAAACCACCACTTCGGGCACTTCGCCCTCGTGTCGCTCGACGGTGAGCGAGGCGATCTGCTCCATGCCCCAGGCCTTGGCGGCCGCATCGATCATCGGGGCGAGCGGAGCTACTGGGCGACCTGTCGGCGCGTGCTTGTGTTCGCCGCCTTCATAGAGTTCGTCATAATAAGCGCCGCTCGTTTTCGGGTCGGTCCCGTAGATCACGTCCTTGCCCGCAGGCATGTAAGCGAACAGGTAGAAGACCAGCCCGCTATAGGTAATCATCAGGAAGAAGGGCAGCGCCATCACGCTCACGACATTGTGCGCGTCCAGCCATGAGCGCTGGCCCTTTCCGGGCCGGAAGGTGAAGAAGTCCTTGAAAATCTTCTTGTGGGTGATGACCCCGCTGACGATCGCCAGCAGCATCAGCATCGTGGCGATGCCGACGATCCTGATCGCCCAGTCATAGGGAAGATAATGCAGCGCATAATGCATGCTGTAGAGGCCGCCGCCGCCAGCCGTCTCGCGCGGCTCAGGATCAGGCGGCAGCACCGTGCCGGTGATCGGGTTCAGGCGCTCGCTGCTGCTGTCGCCATATTCATGGCCTCCGATTGGCATCTCTTCCCAGCGGATCGAGAAGGCCTGCCAGGATCGGTCCCCCGGATTCCGATACGGAAAGCTGATCTGCCAGCTCGCCGCAACGGGCGCGACTTCGCCCAGCCGCTTCATGGCCTTGTCTGTGAGAACATTGCGATCGGTCTCGACCGGGGCGGGATTGGCGACACGCTCGGGCTGCATCCAGCGGGTAATCTCCTGCTGGAAATAACCCGCCGTCCCCGTCACGAAGACGAAGAACAGCACCCAGCCAGCCACCAGTCCTGCCCAAGTGTGGAGCCAAGCCATCGATTGACGAAATGTTTGTTTCATGGTTAAGTAACTATTGCAATGCGGTAAAAGGTGCCGGTTTTCGGTATTCCGACCGGCACCTTCTTTCCGTCAGTATTTGGCCCGAAGCGTCAGACGGAAGCTGCGAGGCTCACCCCAGTAGTTGTAATAGCCATCGTAGCCCAACAGATCGATATATTCGTGGTCGAACAGGTTATCGACGTCGAGTGCGGCATCAAAATGATCGTTGAAGCGATATCCAAGTTTGGCGGAGGCGATGACATACCCGGCCTGCTGGTAACGGGGCCCGCTGTCATCCGTGTAGATATGACTCTGCGCGATGAGGCCGGTGCCGAACGTCCATTTGGTGAGGGCGCCATCCAGCACATTTTCACCCGGTTGATACTGTGCCCACAGCTTGAAAAGGTGTTTCGGATTTTTGAAGGGTTCAACTGTCTTCCCGACATTGGCAGAATTGCTGTCCTCCAGATATTTGGTGTGATTATAGGTATAGCTGGCGGAAATATTCAGGCCCGGCGCCAGCGTGCCGGAAATCTCGGCTTCGATGCCACGGCTTTGAATTTTACCCGCAGCTTTCGAACACAGAAGATTCCAATTTTCAGCGCAGATGTGGCTTGGATCATCGTCAGTGATCGCACGATTTTTGTCACGCAACTGGTAGACGGCCAGCGATACGTTCAACTTATCGTCGATGATCGCACCCTTCATTCCAAGTTCAAATTGTTCCCCCGTGCGCGGATCAAGCATGTTGCCCGCATAGTCCTTGACGCTTTGGGGCACGAAGATACTGGCATAGCTGCCGTAGAGTGACCATTGCCGGGTCAACTCTGCGATCAGGCCCGCATAGGGTGTGAACTTGCCATTGGCGGCCTGCGGCTGTTTCACCCATTGCGATGATCCAAGCTGGCGGACCTTGTAGGAATAGTCGGTCCAGCGGCCGCCAAGCACCAGCGTCAACGGTTCGAGCAGCTTAAAATTGCCCGATGCATAAAATCCGCTTTGCTTGGTGATCTCGAAGCGCTTACCGGGGTTGGAGCCGTCCAGCACATTTCCCCAATTATGCTGATCCAGAAGAGGTACGTCCTCGAACACGGTCATATCGTAAGCCCGGTAATTGCGATAATTTTTTGACCAGTTGTAGCCAGCGGTAATCGTATGTGTCCGACCGAACAGTGCAAACGGCCCGGTGATATTCGCATCCCAACCGGAGTAGGTGTTGATGTCACGGGCATATAGCCCGTATGCATCTCCAAGCCCGGTGGTGATGTCGACTGCGGAGTCGCCCCAGACCGACCGCTGCACAAAATCAACTTTCCGACGCGTGTAGGTGATTTTCGATTTCCAGTCGTTGCCGAAATCGTGGCGGTAATCGGCTATATATTCTTGCGTTTCCACTGGTGAGGGTGCGTTGCTGCCGACGAATGCTGTACGCCCCGGCAGCGTGCCGTCGGAATAGCGCGGCAATCCCCAGTTGCGATTATTGACGTTTTCCATACCCAGCGCAGAAACCGCGATCGTGTCGCGCTGCGTGAGATCATATTCGAGAATGCCACAGACAAGCTTGCGCCGCTCATGCGCGACGTCATAGTAGAAATCCCTGTCGTGTAGCACACCCACCACACGCCCTCGCAACGCGCCATCGTCGCTCAGCGGACCGCTTACATCCACTTCCGCGCGTAAGTTCTTCCAGGAACCTCCGGCCAGATTCGCCGCGACCGCGAAGCGGTCCAGCGGCCTCTTGCGGACATAGTTCACCGAGCCGCCGGGCTCCCCGGATCCGGTGAGCAGGCCGGACGGACCGCGCACCAGTTCCAGCCTGTCGTAAATCGCCGGATCCATGCTGAAGCCGGTCGCGAGCATGGGTACACCGTCGAGCTGCTCGCCTGCTCTGAAACCCCGAACGTTGATATTTCGGGTATCGGGAAAGCCATCGAGACGTACGCCGGCCATATGACGCAGAGCGTCCTCAGTGCGGGCGAAACCCTGATCGTCCATTTGCTCGCGGGTCATCACCGATACGGACTGCGGTATTTCTCGCAGCGATTTCGCGCCTTTGAACATTGTAACGGCTTGGGCAGCGTAGGTGCCGGTGCCCTCGGTCGCGGCCGGATCGCTTGTATAGGCAAAGCCGCCACCTCCTGCGCCAGCTGCTCCCTCGACACCGGCATAGCTGACCTGGTTCGACGTGAGCCCGGCGTTGGCCTCGCGCCCTGAGCCCGCCGTGACCGACACCCTGTTGCTCGCGAGATTGGCGGCAGCGGTCGCGGAGGTCTCGTTTTCAGCGATCGTGACACGGGAAGCGGCGAGCGGGTATGACGTATCATCGTTGCTGATCGAGGTCACGGCCCGGCGAGACCCGTCAGGGGCTCGACGGCAGGGGAAGGCTTTCCCATAGGCGTTAACTTAAACGCTTGCCGCTGCGCCGCGTGCACCGTTGTCACAGCTGCCGGTCAGCAGCCGACCAAAACGCGACGTTTGCTTGGTAAGCATCAAACGACCAATTCGGACAAAAGCTGCCGTCCGCCTCCGGGACAAGGCGCTGGAATGACCGGCTCCGCAGGGCAGCTCTACCGACGCCTTCGCGCCTTCTTCCACTAGATTATAATTGCGAGACGTTCGCAATCTAGCTAGATCGCTTTCGCAATGCCGACGAATACCCTTGCCTTGCAACGCCTTCTTCTTGCCGAGCGCCCATCGCTGCTTCGGCAGATAAGCCGATTGGTCGGGCGCGATGGCGCAGAAGACGTCGCGCAAAAGCTGTGGCTGAAGGCCCAGCGCGTTCGCGACGATCCGCCGATCGTCAATCCGAGGGCCTATCTGCGCCGCCTCGCGCATAACGCCGCAATCGACCACATGAAGGGCGAGCAGCAAGAGGCGACCGTCGCCGAGCGGGCTGAAGCGCTGCTATGGGGGGTCGACTATGACTTGGGTTCCGAGCGGATCGTCGAATCCCGCGACACGCTTGAGCACATCCATGCCGCGATCATGGCGTTGCCGGAGCCGACCCGCACCATCATGAGGCTCACCCGGTTCGAAGGACTGACGCAGCGCGAGACCGCAAAGCAGGTCGGCTTAACGTCGACCACGGTGGAAAATCATCTCCGCCGTGCGCTCGCATTGCTTGCTCGCATCCGAGACGGAGAAGGCGACCTCATATGATTAATTTTGCGGGCAACTTGGGAAAAGCCTTTCGAGCGCGGTCTTATTCGTAGAGGGGCGACATTTCGCCGTCGCTGGCCCGAGAGTCCTTCACTTGATGCCCGACCCATCCGAGTCCAAACGGAATGATCACGACGTGAGCGAAGAACGCGCTCTTCGCGACCGCGCGCAATATTGGGTGGCGCGGCTTGTCGCCAAGGACATCAGCGAAAGCGAGATTGTGGAACTCGAGACGTGGCTGGCGTCCAATCCGCGCCACAAGCATGCCTTCGCACGCGAACGCGCACTTTGGCAGGATCTCTCCGCCGTTGCCGAAGCGTTCGCCCAACCGGCCTCGAAGCCGGTGCCGCTTTCCGGCGCCCGTCGGTTCTTCCCGCGCCGACGGATCATGCAGGCTGCACCGGTTGCGTTGGCCGCGAGCTTCGCCGCAGTATTCTTCATGCCGTCGATCCTGATCGGCCTCCGCGCCGACTATCAGGCGCCCGTCGGCGCGGTCCGATCGGTCGCGCTGCCCGACGGTACGACCGTGTCGCTCGACAGCGGATCTGCGATCTCCATGGCATTCGATGGCGACAGGCGCGTCGTTCACCTTCTGGCGGGGCGCGCCTGGTTCGACGTCCGTCATGAAAGCCGGCCTTTCCTCGTCGAAGCGGCCGGTGGGCAAACGCGGGACATCGGCACAGCTTTCGAGGTGCGCCGGGAAAGCCATATTGTCGAAGTCGGCGTGACCCATGGTGCGGTACGCATCCACGCGCCGAACGATACCGACAGTCCGATCCTGCGCGCCGGCGACCGGGCAAGCTACGACGCGAAAGGCTTCGTGCGGCTATCATCGCAGCCCGCGGCCTATGTGGCCGCCTGGCGCAAGGGCGAGTTGTTGTTCGACAAAGTGCCGATCGAGACCGCGCTCGCCGAGATCGCGCGCTATCGGCATGCGCCGGTGTGGACCTTCGGCGATTTCGGCAAGGCGCCGCCGGTCAGCGGCCTGTTCCTGAGCGCCCGGCCGGATGAGGCGCTTGAGACCATCGTCCGCATGCGTGGCCTGCGGATGACCACGCTCCCCGGCGGCATTCGGATCATCCAGCCCAACCGGGGAATCTGAGAAAAATTATTGGGCACCTTTGGGAAAGTGCATCTCCCGCCAGTCAATCAATTGGAGGCTTACTGAGTTGCATTCTCATTAGGCCGTTCTTCGGAGACCGCGCGGGGCGGTTCCCAGGCGATTTGAAGGGCGTTGATTGTTATGAACTCGAATTCTCGTGCGGTTTCGCGCGGCGCGGCCACGCGCCGATCCCTGATGCTCGCCGGCGCGGCACTTTGGTTTCTCTCGGTTCCGGCGGCTTACGCGCAGTCCGCCCCCGATGCACCGCAGGCCAGCGCGCGGGGCTTCAGCATTCCAGCACAGCCGCTACGCGACGCGCTTCTCCAGCTTATGCGAGATGGAAGCCTGCAGATTGCATTCGAGCCCGCCGATGTCGACGGACGGACATCTTCGACTGTCTCGGGCAGCATGAGCGCTGGCGAAGCTCTCTCGCGCCTGCTCACCGGCACCGGTCTCACCTTCCGCTACGTCACCACCGGCTCGGTGGTCCTGGAGCGAGCGCCCCAATCGAGCGGCGGCGCGATCGAACTCGGGCCGGTCCGGGTCGAAGGCGCAGGCGAGCAGCAGCGTTATGTCGCGGCGCCCTATAGCGCGACCGGGCCAGCCCGCGGTTATGCGGCTTCGCGCAGCGAGGCCGGCACCAAGACCGACACGACGATGCTCGAGAACCCGCAATCGGTCTCGATCGTCACCAGCGAGCAGATGGCGGCGCGCGCCGTTACCAATATCGGCGATGCTCTGGCCTACACGGCCGGCGCGCTCGACACGTTCGGTGGCAGCGATCCGCGCTGGAGCTTCGTCTTCACCCGCGGCTTCTCGACCATGGGCAACGTCTATCTCGACGGCACCCGCATCGCGGACGGCTTCTTCGGCTCGGCACGCGTTGAGCCCTACGGCCTGGAACGGATCGAGCTGCTTAAAGGGCCAGCCTCCATGCTCTACGGGCAAAGCCCCCCAGGCGGTCTGCTCAACCAGGTCACGAAGCGCCCGCAGGCGCAGGCATCGCACGAAATCAATCTGACGCTGGGCAATTTCGACCGCTACCAGGGATCGTTCGACACCACCGGTCCGATCGATGAGGACGGCACGTTCCTCTATCGTCTTACCGGCCTTGTCCGGAACAGCGGCACCCAGATCGACCATATCGGCGATGACCGTTACTACATCGCGCCAGCCTTCACCTGGGCGCCGTCTACCGAAACCTCATTTACCCTGCTCACGCATTTCCAACGCGAGGATCTGGGGCCCCAGGCTGTCCCGTATCCGGCCGAGGGCACGCTTTATCGCAGCGATGTCTTCGGCCAGATCCCGCGCGACCTGTTCATCGGCGAGCCCGCTTACAACCGCTATCTGAAGAACCAATATTCGATCGGCTACAATTTCGAGCAGAAGCTGGGGAGCGCCGTCACTTTCCGGCAGAATGTCCGGTTCCTCGCCAACGATCTCGATTACCGCACGTTGAACGGCTACGGTCTTCTCGCAGACGGACACAGCATCGATCGCGGCTCCGTGTCGTCGCAGGAGCGGATGCGCTCGCTCGTCGCCGACAACAACCTCCAGATCCTGTTCGGGACGGGCCCCATCACGCACCAGCTTTTGGTCGGCGCGGACTATCGTTGGTCACGGCTCAGCTATGAATATGGCAGCGCGGACGTGACGCCGTTCGATCTTCTCAACCCGGTTTATGGGCTGAAGATCGACCCGCCCGCTCCGCGCCTGAAGACGACGGTCAGCCTGCAGCAATTGGGCGTCTATGCGCAGGACCAGATCAAGTTCGACCGGCTCGTCCTGACGCTCGGCGGCCGCTTCGACTGGGCCGACGACAAGACGCGCGACCGGCTCGACGGCACCACCTCGACCGAAAAATATCACGCCTTCACGGGGCGCGCCGGCCTCAACTATGTCTTCGACAACGGCATTGCGCCCTATGTCAGCTATTCGAGCTCGTTCGAGCCGATCACCGGCACGTACGCGCCAGAGCGTGGCGGGGCGCGGTTCAAGCCCACGCGCGGCGAACAATATGAGGCCGGCGTCAAATATCAGCCAATGGGTTCGGGCAGTTATCTGACGGCGTCGGTCTATCAGCTCACGCAGAAGAATGTCGTCACCGATGACCCCCTCTACCAGGACTTTAGCGTCCAGACCGGCGAAATCCGCGTTCGCGGCATTGAGCTGGAAGGGCTTGTCACGCTGACCCAGGGCCTCAACCTCGCCGCATCGGCGACGCGGATGGATACGAAGGTCACCCAGAGCAATACCGGCACGCAGGGCAACCGGCTCAATCGCGCGCCCAAGACGATGGCGAACGCTTGGCTCGACTACACCTTCCAGAAGGGTTCGTTGTCCGGCTTCGGCCTGGGCGCTGGCGTCCGCTATGTCGCGTCGCGCTTCGGCAACATCACCAACACCGTCCTGTTGCCGTCCTACACCGTCTTCGACGGCGCGCTCCACTATGACCTCGACAAATGGCGGGTGCAACTCAATGCGAACAACCTGTTCGACAAGCGCTACGTCGCTATATGCACCAGCCCCGACAATTGCGTCTATGGCGCCAGCCGCACCATCGTCGCGACGCTGGGCTATCGCTTTTAAGCAGTCGTGGACCTTCGCGCTCATTTAACGCGGCTCCATCGCTATGCAGGCCTGACGATGGCGGGATTCCTCGTCCTCGTCGGACTGACCGGCTCCGTGCTCGTATTCCGGCCTGAGCTGGACAGACTCTTTAACTCGGATCTTACGAGTGTCTTGTGGAGTGGGAGCAGCCTTCCGATCGACACCCTCGTCGAGCGGATAGAGGCGGCCGCACCTGGGGTCAGGGTGACGGGGCTTGGTCTTGAACGGGCGGCTGGTCGATCCGTTGAGATGAGGATCGATTCGCCGACCGGGGCGGCGAATCTGCTCTACGCCGACCCTGCAACTGGCAGGATCGTGGGCCTGCGCAGCACGGAGGGCTGCTGCGATCGCCGTAACATCATGGAGTTCATTTACCGGCTTCATTATACGTTGCACGGCGGCCAGGCGGTCCGCACCCTGCTGGGGTGGATAGCCTTCTTGTGGATGATTGACGCGGTCGTGGCGTTCTTCCTGACCCTGCCGCGCGGCAAGCCATTTTTCTCGAAGTGGAAGACGTCCTGGCGGATCAAGAGCGGGACTCGCGGTTACCGGCTGCACCTTGACCTTCATCGCGCAACAGGCCTGTGGCTCTGGCCGATCCTGTTCCTGCTGGCGGCGACCGGGGTCTATTTCAACTTGCGCACAGAGATATTCAATCCGGTCGTGACCACCTTCACGACTCTCGCGCCTTCGCCTTTCGCGGCGCGCGACGTCGCCCCGCTTCCCGCGTCCGGGATTTCCTTTGGCTCGGCACTCGAGGTCGGGATGCGCGAGCGGGCGAGGGCTGGCATCACCGGGTATCCGCTTCGGATCGATTACAGCCCCGATGCAGCCTTCTATGCGATCAGTTTCGGGGAGGCCGAACCGGCAGGCTATGGCAATGGTCGAATTTACGTCGATGGCCGCACAGGCAGCGTGGTGGACATACGCGTGCCCGGCCGCGGGTCGGTCGGCGACCAGATCGCCGCGCTTCAATATCCGATCCACTCCGGCCAGATTATCGGACTGCCCGGCCGCCTCGTCGTTTTCGCTTCCGGCATCGTGACCGCGCTCCTCTCGGTCACGGGCGTGCTGATCTGGTGGAAGAAGCGGGAAGGTCGCGCCAAACCGAGACGCGCGCGTACATGACAAAGGCGGGCGCACCTCAAGGAACGAATGCAATGCTGTCGGATCAAGAGCTGCTCGTCGCAAGCATGGACATGGGCAACCGATGGCCAGCCATCCCGTCTGAACCATACGAACGATCCGGTTACCGGCCGTCGGCCAACAGCCGGTGGGCCGGACTCGCCGGGACGGCCATAATTTACAGCCTTGTGCTCGTCTCGCTGCTTTTCACCGCCAGCTATCTGGCGCCCAAACACGTTTCTTCCACGCTCACGGTCGTCAACATCCGGGATGCAGTTCCTCTGCCGAAGCCAACGCCCGAGGAGGAGAAGGCGCCTGTCCCACCGGACAAGCCCCAAAAGGTCTCGGAGCGTCCGGTCGAGCCGCGACGCGAAGAGCCTGCGCCGATCACCACACCGGCTCCCATCCCGATACAGGTTGTGCCTCCCAAGACGGCGATAACGCCGGCACCCGAGCGGGAGAAGACTGCCGCGGAGATTCCTCCGCCGCCAAGGTCGCCGCTGCCTTCAAAGGCCGCCCCCGAAAGCTGGGAAGGTCGCGTGCTTGCCCGCCTCTATCAGTATCGCCAATACCCAAGGATGGCGATGGTGCGGCGCCAGCAAGGCGTACCCTATATCCGCATCGTGATCGACCGCGACGGCAAGGTTCTGTCCGCGCGCCTTGAGCGCACCTCGGGTGTGTCGGAACTTGACCGCGAGGCCGTCCTCCTACCGAAGCGGGCCCAGCCTCTGCCCAAACCACCTGCCGACCGTCTAGGCGACACTATTGAACTCGTCGTGCCCGTGGAATTCTTCATCGGCTAGAAAGTTAACGCGCAGCAACATTGTGCCGTTGAATCTTCTAGGTAGCCGCGAACTATGCCAGTCCTTCAGCGTAAGCTTCTTGCCCCTAGTTGTTTGATCCCACGGTTTGATGGTGCGATCCTTTCGTTGGAATGGAAGGAAGCCTTATGGGACAGGTACGTCACGGGAGCGCCACGACCACGCACGCCGTCCGAGCAGCAATACAGCGATCGCAAGCTTCGCTCGCGACGCTGAGCCGGGATTTGGGGATCAACCCGAAGACGGTGGCGAAGTGGCGCAAGCGGGCGACGGTCGAGGATTTGAAGACCGGGCCGAAGGCCCCTCATTCCACCACCCTGTCCGAGGCCGAGGAGGCAATGGTTGTGGCGTTCCGTCGACACACGTTGCTGCCGCTCGATGACTGTCTTTATGCCCTGCAACCATCGATCCCGCACCTGACACGATCGGCGCTGCACCGATGCCTGCAGCGACACGGCATCTCTCGCCTGCCCGACATCGAAGGTGACAAGCCAAAGCGACAACGCTTCAAACGCTATCCGATCGGCTTCTTCCACATCGATATTGCCGAAGTGCAAACTGCAGAAGGCAAGCTGTACCTGTTCGTCGGCATCGACCGCACCAGCAAGTTCGCCGTCACGCAACTCGTCGACAAGGCGGATCGCCGAACGGCGTGGGAGTTCCTCGAACACCTGCTGAAAGCGGTGCCCTACCGCATCCACACGATCCTGACGGACAATGGCATCCAGTTCGCCGAGCAGCCGCGCAACCGTAACACCGCATGGTCACGCCAGATGCGCTTCGACATGATCTGCGAGGCAAACGACATCGAGCATCGTCTCACCAAACCGAACCACCCGTGGACCAACGGCCAGGTCGAGCGGATGAACCGGACCATCAAGGAGGCGACCGTCAAACGCTTCCACTACGACAGCCATCAGCAACTCCGGACGCACCTCGCTGACTTCATGGCCGCCTACAACTTCGCCCGAAGGCTCAAAACGCTCAGCGGGCTCACACCCTACGAATACATCGCCAAGATCTGGACGTCAGAGCCAGAACGGTTCATCGTCAACCCAATCCACCAGATGCCGGGACTGAACAACTAGTATCGACCAATCCCAGACGTTCGCGCACCAAACGGCGAATAGCCGCTTGCGACAGAAGTTGCCGTTTGGACCACGCTGAGCGGACGATCTACCTCTGCAAACTGCATCTATTGCCGATCTCGCGGTCGCCGTGCCGGGCCAAAAGCTTCGCAACCCTCTCAGCTACAATGATCAGGCGTCCGGGCCTCGCCGTTTCCCCGATATCAACAATGGCATCATTAGGGCGAGCCCGCTCACGGAAGCGAGATCGGCAAGACGCGTGCTAACCTTGCCTACCGCTCGGGTCGGAAGCTGGAGGGTGCACCGCTACGGTTCCTGCCGCTGCTGGGACAGCGGATTCAGGAATGTCGCGAGCCGGACCCGGCGCCTTCGTCCTGAAGAGCGGACGATGGCGCCCGTTACCGCTCTAGGCCGATGGTGCGGCGCACGTCGACAGCATTCCACTGGATATGCTGCCCCAGGCTGTCCAACGCGCCCTGCTTGTCGCCGCGCTTGATGCACTCCAGAATGCGCAGATGCTCGGCATCGCTTTCCTGCTGCGTCTGGGTTGACAGGAAACGCTGCATCTTGAGGTAGCGGTCGGCGCGCACGAGCAGCTTGTCGAGCATCTGGAGCGCGATCGGGCGGTCGGCGGTTTCGTACAGCGTGCGGTGGAAATCGACGTTGAGGCCGGCCCATTCGGTCTTGTCCGCCGTTTCGCGCGACCGCGCCACGATTGCGTCCAGCTGCCCGATAATCTCGGGCGTCACCCGCTCGATCGCTTCCTTGAGCAGATAGGGCTCCAGCAGGCCGCGCAGGCTGTATATCTCCTCGATCTCCTCCAGCGACAGCCGGGGCACGACTGCGCCCCGGAACTTCTCGCGGATGACGAGCCCCTCCGCCTCCAGCAGAGCCAGCGCCTCACGCACCGGAATGCGGCTGACGCCCAGTTCCTGGGCGATCAGCTCCTGGCGGATGAACTCATCCTCTGTATAATGGCCGGCCAGAATTCGGTCCTTCAATACCCGGGCAACGTCCAGAGCGGTGGTACTGCGCGCAAGTTTCCCGGTGGCCGGCATTTCCGAAGGCAATCCTCTATCGTGGTCGGCTTACCATAGCGCGTCCTTGCAGAAGCGGCCATCCTTCATGATCGCCAGGATCGCATTCTGCTTCTCGCTGAGCAGCGAGATGTCGGCCACGGGATCGCCGTCCACCACCAGCAGGTCGGCCAGCGCGCCCGGCGCGGTGCAGCCGAGCTGGCCGGACTGGTTCAGGATTTCCGCATTCACGCTGGTCGCGGACTTGATGATGTCCATGGCCGGCAGGACGTCGGCGCGCAACGCGAACTCCTTGGTCTGCGCGGTGATCATCTCGCCCATCAGGTCGGTGCCGAAGCCCATGGTGACGCCCGCGTCGCGGCAGATTTCCAACATCTGAACGCCGGCGGCGTTCACCTCGGCCAGCTTGCGCTTTACCTCGGGGCGCAGGCGATATTCGTCGGCATTGTCGGCGGATTCGCGGTAGCAGATCAGGGTCGGGACCATGAAGGCGCCCTTTTCCGCCATGAATCGCGCGGTCTCCGCATCGACGAAATTGCCATGCTCGATCGTGCGAACGCCGCATTCGACCGCCCGCCGGGTGGTCAGCGCCGTATAGCTGTGGGCCGCGACATAAGTGCCCTTGGCCGCCGCCTCATCCACCGCGATGCGGATTTCCTCCATGGAATATTGCGTGTTTTCCAGCGCGTCATGGGGGCTGCCGACGCCGCCCGATACCATGATCTTGATATGGTCTGCGCCCTTGCGCAGCTCGTTGCGCACGGCCACGCGCACCTTGTCCGGCCCGTCGACGATCTGGCTCATCAGGTCGTGGACCGACGTGCAGGCGCAAGGCAGCGTGTCGTCGGTGCGATAGCGATGGTCGCCATGCCCGCCGGTCTGGCTGAGCGCGCGCCCCGACACGAACAGGCGCGGGCCGAGCACAAGGCCGCTTTCGATCGCGGTCTTCATGCCCCAGTCGCCGCCAGCGACGTCGCGCACAGTGGTGAAGCCGCGCATCAGCATGTCGCGCACGCGATGGCTGGCATGCGCCATCATTAGCGTGTGCGGCATGCCATGTTCGCGCGCCGCATTGAGGTGGATCGAATAGACATGGACATGTGCGTCGATGAGGCCGGGCATCAGGGTACGGCCAGCCAGGTCGATCACCCGCGCGCCCTCCGCGCTGATCGGAGTGTCCGACACTTCCTTGATCCGGTTGCCCTCCACCAGGACGTGGCAATCGGGCCGGACCGCGTCCGACGTGCCGTCGATCAGGCGGCAATTGGCGAAGATAATCATGACTTGCTCCAGAGAAATAACGTCATCCGGCGGCGGCAAGGCGGCCGTAGCGATTGGCCAGCGGTGCCACGCCCAGGATGATGAGGGTGAAGACGAGAAAATGAAGGAAAGACGCCCAGGTCAGGCCGTTCCAGCCCATCGCCTGAAGGGTAGCGCCACCGATCCACGCACCCATCGAACTGCCTGCCGTCATCGCTGCCGACGACGCGGCGGCCAGCCGACCGGCCGGATCGGCCAGCGACAATATGCCCATCACATAGGGCGTGATGAACAGCGAGAGCAGCATGAAGGCCGGCACGGCAAGCATGAAGGCGCGGTCGCTGACCAAATAACCGATGGCGAACACCGCCAATATCTTGAGCAGGATCGCACCGACCATGGGCACGCCATAGCCCAGCCGCGTGTCGAGCAGGCGGACGAGGCTGGGGCCCGCGACCGTCAGGAAGGCCGACAGCGACAGGACGACGCCGATCTGCGTCACGTCCATGCCGTCGCGCACGCCGATTCGCTCTATGAAGGTCCAGATAACATTATGGCCCGACCACAAGATGATGAGCGCGGCGAAGGCAAGAAAACCGAAGCCCGGCAGCGACCGTAGGCGCAGGCCGGTCAACTCGCTGGAGGTCAGCCGGTCGGCCGGAAAGCGGACCATGAAGAGCGCGCCGATGACCGCGACTGCTGCCATGGCCGTGAACACGCCCGCGGCCCCATCCCAACTGATGGCATAGGGAATGGCGAGATAGAAGGCTGCCGAGAACAGGGCATAGACGATGTTGAGCAGCGCGAAGGCGCGCGTGGGGCGCGACGACCCAGCCGCCAGACTGAAGGCGATGGCGACGACAAAGCCCTTGCCCAGGCCGCAGAGCATACGCGCGGTGATCAGCGCGCCCTCGCCCGTGGCGAAGGCGGACGCCAAATTGCCCGCCACCAGCAGCATGATGCCGACCGTGGCGGTCAGCCGCGTGGGAAAGCGCTGGATTCGGAAGGCCACCAGCAGCGAAACCGCCGCCACCGCCATGAATTCGAATGAGCCGATCCGTCCCGCCGCCGCCTCCGACAGATGGAGGTCGTCGATCACCGCGCCTACCCACAGCGGCATCACCATCTGCGAGGAAAAGGCGCTGCACACCACGACCAGCAGCGCAAGCCACTGCATCGCCGTGAAATCCTTCCCCTTGCGCGGCTGGCCGGTGGCGGAGGCGACGGGCGGGACGGCCGGCATCGCTCAGGCCGCCCGGCTGATGATGCCGTCGGCTATATCCGCCGCCAACGCCTCGGCCGAACGTTCGCTCAACGGGCCATAGCCGCCACCGCCGCCGGTTTCCGCCACGAAGCGGTCGCCCGTACGCAGCGGCAACTGCTCGACCTTGCGGACGATGAAGCCTTCGGGCTTGTCTTCATTATAGACCGTCACCTTCGACGGTGCGCCGTCCTCGCCGCCGAACAGGCCCCATTCGGGCGTCTTCGACCGATCGAAGTGCAGCGTCACGGTCATGTCGGTCAGCGCCTCATATTCCTTGACGACATTCTGCCCGCCCCGGAAGCGGCCGGCGCCGCCGCTGTCGCGGCCCAGTTCCAGCCGGTTGACGCGCACGGGCGTGCGATGCTCCAGCGTTTCGACCGGCATGTTGCGGAAGTCGCCCGCCGCGCTGTGGATGATCGCGCTCGGCCCATCGCCCTGCGCGCTTGCGCCCCAGCCGCCGTCAAGCGCCTCGCCGCTGGTGAAGCGCTTGCCCGTCGCGGGGTTCACGCCCATCAGGAAGATGTTCCAGCTGTCACCCGGCAGGCCCGCCGCGACATGGTCCGGCAGCACGTCGCTCAGCGACTTGATGATGAGGTCGATCAGCAGCATCACCGGATGCGGCCGCATGCAGGGCGCGGGCGCTTCGGCGGCGTAGATCGAACCGGGCTCGGCCAGCACCTCGATCGCGCGGAAGCTGCCGTCGTTGATGTCGGGCTCGCTCGCCGGGAACAGCAGCGCCAGCGCCAGCCGCACGGCCGAAACCGTATTGGCATAGCCGGTGTTGAGATTGCCCGCGCGCTGCGGCGAGGAGCCCGCGGTGTCGACCATCATCCGGTCGCCGGCGATCGTCACGGTGACTTTCGACAGGACTGGATCGTCGGTGACGCCGTCGTCATCTGACACGCCCTGCGCGGTATAGACGCCATCGGGAATGGAGCGGATGAAGGCGCGGAACTTGCCGTCGGTCGCGTCGAAGATCTGCGTCGCGCAAGCCTCCAGCACCTCCTGCCCGAAGCGCTGCTTGAGCCAGGTCATGCGTTCGTTGCCCAGGCGAATGGCGGCGATCTGCGCCTTGAGATCGCCCATCAGCGTCTTGGGCACGCGGCTGTTGAGGCACAGCAGATCGATGACGTCCCACACCCATTCGCCGCCCTGCATGATGCGGGTCGGCCCCCAGCGTACACCTTCCTGGAAGATGTTGCGGCTGTTCACCGGGAAGCCGGGTTCCGCCGTGCCGATGTCGGCCCAGTGCGCGCGGATGGCGATGAAGCCCAGTATCTCCTCGCCCTCGGCGATCACGCCGATCACGTCGACATCGTTGAGGTGGCCGCCGGTGATATAGGTGTCGTTGACGGTGAAGACGTCGCCCGCCCGCATGTCGGACAGGCCATAGCGCTCGATCGTGGCGCGTAGGCCCGCATCCAGCCCGCCGGTGAACAACGGCAGGCCGGCATATTGGCCCAGCAGCCGGGCATGGCGGTCGAACAGGGCGATGCCATAGTCATGCGCTTCGTAGATGATCGGCGAATAGGCCGATCGGGCGATCATAGCGCTCATGTCGTCGGCGATCGCATTATAGGCGTTGCGGACAACTTCACTGGTGATGGGGTCCGGGGTGATGCTCATGCGGCCGCTCCCTCGAAAGTCAGGATGAGATTGCCGATCGGATCGATCGTAGCGGAGAAACCGGGCGGCACGATGGTGGTGCAGGTCGTTTCCTCGACGACGCAGGGGCCCGGCACCCGCGCCCCCGGCACCATGTTCGCGCGGGGCAGGAACTGCGTGTCGCGACCTTCGCCATCGAAGCGGACCTTTGCCATGCGCGGTCCCTTGCCCGCTGCTTCCGGCGCGCTTTCCGCCATGATGAGGGTCTGCGCGTCAAGCCCGGTTTGGCCGCTGGCGCGCAGCCGCACCGTTGCGATCTCCAGCGCCTCATCATCATTGATGTGGCCGAAGATTTCAGCATAAGACCGCTCGAAATCGGCCCGCAGCGTCGCGTCGCGGCCCGCCTCATCGGCGAAGACGGCGGGGTCGATGCGGACGCCGATGCCCTGTTCCTGTCCCAGATAGCGCACATCGAAGCTGCGGGTGAAGACGATGCGATCCTGTGGCACGCCCTCTTCAACGAGGGTGGCGGCCAATTCCGCCTCCATCGCGACGAAGCGCGCATCCAATGCTGCCCAGCCCAGCTCTGCCGCCGGAGCGAGGATGGTCTCCGCGCGATCATGCACCAGGTCGGACTGGAGCATGCCCCAGGCCGAGAAGGCGCCCGCCGCGCGCGGCACGACGATCGTGTCGATGCCCAGCAACCGTGCGATGTCGGCGGCGTGCATCGGCCCCGCGCCGCCATAGGCGACCAGCGCGAAGCTGCGCGGATCGATGCCGCGCCGCACGGTGATGGTGCGGATGGCATTGGCCATTTGTTCGTTGATGACGTCCAATATGCCCTGCGCCATGGCGTCGCCCGACAGGCCGAAATTATCCGCAAAGTTCGCGATCGCGTCGCGGGCCAGCCCGGCGTTCAGCTTCAGGTCGCCAAAGGCGCAGCCATCCTCCAGCCGGCCCAGCGCGATGTTCGCGTCGGTCACGGTCGGCTGCACGCCGCCATGGCCGTAGCAGGCGGGGCCAGGACGGGCACCGGCGCTCTGCGGCCCCACGCGCAGCGCACCGGAATCGTTCCAGGCGATCGACCCGCCGCCCGCACCGATGGTGTGGATGTCGACCATCGGTGCCAGGATGGGGAAACCGCCGACCTCGCGCTCGTTGCGGACCACCGATTCGCCGTCGATCACCAGGCTGGCTTCAAAGCTTGTACCGCCCATGTCGATGCAGATGAGATTGGGCATGTTCGCCACCTGCGACAGAGCACGTCCTGCGACATTGCCGCCGACCGGCCCCGACAGCAGTGACAGGATACCGCGATCGCCCGCTTCGTCCGCGCGCATTAGACCGCCATTGGACTGGAGCAGGAACAGCTTGGACTGCGCCTTTTGTTCCAGCGCGCCGAGCAGGTCGGTCAGATAACGCTTGAGCACCGGCGATGCATAGGCGTTGATGACGGCAGTGCTGGTCCGCTCATATTCGCGCCATTCGCGACACACCTCGTGCGAGGGGGCTACCAATATGCCCGGCAGTTCCGCGCGCAGCAGGTCGGCGACGGCCGCCTCGTTCGCGGGATTGCGATAGCTGTGCAGGAAACAGATGGCGACCGCCTCATACTCGCCCTCACGCAGTTGCGTGGCAAGCGCGCGCACCTCGTTCGCTTCGGGCGTCGTCAGCACCGATCCGTCGGCGGCGACCCGCTCGGCCACCTCGAAGATGTCGCGGCGCGCGACCAGCGGCGTCGGGTAACGGAAATGCATGTCATAGGGCGTCGGCCGATTGCCACGCCGCATCTCATAGACATCGCGAAAGCCACCGGTGGTGACGAGCGCCATGCGGGCACCCTTGCGCTCCAGAAAGGCGTTCAGATGCACCGTGGTGCCATGCAAAATCGTCGCGTCGCGCTCCGAATCGATGCCCGCCTTGTCGAGCGCGTCGATCACGGACGGCCAGAAGAGCGGCGGAGAGGACGGCACCTTCACGGTGGAAAATTGGCGGCTGGCCGAATCGAACATGGCGAGGTCGGTAAACGTCCCGCCCACGTCGATGCCGACATATGCCTTGGAAGTACGCATTTCATCCCCTGTCATGTGGCTGGGTTCACTCTCTGCTCTAAACCCTAAAAAAAATGCGACAAGAGGGATAATGAATATTGGATCCAATTTTATTTTGCGCTAGAGACAGCAGCGCAGGAGGAGCAGTCACCGCCAAAAAGGCGGGCCTGTCCATCAACCATCACGAGCCGGGGAGCAGACTTCATGCGGACGCGAATCGCCCTCTACATTGCCAGTGCATCCATTCTTGCCGTCACCGCCAGTGCGGCCCAGGCGCAGACCGCGCCGAGCGCGGCAGCGCCGGATCAGGGCTTTGGCGGCGACATCGTCGTCACCGCGCAACGCCGGTCCGAATCGGTGCAGGACGTGCCGATCTCCATCAGCGCGTTCACCGGCAAGCAGTTGCAGGAACTCAAGATCAGCCAGCCGGCCGATGTCGCGGCGATCTCTCCGGGCGTGTTCGTCAATGCGACCCGCGGCGACCAGAACCCCACCTTCGCGATCCGCGGCCTCAGCCTCAACGACAGCTTCTCCAACAACAACCCCACCGTCGGCATCTATTTCGACGATGTGAACCTCCCCTACACGCCGATGATGGCGTTCCAGATGTTCGACATCGACCGGATCGAAGTGCTCAAGGGGCCACAGGGGACGCTCTACGGCCGCAACACCACCGGCGGCGCGATCAACTTCATCAGCAAGAAGCCGACCCAGGAATTCGACGCCTATGCGACTGCCAGCTACGGCCGGTTCGACCGGTTTGAACTGGAAGGCGCGGCTGGCGGCGACGTGACCGACACGCTGGCGGTTCGTTTCGCGGCCAAGACCGTGCAGCAGGGCAGCGGCTGGCAGACCAACGCGCTGACCGGCGACAAGGTCGGCGAGGTGAGCAATGTGGCTCTGCGCGCACAGGCATTGTGGACGCCGACGCCCGAACTGAGCGTTCATCTGGAAGGCACCTACAGCTACAATAGCTCGGACCAGCAACTACGCGAACATGTCGGCTACCGCGCCAAGGACGGCAGCGGCTATTGCGCCGCCGCTCTGGCGGGCGTGCGTGATCCGCTGACCTGCGTGGACTCGCTGGGTTATTCCGACCTGTCGCCGGGTCGCCGGACGGTCGAGAACAGCGCCACTTACGGCTACAAGAACCGCAGCCGCGCGCAGGGCGTGTCGCTGAATATCGGTTACGACCTGGGCGGCGTCACGTTGACGTCGATCACCGGCTACAATCATTTCAAACGCGTATCGGGCGATGACAGCGACGGCGGTGCCCTGATCGAACTGGACACCCAGTTCACCGACCGGATCAAGTCCTTCACGCAGGAAGTACGCCTGACGTCCGACAACGCATCGCCCTTCAGCTGGGTCGCAGGCCTCTATTATTCCTGGGACCGGATCGCGGGTAACGCGCTCCAGGCGCTGGACGATCATTTCTTCCATACCCGCGCCGACACCGGCTTCGTGCAGACGACCAAGGCCTATGCCGCCTTCGGTCAGGCGAACTACGAACTGAGCGACGCCCTGACGCTGACCGCCGGCCTTCGTTTCACCCGCGACGACAAGGGATTCACCTACGACAGCATCGACCTCGACCCCTATGGCATCTCGACCCTGCCGACCCCCGTGGCCGGCATCGTCGATGGCGTGAAGCAGGACAATCTGTCGGGCAAGATCGGCCTCGACTACAAGATCTCGCCCGACGCGATGATCTATGCCAGCGCTAGTCGCGGCTTCAAGAGCGGCGGCTTCAAGGCGGCGATCGCCTTCAACGCCGACGAACTCCAGCCATTCAAGGGCGAGACCGTCTATTCCTACGAGATCGGCGCCAAGACCACGCTGCTGGACGGCGCGCTGACGTTCAACCTGGCGGGCTATTATAACGACTGGCGTAATTTCCAGGCGATGGTCACGGAAATCCGCAGCGGCATCAACGTGATCGTGTTGTCGAACGCCGGCGATGCCCGCGTCTACGGCGTGGAGGCGGATGCGGTGTTCCGGCCGACCGATCGCCTGACCCTGCGCACGGCGGTGAACTGGCAGGACAGCAAGATCACCGACTTCAACAACGCGGCGGGCGCCGACGATTTCACCGGCAACAAGCTGGCCAATGCGCCGGCCTTCAGCGGTACGGGCATGGCCCGCTGGGAAACGCCGCTGGAGGGCGAAAGCTGGGGCGTGGTGATCCTGGGTGACGCATCCTATCGCAGCAAGACCTACTACTCGCTCGCCAATCGCGACCTGTCCGCCCAGGACGGCTACTGGCTGGTCAACGGTCGCCTGTCGATCCACGACAAGAACGACAAGTGGGAAGCCGCCATCTATGGCCGCAACATCCTGAACAAGCTGTACGTCTCGTCCTCCTACGACAACTGGGGCGGCATCTTCCCGTCGCAGAACTTCCTGGGCGACCCGGCGACCTACGGCGTGTCGCTGACCTTCCGCTACTGATTGCCACTACTGACTGGGAGTGGCGGACGCCAACCGGTGACACATGATCGATCGATCACATAATCTCTGGTGGGCGTCCGCCGGCCAGCGCTCTCCTGCTCCACCCCTGTCCGGCAACCAGCGTTGCGACGTTGCCGTGATCGGGGCGGGCATCATGGGCACCGCCACGGCGCAGGCCCTCGCCGCCGCCGGGGTCGACGTTGCGCTGGTCGAAGCGGACCGGATCGGGTCGGGCGCGTCGTCCACCCCGGGTGGCTTCGTCGTGCCGCATTTTAGCGTGGGTTCGCCCGCTGCCGTGATCGACCGGATCGGCGAGGTGGGCGAACGGCTCGTCCAGGCGACCGGTGCTTCCGCCGGCCATCTGTTCGACAAGGTCCGTCGTCTGGGCATCGATTGCGACGCCCGTCAGGGCGGCTGGTATCAGCCCGCCCACTCCGCTCGCGCGATGGCCGGGATCGAGCAGGTCGCCGCCCAGTGGCAGGATCGCGGCTTCCCCGTCAGCCTGCTGTCGGCGGAACAGACCGCCGAGCACACAGGCGTACAGGGCTACAAGGGCAGCTGGTTCGCGCCGTCCGGTGGTACCATCCACCCGCTGACGTATTGCCGGGGCCTTGCCGATGCGGCCGTGGCGGCCGGCGCGCGGCTGTTCGAACAATCGCCCGTGCGCAGCATGACGCCGCAGGGCGGCCGCCATCTGCTGAATTTCGCCACCGGCGCGCTCAGCGCCGAGCGGGTGGTGGTGTGCACCAATGGCCTGTCGGCCGCGCTGGTGCCGGCCATGACCCGGTCCATCATCCCGCTCAGCGTCTGGCAATGCGCGACCGCGCCGATCCCGGCCGACGAACGCCGCCATCTGTTCCAGAACGGCGAGGCGCTGTCCGACACCCGCGAGCATCTGTTCACCTATCGCTTTGATCGCGACGGACGCCTGATCACCGGCGCGCTCGATGCCTTCGGCGTGTCGCCCCGGCGACAGTCCGACAATATGGCGTGTCGGCTCAGGAAGATGCTGCGCCTGAAGCACCTGCCGCTGATGACGCACCGCTGGATTGGGACCAGTTCCGTTTCGGCCCCGCGCTATCCCGCGACGCTGTTTTCCCGTGACGGCGTGCTGTCTGCTACCGCCTGCAACGCGCGCGGCATCGCACTGTCGACGGTCGTGGGTGATGCCCTCGCCAGCCACCTGCTGACCGGCGAAACGCCCCCCATCCCGCTGCTGGAGGCGGGCGATACCCGTACCGCAGGCCTCCAGCGGAGGCTGCGCCGTTTCTATCCGCATATGGGGCCGATCCTCGACTGGATCGACACCCGACGCGCCCCTGCCTGACGAGAGAGACCATGCAAAGCGACAATCCCATCATCCGCTTCTTCACCTGGTGGAACGGCGCAATGGCCGATCCGGACCAGTTGCTGGCGGAGGGCTTCGGGGCCCATTTCGCCCCTGACGCACAGTTGATCGTCAATGGCAATGTCCGCGCCACCAGCCTGGCTGAAATGGCCGTGCACTATCGCGCGATCGCCGACCGGCTGGACCTGGTCGAGATGGTGCTGCCGGTGGAAGAAGAGTTCACCACCGACAGCCGCGCCTTCGTCCATTGCCGCACCCGCGCGGAACTGGACAACACGAAGAATGCCGAGGAAGCGATGGCCTATGCCGTCGTCGACGGCGACCGGATGCGCCTGCTGCGCGTCGTGTCACTCTCGGTCTGACGGAGGCATAGATGGTCACGCTTGCCGATCGCATCACCCGCACCGCCAAGAAAAGCTATGGCATGTACGAACAGGCCATGGCGCTGGAAGCCCAGGGCATCGATCTCATCCATCTGGAATTCGGGCGTCCGGTGCATGACACGCCTGCCCATATCAAGCGGGCCGCGTCCGACGCGCTGTTCGCGGGGCATGTGCATTACAGCGACATGGCGGGTGAGCGCATCTTTCGCGACGCGCTGGCTGACAAGCTGCGCCGCTTCAACAAGCTGGAAGTGAGCCCGGACGAGATACTCGTCACCAACGGCCTGACCCAGGGATCGTTCGCCGCCTTCATGGCGCTGGTTAATCCGGGCGACGAAGTGATCCTGCTCGATCCCTATTATCCCCAGCATCTGGGCAAGATCGAGATGGCCGGCGGCACCATCGTCACCGTGCCGCTCGACGCACAGGCGGACTATGCGATCCGTGCCGACTGGGTCGAGGCGGCGGTGACGCCGCGCACGCGGATGATCGTGCTGGTGAACCCGGCCAATCCGACCGGCCGGGTGTACAGCCTCGCCGAACTGGAAGCGCTGGCCGACGTCGCCATCCGCCATGACCTGTCGGTCGTGTCGGACGAAGTCTATGAATATATCACCTATGACGGCGCGGAGCATATCAGCATCGCCGCCCTGCCTGGCATGAAGGAGCGGACGATATCGCTGTTCGCCTTCACCAAGGCCTATGCCATGGACGGCTGGCGGCTGGGCTATGCGGTGGCGGATGCGGCGCTGATGCCCGGGCTGCTCAAGATCTCGACCAGCGCCGTTACCCACGTGAACGCCTTCATCCAATATGGTGGCCTGGCCGCCGTGGCGGGGCCGCAGGACGCGATGGAGGCGATGGTCGCCGACGACTGCGCGAAGCGCGACCGGCTGGTTCAGCGGCTAAACCAGATGCCGGGCGTGCGCTGTCCCGCGCCGCAGGGCACGATCTACGCCTTCCCCGACATCAGCGGCACCGGCATATCGGCACAGGTTCTGGCCGAACGCATCCTGCGCGAGGCGCATGTCGTGGTGGAGGCCGGCAGCTTCTATGGCCCCGGTGGCGAGGGTCATCTGCGCCTGTGCTTCGGATCGGAAAGCGCCGAACGAGTCGACGAGGGCATGGACCGGCTTTCGCGTTTCTTCAACGCGCTCTAAAACAGCCCCCCTTCGTAACGGAGACTGCATTGACCGATCTCATCCGCCTGTCGTCCGGTTCCCGCTTCGAGGAACTGGCGGCCTATAGCCGGGCCGTCGTCGACGACCGCTATGTCCATCTGTCCGGCACGGTCGGCGGCGATCCGGCGACGGGCGTCATGCCGGAGGATGTCACGGAGCAGATGGACAATATATTCCGCGTCGTCACCGACGTGCTCGACCGCTTCGGCATCGGGCTGGACGCCGTGGTGCGCACCCGCGTGTTCCTGACCGACATGGAGCATCTGATGCCGGTCGCGGCCGGTCTGCGGGCGCGCTTCGCCGATTGCCCGCCGGCCAACACGACCCTGCTCTGCGGCATTCCCGCGCTCGGTGCCAAGGTCGAGATCGAGATCACGGCGCGCGTGCCCTGATCGGCTCCAAAAAAGGGAGCGGTGCCGCCACGGCGCCGCTCCCTTTTTGTGCCTCAGCCCTGCTCCGCCAGCCAGTTCGCGTAAGTCGGCCGCTCCAGCTGGAACAGATCGGTCGAGCACGCATACCAGCCCGCGCCATGCATGCGCGCCACAAGCTGCATCGCGAGCGTATCGACATGCAGCGCGCGCAACGGCACACCCAGCTTGCAGGCGCCCCAGCCAGATCACGACCAAGCTGCGGCGGCTCGCGACCCAGCGCCAGACCTTCCTCGCCATGCAGGGTGAAGTCAGAGACCAGCGCAGAAATCAGGCACCAGAGGCCCTGCGGCAGACACAGGCTCGACATAACCATAGCGGCATGTCAGCCGACCAATGAGCTTCCTGCCTGCTGGATCATAAAGGGCCGGTCGATACCGACCTCGCCGGTTTCATTCTGTGGGTCGATGGAGAAGTCGCCAAACTGAAAGGCGTTCCGCCTTCCCCTCCCGGCGATCCAAACACGCCTTATTTCCCTGACGACACCGATCTGGCGACCTTGCCTCAGGCCGCCTGGAAGCCGAGATGTCGCGCCTCGAAAAGCTCGTCAGCGCCGACAAGGAAACGCAGCGACAATATAGCACCCTGTCCACCCGCATCGCGACCGAAACCGCCGCGTGGCAGACGCTGACCGAGAAGCTCACCGACGCCAAGGGGGCACGCGAGCGTGCCGTAGCGCTTCAGACAGAACGCGAAGCTACCTACGGCCGCACCATCGATGCGCTGGTGGCCGAGCAACAGGTGCTCCAAGCCCTTTATCAGCCCCTCATGCACCGGCTCGCCACCGCCCCAGGAACCCTGAAGAAGCTTTCCTTCTCGGTCGCCCGTGTGGCCAATGTGGAGCAATGGGCTTCGGAAGCCGAAGATGGGCTGATCGACCTGAGGAAGGCAGGCGCCTTCAAGGGCAAGGGAACCTTGCTGCAAGAGGCCAATGAAACGCTAAAACGCGCCTGGGAGAACCGCTTGACCGGATACCAGGCAAGGTTGCCATATTTATTCGGTTTCAGCATGGGGAACAGGCGTGCGGACGCGCCTTGCTGCTTCTGCCGGTCCACGAATTGAAGGAAACCGATCCGTATCAGTTCGGATTGGATGGGGACCCTTCTGCGGCTGGCCTGGGTCTTGAGGCTGTTTCCATCCTTCTCGTCGGTCATGGACATATACCAGACCCCCATCGGTGTCCGGGCAATATCATCGACGTGAAGCTGGCATATCTCATTGGGCCGGGCGCCGCTGAACAGCATCAACAGCGGTAGCCAGAAGCGCCAGTCGCGATACTTTCCGGCGTAGGGCTCCGCGGCGTCCGGCACGCAGGAGCGGTAAAAGCTGCTGCCCATGAAAAATTCGCGCAGTTGCTGGTCCGTCCATGGCCTGCGCTTCTGGGCAGCGGTTACGCCGTCCTTCCTCAGCGGCTTGACCTCTTCGGCGGGATTGGAGGTCAGATATTTCTTCCGCACCGCCACCTTCAGCATATCCCGCAGGATTTCGAGATAGTGCGCCTGTGTGGAGGAGGAGAGGCGGGACTTGTCGTCCTTCTTCGCCCGTTCGATCGCGGCATCGAGAGACAGGCCCGGATAGAGCTTGGTGCGATTCGACGGCATCTGCGCGAGCAGGCCCCGCACCCGCTGCACGACATCGTCGTCTATCGCATGGACCGGCATCTGTCCGTCGATCATCTCGCACAAGACGGTCACGTTCGCCTTGATCTTGTCCAGCCGCTTCGGGCTGTCGCGCAAGCTTGACGCTATCATCGCGATCAGAGGCAAGCCACTGATGATCGTCAGCGACAATGGTACGGAACTGACCAGCCTGGCCATCCTGCGCTGGACACAGGAGCGGCGGATCGAGTGGCATTACATCGCACCGGGCAAGCCGCAGCAGAACGGCTTCGTCGAGAGCTTTAACGACCGCCTACGAGACGAATGCCTGAACGAAATGCTGTTTGCATCACTCTCCCACGCCCGCGCTGTGCTGCGAGCCTGGCACTACGACTACAACCATGTGCGGCCGCATATGGTGGCTGCCGCCGCGTCGAATGACGGGGCGGCGATCGAAGCCTTGCCGGGCGCCCGGCTTTTCCGGGTCTGGGTCAACGATCAGCCGCGCCTTGAAATCCGGGGTTATCCCTTCGACCGGCTCGACTGGCTGAAGTCCCTGGGCTGCTTCACCGAGATCATCACCTATCGTACCCGACTGTTCGTTCCACTGGGCCAGGCAGAGGAGATTCTAGCGGCCATCGAACCGGTTGGCGGGTGAGGCTCTATCAGCTAGCGCGGCTTTTTTTGGATGATTCCGCTGCCAATTCCTGGGGGAGCTGGAAATCATTGCGTAAACAGCTATATTGAACTAAACCAATAAAACTTAGTCTATGGAAGCAGGCAGATGGAAACGGTGAATATCCACGAAGCGAAAACGCATCTCTCGCGCCTGATCGAGCGCGCGGCCCGCGGTGAGCCGTTTATCATCGCCAAGGCCGGCAAGCCGATGGTCAAGGTTTCGCCAATCGATGCACCGGCCCGTGACGAGGTGCGGCGTATTGGTTTCATGGCGGGGCAGATCAAAGTGCCTTCCGATTTCGACCGCATGGGCTCGACCGAGATCGAGCAGATCTTTAGCGGTCACGAATGAAGCTGCTTCTCGACACGCATCTCCTGTTATGGGCGGCGGACGATTCCAGGCGCCTGTCCAAGGCCGCCAGAGGCCTGATAGCAGATACAGGAAATAGCTTGATGTTCAGCGCCGCCAGCCTTTGGGAGATCACGATCAAGCGAGGACTGGGCCGGGAGGATTTCGAGGTGGACCCCCATATTTTCCGCCGCGCCTTGCTGGATAATGGCTATGATGAACTGGCAATCACCAGCGAGCATGCGGTTGCGGTCGATGGCCTGCCGGAGATTCACAGGGATCCTTTCGATCGGATTCTTGTCGCGCAAGCCACAGCCGAAGGCATCACGCTTTTGACCTCGGATGCGACTGTCGCCCAATATCCGGGGCCGGTTCGAAAAGTCTGATGCTGTTCAGGCCGATGATGGACAGCCAGAGAGGACCTCGACGCCGTCCATATAAATCTTCGTCGGCCCTCGGTGTGAGCCTATAAGCCATGATCTGTATCTGCGCGGCACCGGGCTTCCTTTATGACATCGTCCATGGAACGGGAACTGACGCCTGAGGCAAGCGCCTTATCGACCATGTTCTGCATCGTGACGATCTTCTCCCGGCGCTCCTGATCCCGCCGGATCAGATCGCGGACATAATCTTTGGCATTGTTATACCGCCCGGTTGCAGCCTGACCCTCGACCCATTGCTTCATCGCGTCAGGAAGAGAAACATTCATCGTTGCCATGGAGAACACCTCTTGGCGGCTTTCATGCCATTTTTGGCGAGGATTGTTAAACTAGTGCACTGACTCAGTCGGTTGGTACAGGCAGCCGCCTGAGTTTGGCGAGAATGGTCTCGGCCGGCTTGGTCCAGACGAAGGGCTTAGGGTCGGCGTTCTGCTTTCGGATGTAAGCGCTAATGGTGTCCTGGAGGTCGACGACGGAGGTGAAGACGCCGCGCCGGATGACCCTTCGGGTGAGCGCCGAGAAGAAGTTCTCGACGGCGTTGAGCCATGAGCCCGAGGTCGGGGTGAAATGGAACACCCAGCGTGGATGATCGGCGAGCCACTCCAGGACCTTCGGATGCTTGTGGGTGGCGTAGTTGTCGAGGACGGCGTGGATCACCTTGCCGGCAGGAACGGCGCGCTCGACGGCGTTGAGGAACTTGATGAACTCCTGGTGCCTGTGCTTGGGCATGCAGCGACCGACGACTGTGCCGTGGAGGACGTCGAGCGCGGCGAACAGGGTGGTCGTGCCATTGCGTTTGTAGTCGTGCGTCATTGTTCCGCATTTGCCCGGCTTCAACGGCAGACCGGGTTGGGTTCGGTCGAGGGCCTGGATCTGGCTCTTCTCGTCGATCGAGATGACGACGGCGTGAGCCGGCGGGGCCATGTAGAGACCGACGATGTCTTCGACCTTGGCGGCGAAGGCGGGGTCGCTCGATCTCTTGAAGGTTCGCAGACGGTGGGGTTGGAGGTGATGGACCTGCCAGATGCGCTGGACGGTTCGGAGCGAGACGCCGAAGGCTTTGGCCATTGCGCGGCCGGTCCAATGGGTCACGGCACCGGGCGGTTCGGAGCAGGTCAACGCAACGATCCGTGCGACGACGGGCGCGGCGATCGGCGCCGTACCGGGCTTGCGCGTCTTGTCGCGGAGAAGACCATCGACGCCTTCCTCAGCGAAGCGCTGTTGCCAGCGCCAGACCGCAGGTCGGCTGACGCCGGCGCGGCGGGCCACTTCGAGCACCGGCAAGCGGTCGCTGGAGAGCAGCACGATCCTGGCGCGCAGCACATGCTTGAGCGGGCAGTTGCGGTCGCCGACGATTTGTTCAAGCCGAGCACGGTCGGCGGCGTTCAAGAGGATGTTGACGGTCTGGGCCATGACGGGAGAGTCGCATGTCCTAGACGATTTGTGAATCTCCCGTCTGCGTCATTGCACTAGCGTCCTCGCTCCACGCCGCCGCGTCGACGCAACTCGTTTCCGATCGGCATGGGCGATTGACGGAAGCGCGACGCTTGCGCCCAGCATCAGTATGGCCAGGACCGAGGCCCGGAAACCATGCGTCATTCCGGCTGCGGCGTCTCGGCGGCTTTCTTGCGGGCACGGCGGATGTGCGCAGCCTTGGCGGGTTTGACGGCTTCCGGGCTTGGTCTGGCTACCGACGCTTTCGTTTCCGGTTTGTGGCCCAGGCCAATCGTCTTGGCCAAAGTGCTGCGCTGCTCGGTATAGCTGGGTGCGACCATCGGATAGGCGCCAGCGGCGTCCAATGCCCGATTGGAAATAGGAGCGGCCCGCAGTTCGGGCCGCATCCATTGGTTGATTTCCTGTCGGAAGAATATGGCTGTACCGAACAGGACTATCAGGAACAGCAACCACCCGGGCAGGAGACCCGCCCAGGTGTGAAGCTGCGCCATGGATTGCCGAAACCCCGGCCTTTTCATCTCGCCACTTTCAAAATGGCCGGGGATGAGCGAGGCAGGGCGCTCCTATCCGGATTACCATTTGTAAGTGAGTCGTCCGATTATGCTACGGACTTCGCCAATATTACAGAATTCCAAAGCCGTGCACGATGCCACATAATATTTATCGAAGAGGTTGCGCGCATTGACGGCAAGGTTCCATCCGGAAAGGGCCGGACTTGCCTCACCCAGATCATAGTTGAACGCGGCATCGACAAGCGTAAATCCCGGAACCTTGAACGTATTGAGGGCATTTCCATATGTCGGGCCGACATAACGCGCGCCCATGCCAATTCGCACACCCTTGAACACACCTTCACGCTGGCTATAGTCGGCCCAAAGCGAAGCCAGATGCCTGGGCACGCGAGCGGGTGACATGCCCACATAATCGACCCCGGCGGCATTTGGATTGTCCTTGGTCGTTTCGACTTCATTATAGGTATAGGCCGCAATGACATTAAGGCGGTCCGCTATCTTGACGGTCGTTTCGATTTCTACCCCGCGAGAGCGCTGCTCGCCTGTCTGAACGGTGTATCGCGTGTCATCCGGATCGACGGTCGAAACATTCTGTCGGCGCAGGTCGAACAGCGAGATGGTGACAAGGTTGGGAGACCCTTCCGGCTGGAATTTCAGCCCGATTTCCCATTGCTTCGCTACCTCGGGATTGAATGGCGCGCTTCCCCTCGCCGGTGAGGTCGTGCCACTCACCGGCAGGAAAGATTCCGAATAACTTGCATAAGGCGCGAGGCCGTTGGGAAAGATGTAGGTCAGCCCTGCCCTGCCGGAGAAAGCCTTGTCCTTCTGCTTCGTGAGAACCCCAGTGCCGATATTGAGCGTGCGCTGCCTTGCCCAATCCTGTCGCCCGCCGATCGTCAATACCCAGCCACCAGACCGGATCTGATCCTGGAAATACAGGCCGGTTTGATGGTTCGTCTGCCGCGTCTGGAAAGGGGCGCCGTAAACAGGTGCGATCGATTGACCGTAAACGGGATCGTAGAGATCGATGCCGGATGCGGGCGCATCGATGCTCAGAACATTCGTGGTTCTGCGGATATAGTCCAACCCGAACAGGACGGTGTGCGAGAGAGCCCCTGTCCGGAATTCGCCGGTCATGGCGTTATCCGTCCCTATGCTGTCTCCTGTGATCTTTCGCAAATTGTAGGAACGCCCCACAGTGCGATTATTTGTGAGCAAGCCCAGCTTATAAAGCCATTGGAAATAATCGTCCGCATGGGAATAACGGACGGTCTGTTTGAAATTCCAATGATCGTTCAGGCGCTGTTTGAGTTCATAGGAGAAGGAATAGACTTCCATATCCCCGCGATCATAACCGGGTTCCCCCATGAACCTGCTGCGAGGAATACGGCCGTTGGGATTTGAACCATCCATCGTCTGATAAGGAAATAACGGAAGGTAGAGGGAATGATCTTTCTGATAGGAAGCCTGCACTAGAAGGGATGTGGCCTCTCCGGGGTGCCAGGCGATACTGGGCGCAATATAAACCCTGTCGTCTTTCAGATAGTCGATTTGCTGGTCAAGATTGCGCGCCAATCCGACCAGACGATAGAGAAGGGCGCCATCGCTTGTGACCGGGCCACTAACGTCGAGCGTGCCCTCCAGCCTGTTTTGCGTTCCGGCAAGAATTGCAACCTCGCCCCGGCGGTCCTCTGTCGGACGCTTGGTCACGAGGTTGATCAAGCCGCCCGGCGCATTCTGACCATAGAGAACGGATGAAGGCCCCTTCAAAATCTCTATACGTTCAAATCCATAGGGTTCCTGACTGAAATAGGACGTCGTGGGCAGCAGACGCACGCCATCCACATAGAAATTTGACGTGAACTGCGAGAATCCACGGATGATCAGCGCGTCGTCTTTGGGATTTGCGCCCGCGAAGTTTGAACGAACGCCCGCAGTATAGCGCACGCTGTCATTGATGCTCTGCCCACCCTGGGCTTCGATCCTGTCCCGGGTGAGGATGGATATGGTTTGCGGAATTTCGAGGATCGAACTGTCCGTCTTGGACCCGGTAGCCGTCCGGGTGGCGACATAGCCTGTCACGGGGCCGGTGGCCGTCTCCGCTATGCCAGAGCCGCCACGGCCAGCGCCTTCCCCCTCGACCCGCACCGGCCCGAGCTGGATCGCGCCGTCCGCCGATTGCGGGGCGGGTTCCAGCGTGAAGATATTGGGGCCGGTCTGCCGGAAGGTTATGCCCGACCCGGCCAGAAGCCGGGAAAGCCCTTCAGCGACGCCGAAGCGTCCCTTCAGCCCCGCCGAATCGCGGCCCTGAGTCAGCGCCGCGTCATAGAGGATTTGCGCGCCGCCCTGTTCCCCGAAACTGTTGATTGCGTCAGCCAGCGAGCCAGCGGGAATGTCAAAAACATGGACGGCCTGCGCCGCTGCCGCGCCGGGAAACGCGAATGCGGTCGTGGCAAGGCCTGTAGTGGTCAGAAGGATCGCCCCCAGCGCCGAGCGCAAGGGACGGATATGGGCGGTTTGGCTATATTTGGAATTCACGCTCCTGGTTCCCCCGAATCTGCAAAAAACTGTCGGGGCCTTTCGCTAATGCGAATTGCCCTCATTAATGCAGACTGCCGGGATCGCAATTTGGAAACCTGAAATAGGAAATTTTTTTCCAACGGCTGTCAGCAGTGGAGGAGAATCATCCGGTCGGTGAGCCGGGTCGAACCAATCCCAAGCGTCCGCTGGATCATGTCGATCGTGCCCACGGGATCGCGCACGTCGAAGGTTCCGCTGACGGGGCGCTTCGCCAGATCGTCGCCGATCACCCGGATATAGCCGCGATGATAGCGGCCCAATTCCGCCACGACCTCGCCCAGCGGACGGTTGACGACCCGCATGCGCCCTCTTGTCCATGCATCGGCATCGGCCACCGAAACGGGCCGGGAGGCGCCGAGACGGTCGGCGTCATAGTCGATCGCTTCGCCCTCGCGCAGCACGGCTGATTTCCGCGCCAGCGCGACGCGCACGCTATGTTCCGTCACGGTGACGCGCGCGCCGTCGCCAAGCTGGCGGACGATGAAGCGCGTTCCCAGCGCCGTGCTGGCGCCCTTCCCCGCCTTCACGGAGAAGGGGTGGGCGGGATCGGGCGCGACCTGAAACGCGGCCTCCCCCTTCAACAGCGTCACCGTTCGCCCATCGGGCGCGAACGCTATGGCGCTGCCGGTGTTGAGCATCGCGGTCGAGCCATCGGGAAGCCTGATTTCCCTGATCTCGCCCGTCGCGGTCATGACGTCGGCCCGCCAGCGTGTCGGCAGGTCGCTCTCGACGGCGATGAACAGGGCGAGGCTGGCCGCAATCGCCGCGCCGATCCATTGCCGCCTGTGGCCGCGCGCCGGTTGCATCCGCCGCCCCGGTTCGCGACGCGCCGGGCGAGGGATCGGGGCGAGCATCGGCGCATCCATGGACTGCCAGACGGCCGCCGCCCTCTCGAACGCGCGGGCGTGCCGCGGATCGGCCGCAAGCCATTGCCGAAAGCGGGCTTCATCCTGCGCCGTCATGTCGCCCGATTCGCGCTCGGCGAACCATTGCGCCGCTTGCCTGTTGACCTGCTTCGGGATTGGCCGCTCTCCACCCATCGTCATTTCTCCGCCAGCGAAGCGCCGTTTGCGCTCAGCCTGCTCTCACTTCTTATGACGACCGAAGAGGGAAAATGGAAACCTGTCCGCCCGGATTCATTCATCCGTATCGAGCCGATCGAGGCAATGCGCCATGGCTTGCGCGATATAGCGCGTCACCATCTGGCGGCTGATTCCAAGGCGGGATGCGATTTCACTTGCGGTCAGGCCCTCGACGCGGCGCATGTGGAGAATCGTGCGGCACCGGGGCGACAATTCCCGCACCGCCGATTGCACCAGCCCCAGGGCCTCGCGATCGAGCAGCATCCTTTCCGCCAGCGGGCTTTCATCCGCCACGTCCTCGGAAAGCGGCCCGTCCTCGAACAACGCGTCATGACGGCGCTCGGCCTTCGCGCGGTCCACGGCAAGGTTGGTGGCCAGCCTGAACAGATAGGCCCGCTTGTTGCTGATAGGCGGATCATCCTCGACCTGCTGGACGCGGAACCACAGGCTTTGTGTCACGTCCTCGGCCGCCGGAACACTACCGACGATGCGCTGCACGAGCCGCACAAGCGAAGCGCGCTCGGCGAGCAACAGGCGAGTCAAGGCAACGGCGTTCGTCGTCATCGCCAAGGCCTTAGCGCAGCTTGAGAACCATTCGCAACAACTGGGAGTAACTATGTAGAGAATATCCCGTGGTGAAAATACTCTGCGTGGCGATGCCATGCCCGCCCATGGACATACGGGACATGTTGGCGCGGAACATCAAGCGCTCCCGGCTTGAACGGGGATTGTCGCAGGAGGAACTTGCCCGCCGGGCAGGATCGACCGCACCTGCATCAGCGCGCTGACTTCCGGCCAGCCTCCGGCATCGCAATTGTCAATTGACTCATAAATGATCCCGTTTATCCCTTTGACGCATGTATGATGTTCTGCCATTAAGATGGCATGAGCAAGAAAAGCCCTTCCGCCACTCCTGAGTTCTCGGTTCGCGAGTTCTTCCAGCGGTTCCCCGATAATGATGCCTGTATCGCGCACATCATGCAGGTGCGGTTCGGCGGCACGCGCTTTGAGTGCAGCGCCTGCGGCAAGGAAGCCACGCATCACAAGCTGGCAACCCGCCGCACGTTCGTCTGCGCCAACTGCGGTCATCATGTGAACCCGACCGCCGGCACGATCCTGCATGACACGCGCACGCCGCTGGTTTCGTGGTTCTACGCCATGTATCTGTTCTGCACGACGCGCCATGGCGTGAGCGGTAAGGAACTCCAGCGCCAGCTTGGCGTGACCTACAAGACCGCTTATCGCATCGGGCAGCAAATCCGCGACCTGACCGCCAAGGCGCAGTCCTTTGACGCGCTGCTGGCCGGTCACGTCGAACTGGACGAAGCCTATGTCGGCGGTCGCCGTTCGGGCGGCAAGCGCGGTCGCGGCGCTCCGGGTAAGACGATCGTCATGGGCCTGGCCGAACGCGGCGGCAACATGAAGGCTGTCGTTATTCCCAACGTCAAGAAGGACACGCTGCGCGGCGTGGTGCTGGACAATGTGGAAGCGGGTTCGGTCGTCTCGACCGACGAACTCTACAGCTAAAACTTACTGACCGGCGACGGCTTCGAGCATGGCCGCGTGAGCCACGGGAAGGGTGAGTATGCGGTTTACGTGAAGCGCTTGGGGTTGGTGGTTCAGGTCGAGCGTTAGCTTCCGACTTGCATTGACCCCATGGGGTCAATGCAAAAACTTGATCCGGCAAGGTATTCCGCCGGGGTCAGATTGCCAAGAGCCGAGTGAGGACGGCTAACGTTATAGTCCATCCTCCAGGCCTCGATCAGCCGCCTGGCCTCGGGGATCGAGGCGAACCAGTGGATGTTCAGGCATTCATCCCGCAACGATCCGTTGAACGTCTCGATATACGCATTATCCGTTGGTTTTCCGGGCCGGCTGAAGTCGATCCGAACGCCATGGTGGTAAGCCCACAGATCAACGAGACGACCGGTAAATTCTGCGCCATTGTCGGCAAAAAGATACTTTGGCGCTCTGCGCTGGCGCACGAGGCGATTGAGAACTTCAGCGACATTCTCTCCGCGCAGGCGCTGCCCCACCTCAATCGCCAGGGCCTCCCGGCTGAACACATCGACCACCGTCAACATCCGGAACTTCTGCCCGCTACTCAACTGGTCATGGACAAAATCCAGGCTCCAGGCCTCGTTCGGGCGTTGTGGTTTACACCGCGCCTCCCGATGCACGACCATCTTGCGTCGGCGCGGCTGCTTCGTGCGCAAAACCAGGCCTTCCTCGCGGTAAAGCCGGTAGACAACGTTCCGCCCAATCTGCCAACCTTCGCGCTTCAGCATTACATGCACACGCCGATAACCGTACCGGATCCGTGTCGCGACGATCTCGTGCATCCGTTGCCGAACCGCCGTGCGCGGGTCTCGCATACTCGGCTTGCGCTGGGTCGAGCGATGCTGCGTCGTGACAAGGCAGGCCCGGCGCTCGCTGTAACCGTGCGACGACACGACATAAGCTACAACTTCCTTCATGAGCGCTGGCCGGGGAATTTTTTTGACAAGACATCCTGCAATACTGCCTTGTCGAGGCTCAACTCAGCGACCAGCTTCTTGAGCCGCGCGTTCTCCTCCACGACCTGCTTTAGCTCGCGGACCTGATCCGATTCCAGGCCACCATATTGCCGCTTCCAGCGGTAAAAGGTTTGTTCGGTTATCCCGATCTGCCGGATCAAATCCGCTACCGGCAAGCCCAACTCCGCTCGCTTCAACACCGCCACGATCTGCTCTGTAGAAAACCTCTGCTTCTTCATCGACGTCACTCCTCAAAAGGGAAAATCCGTCGGAAATACTAACTTTGCAACTGGACCACTTTCGCCGTGTCACCTCACCACGCTTTCATCATCCGATAGTACTTTATATCGGAGGCCGTCGGGTCTGTCTTACCTTCAGCGTGGAACGCGATGTAGGTACCCGCTGCTTCCTTCTATGGTCAAACCAAATCGCCTTGCGTGTCCGCTCCGACGACGCTTCGTCTTTGCGCCGAATGATCAGACGTGCCCCGAATGTCGAATCGCCGGGCGCTCCTCGCTTACGGCCGGAGTGATCGACCAGCACCTCGTGTTCGGCTATTTGTCCCGGCTGCATTCCTGCGTAAAGCGCGTTCCAGTCCAGCCGCGCGCCGTTCGGTGTCAGCAATCGGATTGTCGACCAGCCGATCCGCATGATGAAGTCCGCGCCCATCTCGCGCACATGTAGCAATCCCGGCGTCCGGGCATATCCTCGGTCCGCCAAGACGAGATCGCCCTTCTCAAATGTGTGGCGCGACAAGCTCTCACCACCGTGCGTATCGCTGATCTCAAGTTGGCTGAATCGCCCTTCTGCTGGATCGTATGTTGCGTATAGCCGCCAGTTCGTGCCGCCCTTGCCCGACGATCGGATCACGCTGCCGTCCACTACCCGCAGCCGTCGCGCAGCATGCCGGCCGCGGATATTGTCGTTGAGCAAGGATGCGGCAACATGGCTCAGCCAGTCACTTGCCCCTTTAAGGCGCTTCAACAGCCCGACATCCGACAAATGCGCAATATCGCATCCAGCCGCCCATGCCGCTGCAGACCGTAGACTCATCCCGCCCGGCCCATAGGCCAACGCCAGTCGAAGCATAGTCGCGCCATCCCGCACTACCCGCCTGCGCTTCAAAGCGCCATATTCTCGCGCGCTTTGATCGAGATCCAGATTGGCCGGCAAACGCGACAGCAAATCACGCCATGCAATGTCGGAATAGGGATGGGTGTTTGAGTCCATCCTCCTCATGAATCACAGACCGATTCCTGCCGTCCATCGCAAAGTTAGCGCTTATGGGAAGGCTTTCCCCTCCAGCGAAGTCGATGAGCCGCGTCGCCCCGTCCCCGCCATGACGAAGATCGCGAACGCTAGTGCCTCCTTTCACCATATGTTAACCATCCCGCGATAGCCCTATGATTATGTCTATCACGGGAATCAGCGGTTACATGCCGGGAGCTTTCAACCGGCAAATTGCCGATCCGGGCCGCGCAAGCGGGGCCGCTTTTAGTGAAGCTCTTGCCACCGCCAATAATCAGGCCGTCGTATCGCCTAGCGAAAGTGATGCTACGGCTCCCGCCGTTCGGACGTTCACGACAGAGAAGGGCACCGTCTGGACTATAACCGATATTGCGGCGTCTCTCACCGATAGCGACAAGCGCATTTTGGGATGGCCCTCTACCGACCCGGCGACCGGAATGCTTGCGGCCATGGTTGCTCAAGACCGTAATGACGGTTTCCTCAACGGTCCCATGACGAACGACTACATTGTCGGCAATCCTGCCAAGGGCATACCCGGCCTTGTGGACCGCCAACCCAGCGCGGTTATGACACAAGAGCGGGTAGCGGCGCTGCTGGATCGCTTGTCGCAAGGCGTATCTCGCTTCGCTTGAGGCTTATTCCTTCCCGCGCGCACCCAACACCATAGCTGCGCGGACCCGAACATGATCATAGCTTGCGCTGCCCAACCTGACCGTGCCGCGCGAACCTCCAAGGAGCGCGACCAGGGCCCGCAACGCCTGATCGCCGGTGGCGGTGGGGCATGGATGGCCTGCGCGGCAGAGGTATTGTCGCGCTCGCGAGCCGCGATCCCGGCGACGCGGACGCGCGGACCTTCGGCGCAAAACATGGGTCCGTCGCCATCACAGACCAGGGTGGGCGTGCAGGCGAACAGCGCGCCGGCGACAATGATTGCGGGCATGGCCGACCCTACATCATGCCGCGAGCGAAACGAATGACGGGCGGCCCGAAGGCCATCCCGAAACCGATCGCCGTGAACACCGCAAGCACCCAGACTTCGAGATGGAAAAGTAGACGCGAGCCTTTCGGCTCATCGGGATCGGGCCAGTCTTTCATTATATCAATGCTCCCGGCCCTTGGCCTAGCGCAACTGACTATCCTTGCTTCCCCGGCGATTGATCCCGGAGAAAGTCGGACGGCGGTCCCGTTGGCTCTGGCATTCCACGCATGTCGTGACGCCGGGAACGGCCTGACGGCGCCTGGCGGGGATCTCGTTTCCGCACACCTCGCAGTCGAGAGTGCCTTCGCCCGAAGGCAAGCGGGCTCGCGCGGCGGAGACCGCGTCCACAATGGTGGCATCGATCTGATCCTGCACCGCGCTGTCGGGCGCCCATCCATTAGCCATCGCTGCAGGCTCCTTCGATTTGGCGTCTGCGGGATCGGATGGCCGGGATTGTGGCCCGTCATTCCGCGCGACCCGACCGTCTCGCGACGGCGACACCATACTGACTCAAGCAATATAATATACTCCCGAGGAGTATCAAGGCATGCAGGCCAATGGCTGATCGCGACATCTCCCCGACGCACGCCAGAGATACATCGCCCGCGCAGAATTCGGGCGGCCGTCAACCGGGCGCCAAGCAGGGTTGAAACTCCCCCCCTGTATAGTATGGAGAGGTAATTGTTCAGGAAAGCGCGATGCCACATTCACCGGAAGAGAAGAAGCGGGCGGTCACACGTCTGCGCCGCATCAGGGGGCAGGCGGAAGCGCTGGAACGGGCAATCGAAGCCGGAACCGACTGCGGCCCGCTGCTCCAGCAAATCATGGCGATGCGGGGCGCTCTCAACGGATTGATGGCGGAGGTGATGGAGAGTCATCTTCGAGAGACGTTCGGTCCCGGGCACGCTCCGGCAGACCAGAAGCAGGATAGCGACCCCGATGGCGCCATCGACGGCGTGATGAAGATCTTGCGCACGTATCTGAGGTAGTCTCTCCGCGAGATTCCCGTCTCGGTGTTCGCGCGCGCACCTGGGTCCGCGTCATCATATGGTGGGAGTGGAGCCGCCGCACGAAGCCCCCGCTGCCTTTTGCTCGAATGTGAGGGTGATTACGTGGCGATTACGCGGGCGCTCCCGGCACTCTTCGATGCCACGTTATCAATGCTAAGTTATTGAAAAGGTGGTGGACGCACTAGGGCTCGAACCTAGGACCCGCTGATTAAGAGTTTCACTAAGTCTCTGATTGTACTGTATTATTATGTCCAATCTTGTAGCGTAACGCATTGGGAGTGCGAATCTTTGGTGTAGTGACGCGTTCGGATCGATTTCACCCTGTTTCATTCAATTGCACGCGTCTGATGCCCTAAAAATGCCCCGTTTGGATAGCTGCAAAGGAGGCTTGGGAGCGCCATATCGATGGGTTACCACAAATGCACATTTGTGGTAATGTGGGGATCAAGCCATATGCGAGGTTCCCATGAGTCGCCTGACCATAGATATTACCGACCAGCAGCACCAAAGCCTAAAAGCCTTGGCGGCGTTGCAGGACAAGACGATCAAGCAATATGCCATTGAGCGGCTGTTTTCTGCCGATGTGGGCGAAGATACCGCATGGCAAGAATTGAAAACTCTGCTGGGAAAGCGGATTGCCGAGGGCTTGGCAGGCGGCGTGTCCACCAAGAGCATTGATGCCATCGTTGACGAAGAGCTGGGAAGGGATAGCCGCGCTTGACCGCCAGCTATGTCCTGACGTTGGCGGCGGAAGCCGACCTGCGCGACGTTATCCGCTATACACGCAAGCAATAGGGCGATGCGCAGACCCGTAGCTATGTGGTCAAGCTGCGAGCTGGCATGGAAAGCGTTGCGACGGGAGAGGGCTTTTTCAAGGACATGTCTGCGCTCCATCCGGGCTTGCGAATGGTCCGTTGCGAGCATCACTATGTCTTCTGCCTTCCGCGTGACGACGCGCCCGCCCTCGTGGTGGCGATTTTTCACGAGCGCATGGACCCGATGGTGCGACTGGCTGACCGGCTGGAATAGATGCCTTGCGCTCAATCCCCCATAGTGGGCAAGCGGCGCCTGCGGTTTGAAGCCGCTCCATCGGGAAGGCGAGACATCTTTTGCGTCTTCGGTTAGGAAGTTGGGATCGGGGGACGAATGGACTCGCTCAATTTCGGTTTTCTGTCCACGCATGATGGACGACTGGTAACGCTGGGAGGACTCGCGGAACGCTATTTCCGCGACGATCCTTCCACGGCCATCGTCAAGCTGCGCCAGTTCGCCGAGTTGATGGCCAAATTGACCGCGGTCATCCACGACCGGTGAAGCGCGGGGTGGAAAAACTCACGCTCGAAGCGGCCCGGGCAAAAGCGCGGCAGTGGAAGGCGGCGATCGCGAATGGCATTGATCCGACGAAACCGGATCCTGCGGGCGACAGCCAGGAAGGGGCGGATGATGAGAGCGGGGCCGAGCTTTTCGAGTCGGTCTATGGGGAGTTCATGAAACGGCATGTCCTGAAGGAAGGACAAAAAGACTTTCGAGGACGCCCGGTGCCGCCGCTGCGTTCGGCCCGGGAAATCCAGCGCCTGTTCGAACGCTATATTCTCGATGACGCCGACGGCCACCCCCGATGGCGCGGCCGGGATATCAGAAGCATCCGGAGAGCCGATGTCACGGCGCTTATGGACGATGTCCAGGACAAGAGCGGGACGGGGCAAGCGGACGCTGTGCTCGCCCAGATCTCATCGCTCTGCAATTGGTATGCGGCGCGGGCTGACGGCTATGTCTCGCCGATCATCAAAGGCATGAAGCGCGCCGACGGCAGTGCCCGCGCCCGCAAGCGCATTCTGGACGACCGCGAGATCTGGCTGCTGTGGAAAGCCACAAGCGGAGCCGATCCCTTCAACGGGCTTGTCCGGATGGCCTTGCTGACCGGGCAACGCCGGGCGAAGCTCGCGGACATGCGGCATGCGGACCTTTCCCCGGACGGCGTCTGGACGATACCGGCAGAGGACAGGGAAAAGGGTAATGCCAGCTTTCTGAAGCTGCCGCCGCTGGCGATGGACATCATTCGGGCCCAGCCGCGTCACGCGTCCAGTCCCTTCGTCTTTCCGGGCCGTTTCGACGACCGACCTCAAAATGGGTTCAGCAAGGCGAAAGCGCAACTCGACGCCGCGATTGCGAAGAAAGGCGGGGACGCGATCCCGCGCTGGGTTATCCACGACCTCAGAAGAACGGCGAAATCGCTGATGGCAAGGGCAGGCGTGGATTCGCATATTTCCGAGCGGGTGCTCGGGCATGCGATCCCCGGCGTCGAAGGGACCTATGATCGCCATCATTATCTTGAGGAGAAGGCCGCCGCCCTGCGGAGCCTAGCCAGGCTCATAAATGGCATCGTCACGAAACCGACGCCCCCTGAGAAAATCCCGCCAGCGCCCCGCCGCCGGCTTTCGACGAAGAAGGGAGATTCCTGAAATTTGTCCATATAAGGACAATTATATTGTATTTCTTGTGATATGGGGCCATATATGGCCAATGTTCGAGACACCCATCGAAATGGCCCAGGCAATCGGCCACCGCATTCGTGCACGCCGCCTCGCGTTTGGCTGGGGGCAGGTTGAGGCCGCGGATCGCGCCGGGGTATCTTATCGCACATGGCGGCGCCTGGAAACCGAAGGGAAAGCGTCGATCGACGATCTAGTGCGCGCCGCGATCGCGCTTCGCTGCGAGCAGGATTTGAAGGCGTTGTTTCCGGAACCCCCGGCGGTCAGCATGGACGAGCTGCTCGAGCGCCAGAAGAAAGCTGGGAACGGCGCGGAACGTCGCATTCGGGCGCCGCGGCGGTCCGTATGAAGCTTGCTGCGGGCACGCCGCTGCAGATCGGGCTGTGGCAGGATGAAGGAAGCCCGGCCGAACCGGTAGGCCGATTGGCAATGGGGCGGGGGCGTGCCGTGCTCGAATGGTCATCGGAAATGGTGGCGGGCAAGCGCCCGATCGCCCCCGCGCTCTACCCGGCCGAACCCGGTCTCCACGAAGCCCGCAGCCGAGACTTCGAAGGTCTGCATGGGTTTCTTGCCGACAGTCTGCCCGAGGGGTGGGGCGCGCTGCTGATGAAACGGCGCCTCGCGAAACTCGAGGTCCGGTGGGAGGGTCTGGACGGTGTCGACCGTCTGGCGCTGGTCGGTCGGCAGGGGCGCGGCGCCTTGATCTACGAGCCTGCCACCACACCAGCCGAGGAAGTGGCGACGCTCGACCTCGATGCGCTGGCGGCGGAGGCGCGTTCGATCCTGCTGGGAGACGAGGCGCGGCTGGCTGACACGCTGGCGACGCTCGCGGGTGCTTCGGGTGGCGCCCGCCCTAAGATCCATGTCGGTTTTTCGCCAGATGGAGACATTCACGTCGCCGAAGGCGAGGTTGCCGCCGGGTTCGAGAGCTGGATCGTCAAGTTCCGGGCGCTGACGGACCCCATCGATATTGGCGCTGTCGAGGAAGCCTATGCGCGTATGGCGCGGGCTGCCGGTATCGTCATGGCGCCGTCGCGCCTGTTGCCGGCGAAGGATGGCCCAGGCTATTTTGCGACCAGGCGTTTCGACCGGCCTCAGCCGGGACGGCGCGTGCATATGGTCTCGCTGGCCGGGGCGATCGAAGCGCCGCCCCATGCGCCGAGCATAGACTATGATGGCTTTCTTCGCGCCGTGCAGGGCATAACCCGGCATGCGGACGACCTGGACCAGGCTTTCAGGCGCATGCTGTTCAATATTCTGGCGTACAACAGGGACGATCATACCAGGCAGCATGCGTTTCTGCTCGGCACCCGGGATCAATGGCGTCTCGCCCCTGCCTATGACCTCACCTTCTCCCATGGTCCGGGCGGTGAACATTATCTCGCGGTCGAAGGGGAAGGGCGGACGCCAACCCGCGCACATGTCGAGCGGCTCGCGAAACGTCACGGACTATCGGACAGTTCGGTGTCGGACATGATTGACGCAGTCCGAGCGAGTCTTGCCCAATGGCCGGTCCATGCGGAAGAATTGGGGGTCACTGCTTCGCGTGAGGAGGTCGCCGAACGGCTCGCGCATATGAACAGAATATTCTTCTGAGCCCGCTTGGCGGCGGCCGGCTCGGTCGAATGCGCGAGCGATGCTGTCGCGACCAAAGGTTGGTCATGGACGCTGACCAAGTGAAGCTCTTAATGAGCAAAACGCCGCCGGTTTGAGGAACGCGCCATGGGAATGTACGATCGAGTCTATTGCGAAGTTCCGTTGCCGGATGGCTTCATGGGAGAAATGCAGACCAAGGATTTCGACTGTGCGTTGGATAATCGCTATCGCTACGACCCGGAGAAGCGGAAGACGCTCGATACGTGGGCGGCCCATCTGCAAAATCTGATCGAGGGGCGCGAACCTACGACCAATGTGGTGCCGTTTGCCCGATACGCATGAGGCTAATGGCGAAATGGGTTGCCGCTGTTGACCGACCTTCTTGAAATTATAGCTCTAAGGACTATAGTATGAAGCGTTTCGCTGCTTGGGTGCTGCCATGAGCGTGTTCATGACCAAAGGGTTCGCCCGGTTTGCGCGCAAGGCAGGGGTGGCAGGCGAGAGCCTGTACCGAGCTGCGGTAGAGGTTGCGGCCCGGGAATATGACGCGGACCTGGGCGGAGGTGTGTTCAAGCAGCGCGTCGCCCGACCGGGTGGCGGCAGATCGGGAGGCTTTCGGACGATCATTCTGTTCAAGGCTGGCGGGCACAGCTTCTTCGCCCACGGCTTTGCCAAGAATGAGAAGGCCAATGTGAACGCGAAGGAGCTAAGGGCGCTGAAACAACTGGCGACCATATATTTGGGTCTTTCCGACGACCAGATTGAGGCCGCTGCGACGGCCGGAGAATTGATCGAGGTATCGAGTGATGACGAAGACGAAGGGCAAGCGGGCTGAAAGCCTGATACTGGCATCGGTCCACGAGGCGGCGGCAGGACTCCATCGAGTAGGCTTGGTGGACAAATCGACCATGCGCGAGTTCGATGCGTTGTGCCTTACGCCGGTGGAGCCTTTGGCACCGGAGGAAATCCGGGCGTTGCGCGAACGCGAAAAGGTGTCGCAGCCGGTTTTCGCTCACTATCTCAATGTCAGGAAAGATGCAGTCAGCAAATGGGAACGTGGCGAAAAGCGCCCCGATGGTCCTTCGCTCAAGCTGCTCAATCTGGTGAAAGCGAAGGGGCTGCAGGCGATCGCGTAAGCGCGGTGCGTTAGGAAATCCGCCGTGATGAACATGGTGCGCTGCCTTTGTGCGAGGCGCCAGCTACAAGCCGTTGCTTCTATTCGTTCCGGCGAACAATTCCGCATAGCGAGTGGCGGCAACCCATTGGGCGCGTTTCAAATGGCTGGACCAGCAACGCCGCGCGCGTTCGGTATCGGCCGCAGGATCGCGGTTCAGGACGATCCGGGCCACTTCCCGCCAGTGCGCACCATCGGCTTCTGCATCGAGGAGCCGTAGATAAAGGCACAGCCTTTCCTCATCGTAGGGCGTCAGCTTGTCTTCGGAAGGAGCATCATCGGCAACTGCGGGATCAGGCTCGACCATCTTCGATCCTCCGGGATAGGCACGTTGAACGGTTCAATCCCGTTATGGGATAATCCGAATTTGGGATCAAAGAAAATACCGGCCTTTCATTTTGCCGGATTCCATGACCAGTTCCCTTCGCTCCCCTCAACATCATAAACTTCGGGAAATCCTGATTGAAAGCCGCAAGTTTGCCGGGTTGACGCAGGCCGTTCTTGCAGCCCACCTGGACCGGCCGCAATCCTTTGTCGCCAAATATGAACTTGGCGAACGGCGGGTTGATGTTGTGGAGTTTGTCGCGGTGGCGAAGGCTTTGGGCCGCGATCCGACGGAATTGCTGGCGGTTTATCTGGACGCTTGTGGGGCCGACGGTATCTAGTGCAATGACGCAGACGGGAGATTCACAAATCGTCTAGGACATGCGACTCTCCCGTCATGGCCCAGACCGTCAACATCCTCTTGAACGCCGCCGACCGTGCTCGGCTTGAACAAATCGTCGGCGACCGCAACTGCCCGCTCAAGCATGTGCTGCGCGCCAGGATCGTGCTGCTCTCCAGCGACCGCTTGCCGGTGCTCGAAGTGGCCCGCCGCGCCGGCGTCAGCCGACCTGCGGTCTGGCGCTGGCAACAGCGCTTCGCTGAGGAAGGCGTCGATGGTCTTCTCCGCGACAAGACGCGCAAGCCCGGTACGGCGCCGATCGCCGCGCCCGTCGTCGCACGGATCGTTGCGTTGACCTGCTCCGAACCGCCCGGTGCCGTGACCCATTGGACCGGCCGCGCAATGGCCAAAGCCTTCGGCGTCTCGCTCCGAACCGTCCAGCGCATCTGGCAGGTCCATCACCTCCAACCCCACCGTCTGCGAACCTTCAAGAGATCGAGCGACCCCGCCTTCGCCGCCAAGGTCGAAGACATCGTCGGTCTCTACATGGCCCCGCCGGCTCACGCCGTCGTCATCTCGATCGACGAGAAGAGCCAGATCCAGGCCCTCGACCGAACCCAACCCGGTCTGCCGTTGAAGCCGGGCAAATGCGGAACAATGACGCACGACTACAAACGCAATGGCACGACCACCCTGTTCGCCGCGCTCGACGTCCTCCACGGCACAGTCGTCGGTCGCTGCATGCCCAAGCACAGGCACCAGGAGTTCATCAAGTTCCTCAACGCCGTCGAGCGCGCCGTTCCTGCCGGCAAGGTGATCCACGCCGTCCTCGACAACTACGCCACCCACAAGCATCCGAAGGTCCTGGAGTGGCTCGCCGATCATCCACGCTGGGTGTTCCATTTCACCCCGACCTCGGGCTCATGGCTCAACGCCGTCGAGAACTTCTTCTCGGCGCTCACCCGAAGGGTCATCCGGCGCGGCGTCTTCACCTCCGTCGTCGACCTCCAGGACACCATTAGCGCTTACATCCGAAAGCAGAACGCCGACCCTAAGCCCTTCGTCTGGACCAAGCCGGCCGAGACCATTCTCGCCAAACTCAGGCGGCTGCCTGTACCAACCGACTGAGTCAGTGCACTAGGTTTCGTGGACAAAGCTTGACTGGGGACTCGGTCGCTGATTCAAGGCTGGCTTTTGGAGGCAGCCTTGGGCGAGCGGATCGGCGTTACGGACGAAGAATGGGAAGTGATCGGGCCGCTGCTGCCGCCTGAGCACGGTCGTGGATGCCGCCCGGCGCAGGATAATCGCCCTTATTTCGAGGGCATGATGTGGATTGCGCGGACCGGCGCGCAATGGCGGCACCTGCCGGACGAGTATGGCAAGTGGAACAGCGTGTTCCGGCGCTATCGACGATGGGTCACGACCGGCGTGTTCGATGCCATGCTCGAGACGCTGGCCGAACTGGCGGGGCGCGACGCGGCCGCCGACATGATCGACAGCACGGTGGTCCGGGCACATCATTGTGCCGTCGGCATAAAAAGGGGACTCAGCAAACCGAGGCGCTTGGCCGATCGCGAGGCGGCTTCACGACGAAGCTCCACGCAAGGTGCGATGCCAGGGGCCTCCCCCTCGGCTTCGTGCTGACACCCGGACAGGCGCACGATGTGCAGGGCTTCGCCCCACTGTTCCGTATGATAACCGACCGGATCAAGGCCTTCCTGGCCGACCGGGGCTACGATGCCGATGCGATCCGCGAAGAGATCGAGGCGGCGGGTGTCGAGGCGGTGATCCCTGCCAAGGTCAACCGGCGCAATCCCGCCCCGCACGACCGCGCGAAATACAAATGGCGCAACCTGATCGAACGCCTGTTCAACAAACTCAAGAACTGGCGGCGCATCGCGACCCGCTACGATAAAACCAAAGAATCATACCTCGGCTTCGTAGCGCTCGTGTCAGTCAAACTCTGGATACCCTTTGTCCACGAAACCTAGGTCTGGGCGGTGATGTTGCTGGCGCTTGTTGTGCGATCATCTCTACCGCCGACTTGTTGAGCGAGAGCGTTGGCAGTGTCCTTGACGTGCATATGGCTGCGTCAAGCCGGTTCCGGGGCGTTCGGCATCTAACAGCCTATGATGAACAAGTCGGTCCGGGCTTTGGTGCGGCGGAAGCAGGCATTATGCGCCGCCCGGAGTTTGCGCGTGGCATAAGAGAGCTTCGCGAGCGAGGGCTCATTTTCGAGGCCTGGACCTTTCAGTCCCAATATCGAGAAGTTGTGGAACTGGCGAGATCTGAGCCGGCGATGACGATCGTTCTTGATCACTTCGGTGGCCCGGCAGGTGTTGGAGGATATGCGACCGACAAACGTCGATCCATGGCCGAGTGGAAGACTGGTCTTCGAGAGGTGGCTCGATGCGAAAACGTCTATCTCAAGCTCGGCGGCTTAAACCAGGGCTTTACTGGACTGGTAGATGTTGACCAGTCTCGTCCTCTCACTTCTCTCGAAATGGCGAAGCAACAAGAAGAGTATTTTAGAGAGGCGATCAATATATTTGGCACAAAGCGTTGTATCATGGAAAGTAATTTTCCAGCCGATATGATCTTTACGTCTTATACGATAATATGGAACGCCTTCAAAATCATGACATCTGATCTCTCCGATGAGGAAAGATTGGACCTGTTCATGCATAACGCGATGAGAGTGTATAATATCGACGCTCCAATCGGCAATTAAGATATCGGAAGAGGAGATTTAAATGCTTGTGAACCATCCCCAACGGCAGTTCGAGCGCCAACCAGCGCCCGAGAAGCTGTGCAATATTCCTCGTCTGGTCGAAGTGATGGAGGAGCGGGGAGTCGACGGCATTGTCGCGTTGTTCGGTACAAATCAATACTATATGAGCAGCTTTAGCAAGCACTCCTCCCTGCCAGAGACGACAGGTTCTTTGCCTGTTATCTTCTCACGCCATGATCCTGAGCATCCAATCTTGGTCATGTCTGAAAGCGAACTGATGCGCTTGCAGGTCCAGCCAACGTGGATCAAAGACATCAGGCCCTTTGCTTCGTCGAACCTACCGTTCCACCGGGAGGCGAACTTCGAGGAGCTTGCTCGGTTTGCGGGTCAGGAGGTGCTTGAGAATTCGACTTGGGGACGCCAAGGCGCAGCCACTTACTATTCGAATATGGGCCAGGCGATCGTGGCGGGCTTGCGCGACCTTGGGCTGACGCGCGGTCGCGTTGCGTTTGATAACTATGAAATGGGCGTGCTTTTTGCATCAGCTATTCCTGAACTGGAAGCCGTTCCTGGAGAAAACCTGTTCCGGCATGTACGTGCAAGAAAGACGGATGTCGAAATCGAGCTCTTGCGGAAGGCGTCGTGGATCAATCAGACGTCGCTGGAGGGTGCTGTCCGGAACTGGCAGAAGGGAATGAGCTGGCACGATCTCATCTTTGAATACCAGATCAATGCTCTCACGCATGGCGGGTCTCCAAATCTTCCTGATACAAACGCACCGGATAACGGATTGAGTCCATATTTCCATGCTGACCTTGAGGTCGTGGATTTTGAGCTTCGCGAGGGTATGAACATCATGTTCGATCTTCATGGCCGGTATAACGGCTATTGCTGGGATGGTGGAAAGAGCTGGACGGTGGGAGGCAACCCGAACCCCGTCACAGAGAAGAACTGGGAAGCTACTGTTGCTGCAACACGCGAAATGGCCAATGCTTCGCGGACAGGTACGAAGATCAGCGAGCTCTCGCGCATCGGATTTGAAACGTTTGCAAAGTTTGGCCATGACGAGAAGGGACTAATTATCTTCTTCCACAGCCTTGGTCTCGATCATATTGATCAGGATCTATCGCACGGCATGAAGGATTGGGCGCTTCAACGTGATATGGTATACTCGATCCACATCGCCTTCCCCGGCGATGAAAACCAGCGCCTGTTTATCGAAGATATCCTTCACGTGAAAGATGACTGCTCGGATCGCATTTTTACTTGGGATGATCAATTGCTCTCCTGATGTCTGGATGCCGGCGTCTCGGAGATTGTATCTGAGGTGCCGAACCCATCGCGTGCCGAAAATGCTTGATATTTTGCTCAATTAAATAGGCTTAATTGGTGGAGTTCATCTCTACTGTGATGGGTCAAATATAAAATGTCTTATTATATCATTTGAATTGATGTTTGCTTTCTTGGGGTGTGCCCGAATGCTTGTCATTAATGATTGGCGCAGGGGTATAATATTAGAATCTCTACAGGGAGAGGGCTATGTTTAAGTTCCACGGAATAAACCAAACCGCGTCTTGTCGTGCGAGGATGCGCAAGCGTGTACTCATCTGCACAGCGGCCGTCGTTGGTATTGCTTCAACATCCGCTCGAGCGCAGGAGGACCCAGCGAAGGCGGCTCCTGTTCGTGACACTGGCGAAATCGTGGTTACGGCGCGGCGCGTTAGTGAGAGTTTGTCGAAAGTTCCGGTCGCGGTCAGCGCGCTTAGCTCAGAGCAGCTTGCGGCGCGCGTGGTACTGTCCGACTCTGATCTCCAGAAAAACTTTTCAGGTCTTATCGTTCGCACAGCCCAGACCAACAATGCCGTGAACTTTGCGATACGGGGACAAAGTATCGATATCTATACCGGCTCACAACCTGGAGTTCTGCCATATTTCAATGATGTGCAGATTTCCTCCTTTAATAGCTCGGGCTATTATGATCTTGGCAATATACAGGTTCTCAAGGGCCCGCAGGGAACTTTGTTTGGCCGAAATGCAACCGGGGGCGCCGTTTTGTTCAATTCGGCTAAGCCGACAGATAAATTCGAGGGCTTCCTAACGGGGCGCCTTGGCAATTACAGCCGCCGTCAGATCCAGGGTGCTATCAACGTTCCTATTGTCGATGACAAGGTCCTACTGCGTGTCGCGGGTGACCTCGAGCGGCGCGACGGGTATCAGTATAATGTGTATAAGCATGTGAATGAGGGGGCGGTAGACCGAGAATCCGGCCGTGTATCGCTTACGCTGCGTCCGACTGAACGCCTGACGAACGAGACGGTTTTTCAATATTCACGGGCGCGCGGTACAAACGTGCAGATTGAGGCATTCTCGGCCTATGCGTGTGGTACGCCTGGTGTCAGCAGCACTGTCGCATGCCTTTATTCCCCATCGTTTCTAAACCAATTTCCTGGCGGGTATGCTGCATATCAGGCGTTGCATCCCGGCTCCGAAGCGATGCCCAATGGCTATATTGACCAGATTGCCTTTCAAAAGGTGCTGGGTCCTTGGAAGGTGAACACTTACGCGCCATCCGTTCACCGTGGGAAGGATATCGTTCTAACGAACAGCACGGCATTCGAACTGACGGACGACGTGACGATTAAGAACATTTTTGGCTTTGCTAGGACGAAAACCTTTGATTTATACGATGGCGTGAATGGTGGTCCCTTTACGTTGCAATCCCTTGACAGTTCGATGGCTAGCACGGCTCAGCCGGCATATACCGGCGAGTATAAAGGTCTTTCTACCAAAGTTCGCAGTATTTCTGAGGAGCTTCAGGTCATTGGATCCATCGGTTCCTTGAGCTATATTGTTGGGGGATATTATTCTAAAGAGAGAAAGTCTTCTTCTTCACCTATTGCCTATCTGGAAATCGCACCCTTTGGTCAGTATCTGGGCTATCCTGCAGGATATCAGCAGAGCGTCCAAATGAACGATTTCGGAACTGCCGATATCAGCAAGGCGCTTTACGGTCAGCTTACCCAAGATTTTTCGTCAATCGGCTTGGAAGGCCTGAAGCTAACCGGTGGCTTTCGTTACACTTGGGAGAAGTTCTCTCTGACTCAGGGGGAGCTAGCAACATCGCGACTGTATACCAATGCTGCGGTCAATCCATCAGTTATTTTCGAAACGACTTCGTTTAGCAAGCCGAGTTGGAACGTAACAGTTGATTATCAGGTGACGCACTCGCTGCTCGTATATTTTGCCCAGCGTGGCAGTTGGCGGGCCGGTGGCGTCAATGGTCAAGGACCTGCTCGGTACTTCTATGCCAGTGAAGGAGGCAATCGATTCAAACCTGAAACGACATATGATTTCGAACTTGGCATGAAGTTCAAGGGCGATGTAGGCATGATTCCCGTTAGGGCAAATCTTGCACTCTACAATCAGATTGTCAAGGATGTGCAACGGGTTATCTATGCCACAGCGCCTGCAGCGTTTGCTGTTGGTGGTGTTTCGAGCCTTTTGGCTCTGACTGTGAACATACCTAAGGCGCGGGTACGCGGCTTTGAGTTTGATCTGGCGTTGAATCCGACCAACTGGCTTGAGATTGGTGGCACCCTTGTTCACACCGATGCGGAGTTTTTGAATGGGAAGACGACGCTTTTTGGTCAGGAGGCGATATACGGAACCTATGCTGACACGCCGCGCTGGAGCGGATCTGTTTACGGCGCGGTTACCGTTGGCCTTCCGAACGATCTAGGCGCGCTGTCCCTGCGGGGTGATCTCTATGCCCAAACCGGCCAGTGGTTCTCCAGCCAAGGTACTACCGTGGCGCCGGATACATATTTGCCGTCCTACAAGTTGGTGAACGCCCGTTTGGAATGGAAGGATATTGTTGGATCTCCAATGTCCTGGGCTCTCTTCGTCAAGAACCTTACCAATCAGGGCTATTACACTGGCGGTAATGCACTAGTGCCTTTTGGAACCAACGGTGCTGTTCCTGGTGAACCTCGGATGTATGGATTTGAGGCGACTGTGCGCTTCTGAGATTGTCTCTACCTCTGAAAGGAATGCTTAGGTATCACCCAGGGTTAGGCGTGGCCCTGCCCTGGATGATATGCTTGGCCCGGGCGATGAGAGATGGCCCCAGTTCGCTGGCTTAGTGCGAATTGGTGGCAGCCGGCAGAAGCTTTCATGACGAGAACATGAATTCTCATTGGATCGGACTGAGGTGGTGAGGTGGTCCCGCCTTCTTGGACAGTTTGGCGGCTAAGTTAAGCTAATCCCGTTTGTCGTTCATGCCGCCTGTCTGATTGCCCGATCCGCCGATAGGCCTCTTTCGGGGTTCTCCCGGCAAGGCCTGAGTGCGGACGCTGAGTGTTGTAATAGGTGATCCACCGCCCAAGGCCAGCCTTCAGCTCCGATCCGGTCTCGAAGGCATGGAGGTAGACGCACTCGTATTTCAGAGAGCGCCAGAGTCGCTCGATGAAGACGTTGTCCATCCACCGGCCCCTGCCGTCCATGCTGATGCGGACTTCGGCGTCACGCAGCACGCTGGTGAAGGCGAAGCTGGTAAATTGGCTGCCTTGTCCGTGTTGAAGATCTCGGGCCGGCCGAAGCGGGCCAGCGCCTCCTCCAGTGCCGTGACGCAGAAGCCCGCATCCATCGTGTTCGACAGCTGCCAGGCCAGGACCTTGCGCGTCGCCCAGTCCATGATCGCCACCAGATAGAGGAAGCCGCGCCGCATCGGGATATAAGTCACGTCAGCGCACCACACGTGGTTGGGCCGCTCGATCACCAGCTTGCGCAGCAGATACGGATAAACCCGGTGCCGCGGGTGCGGATCCCGCAGACGCTGGTCTATCCTCAGCGTGTATCATCGTTCGTGACCATGTATCGGTGGTGGGCGGAAAGGGGGGGCGGGGGTTTTTGCGCAGGCTTTTGGATGCGCGGCAGCTTTACGTACAAAGTCCACGCCCGTTGCGACAATAAGGGGGCGCTCTCGGCTTCATCCTGATTGGCGGTGCGGCATACTTTTATGGCGCCGTGGATGCTCTGATCGCGATATCCGTCATCAAGCCCAAGGCTCTGATTGCCGACAATGGCCATGATCGCGACGTTGTTGGCCAGTAACTTCCAATGCAGGGCATCCTGCCTATCATTGCGCCTAAGTCCAATCGCTGAGAGCCCATTCCAAGCGACTTTGCGCCGTTAATGGGTATTGCGACAGCATCAAGCGCATATTCGGCATTTCAAGCGATTTCCACTGTGGTGCCGATGTTACGGCAGCATGACTCTAATATGGCGCCAACTCCCTCAACATCGCCGCGATCCGCAATCGGTTGCCCCACATTGTCAACGCGGCCCAGATAGGTTGGCTGGCGCCAGTAATGCAGTCCTGCGCAATAGTCTGTGCACTTCAGGAAAGGTGAAACTTGGCGGCCCGTGTAAGCCAGTCTTCATAGCGTAGTTTTTTGCTTTGCGGGGTTGGAATGCAGGAACAGGCAGTCAAGGAAGTCGCCAGTGGGTTCGACGCGGAAGCAAGCTTCCGTACCCCATTTTGCGATCTCGTTGGTATTCGATATCCCATTGTGCAAGGCGGCATGCAGTGGATCGGGACGGCGGAGCTGGCTTCGGCCGTCTCGAACGCCGGCGGGCTTGGCATTTTGACGGCTCTTACGCAGACCAGTCCCGAAGCGTTGTTCGTCGAGATAGCGCGGACCCGCGAGATGACCGATAAGCCTTTCGGTGTTAATCTTACGATCCTCCCGACCATCACGCCTCCTCCCTACGAAGAGTATCGCCGTGCGATCATAGAGGGTGGGGTCAAGGTTGTTGAGACGGCAGGTTACAAGCCGGAGGAGCATGTCAGCGAATTCCGGGCGCATGGCGTCAAGGTTATCCATAAATGTGTGGCGGTCCGTCATGCTATTGCGGCTGAGCGGCTGGGGGTCGATGCGATATCGATCGACGGATTTGAATGCGCCGGGCATCCAGGTGAAGAGGATGTGCCGGGCCTTGTCCTTATTCCCGCTGCCGTTGACAAGGTTTCGATTCCCGTAATCGCGTCCGGTGGCTTTGCCGACGGCCGCGGGCTCGTGGCGGCCCTCGCTCTTGGGGCGCAGGGCATAAATATGGGAACGCGGTTCTGCGCGACGAAGGAAGCGCCCCTTCACGAAAATTTTAAGCGTGCGATCGTCGAAAATGATGAGCGTTCCACGGATCTGATCTTCCGCAGCTTCCGCAATACGGCTCGCGTGGCGCGAAACGCCATCAGTCAGGAAGTACGCCGGCTGGAGGCTGAAGGCGTTCCCTTTGAGGCCGTGCGCCCGCTCGTCGCCGGCGTGCGTGGGTGCGAGGCTCTGCAGAATGGCGATCTCGATCATGGGATCTGGACAGCCGGCATGGCCCAGGGCCTGATCAGCGATATCCCAAGCTGTGCTGATCTTCTGCGAAATATCATTTCCGAAGGGCGGGACATCATCCAGCGTCGCCTTCCTCCTGTCGTCGCCTGATTGGGGGCTCAGCAAATGCAAGAAGCGTGGATCATCGATGCGGTTCGCACGCCGCGAGCTGTCGGAAAAATCGGCAAGGGGGCGTTCTCTGATACGCACCCTCAGCGGCTTCTGTCCGCCGTCCTGGCGGCTCTTTCTGAGCGCAATAGCCTCAATGTCGCGGAGATCGACGAGGTCATTGCCGGATGCAACAATCAACTGGGGCGCCAAGCTTACTGTATCGCCCGTGCATCGCTGCTTGATGCGGGCTGGGACCCCATCGTTCCGGGCATGACCGTGCAGCGCTTCTGTGGCTCGGGGCTGTCTGCTGTCAATTCTGCGGCGATGGGCGTGATGTCAGGCGTGCAGTCATTGGTCGTGGCTGGTGGCGTCGAGTCTATGTCGCACGTGTCGACCCACCAGCTTTATCCGCTGGTGGACGCCGGCAATGCCCATCTTCGTGATCTTCACCCTCAGCCGCACCAGGGTATTTGCGCGGATGTCATCGCCACGATTGAAGGTATTGCGCGAGATGACGTGGACGCCCTTGCGATGGAAAGCCAGCGTCGGGCTGCTGAGGCCATAAGGGAAGGCCGTTTCAGTCGAGGTGTAATCCCTGTATATGATTATGATGGCACGCTTATTCTCGACCATGAGGAGTTTCCGCGCCCGGGCACGACACTTGAGGGGCTGGCCACGTTGGCCCCTGCATTCGCTGGCCGTTATGATGCACATCTGACGGATGACGGAGTTACGTTCAGGCAATTGGTTGAAAAGACCTTCCCCGGGATGGTGGTCAATCATGTCCATCATGCTGGTAACTCATCCGGCGTCGTCGACGGAGCTGGCGCGATCGTTGTCGCGTCATCGGACTATGCGAGAAGTCGCGGGCTCAAGCCGCGAGCCCGCATCAGGGCAATGGCTACGGTCGGCGATTCTCCTGAGTTGATGCTGAATGCGCCCGTGCCGGCGGCACGAAAGGTGCTGCAAAATGCAGGGATGTCGGTCGGTGATGTCGACCTTTTTGAGGTAAATGAGGCCTTCGCGGCCGTGCCCATTAAGTTCATGCGCGATCTCGATGTGGATCCTGCTAAAGTCAATGTGAACGGCGGCGCTATTGCTCTTGGGCATCCGATCGGTGCTACCGGCGCGATGCTCATAGGTACACTGGTTGACGAACTCGAGCGACGCGACCTGAACACCGGACTTGTTACGATGTGTACAGGCGGCGGAATGGCGCCTGCTATGATCATTGAGCGGATCTGACGCATGGGAAGTGATGCGCCATCCGATAGGCCTGGGGTTCTGTCCGGTCTCCGGATCATTGAAATGGGCGGTATAGGGCCTGGCCCATTTGCAGGAATGATGCTTGCCGACCACGGCGCAGAGGTCATCAGGATCGATCGTCCCGGCGGCGGGGCCTACTATTCTCCGAAGGACGTATTGAACCGCTCACGTCGTTCCATTGCCATTGACCTCAAATCTCCCGCCGGCGTTGAAGTCGTTCGTGATCTGTGCAGGTCTGCCGAGGGATTGATCGAGGGCTTCCGGCCGGGCGTTATGGAGCGTATGGGGCTCGGTCCCGAAGTTCTTCGGGCTGACAATCCTGCGCTTGTCTATGGCCGCGTAACAGGTTGGGGGCAATCGGGCCCCTACGCCCAAATGGCTGGTCACGATCTCAACTATATTGCCATTACCGGCGCGCTGCATGCCTGCGGCGCGGCAGGAGGAAAGCCTGCTGTGCCCTTGAACCTCTTCGGAGACTTTGGGGGTGGAGGAATGATGCTGGCTTTTGGCATGGTGAGCGCGATCTTGCAGGCCCGGGCGACGGGCAATGGTCAGGTCGTCGATTGCGCCATGGTGGACGGCGCATCGACGTTGATGGCGATGATTTGGAGGTTCCGGGCTGAAGGACGCTGGAACGACGAGCGTGGTACGAACTTCCTCGATGGCGGTGCCCATTATTATGACAGCTTCGAGACCGCCGATGGGAAATATGTGTCCATCGCGGCAGTCGAGCCGCAATTCTATGCTCTGCTACGCGAAAAGCTTGGGCTTCTAAGCGACGAGGAGTTCGATGCACAGAACGACAAAGCGCGCTGGCCATATCTGAAAGCAAAGCTTGAGGCGATTTTCAAGAGCCGGACGCGCGCCCAATGGTGCGATGTCTTTGAAGGCACTGACGCGTGCTTTGCGCCGGTTTTATCCATGGCCGAAGCGGCTGGCCATTCTCATCTCGCTCAACGTGAAACGCTCGTTGATATTGACGGCATCGTGCAACCTGCACCTAGCCCAAGATTTGATGGGACGCCTGCGGCGACCCCAATACCCGCTCCGATTCCTGGCGCGCACAGCAGGGCCGTGCTGGAGAGCATAGGCTACTCGCAGGAACAGATCGCCGATCTCGTTGCCCAAGGGACGATCGCGACGCCCAAACTTGAATCCGCAACGATCTAACGCAGCCAGAAAGGGCATTTGCGTGTCTAGCATTACCGTCGAGAAGCCTGATTTCATGATAACCGAAGAGTTGGCCATGTTCGAGGACATGGTCGAGCGCTTTCTGCAGCTGAATGCTTCTCCGTTCCAGGCTGCGTCGTGGCGTGACGAGGGCAGTGTGCCTCTTTCACTTTGGCGGGAGGCGGGGGCTGCGGGTCTTCTTGGAGCGTCGCTGCCGGAAGCCTATGGCGGCAGCGATGGAGACTTTCGGTTCGACGTCGTCCTTATGCAGATGCTGGGCAAGCATAATGCGCTGAACTTTGCCTTGCCGCTCCACAGCGCTGTCATAGCGCCTTACATCGCACAATATGGCACAGAGGGGCAGAAACGCCGCTATCTTCCCGAGGCCGCGAGTGGAGAACGCATTCTAGCGATTGCCATGACTGAGCCGGCGGCGGGCTCTGATCTCCAGGGCATGCGCACGACGGCGCGCCGCGATGGAGACGACTATATCATAGATGGGCAGAAGACTTTCATTTCAAACGGTGAGGTCGCTTCTACCGTGATCGTTGCGGCCAAGACCGATCCGGCAGCGGGTGCCAAAGGCATTTCACTCTTCATCGTTGATACGGATACCCCGGGGTTTCAGCGTGGCGCTCCGCTGCACAAGCTCGGACAGGCGGGCAGAGATACGGTCGAGCTCTTTTTTAGCGACATGCGTGTCCCCGCGACAGCAATGCTCGGCCGAGAAGGCGGCGGCTTTGCGATGCTGATGGAGAAGCTTCCGCAAGAGCGCTTGGTCATTGCGTGGCAAGCTATGGCGATGATGGAGGCCGCGATCGATACGACGGTTGCCTATGTTAAGGAACGCAAGGCATTTGGCAAAAGCCTGTTCGATTTTCAGAACACTCAGTTCAAGCTTGCCGAATGCAAGACACAAGCGACGATCGCCAAAGTATTTCTGTACGACTGTACCAGGCGTCTGCTCGAAGGGAAGTTGGACGCGGCTACTGCGTCAATGGCTAAGCTGTGGGTATCGGAAGCTCAGGGTAAAGTTATAGACGAGTGTCTACAGCTCCACGGCGGATATGGCTATATGGCGGAGTATCCAATCTCGGACATGTACCGCGATGCGCGCGGATATCGCATTTACGGCGGCGCTAACGAGATCATGAAGTTACTGATTGCACGCTCGCTATGAAATCGTTGGGCTTCGTTGATAAAATTTCAGAACGAGAGGAAATGGAACTGTGAATATTCAAGGTATGGGGGCGCTCGTGACGGGAGGCGCGTCGGGTCTTGGACGGGCAACCGCAGAATTGCTTGCCTCTAAAGGCGCGAAGGTCGTCATTCTAGATCTGCCAACTTCCAATGGTGAAGCGGTTGCAGCGGAAATCGGAGGTGACACGCAATTCGTCGGCGCAGATGTCACGAACGAGGACCAGGTGAATGCTGCGATCACTGCAGCAAGTGAGAAGGCTCCCTTGCGCGCTGTTGTCAATTGCGCAGGTCGCGGCCATACCCTCGGCGATTATCGCCTTCCATTCGCGCGCCTTCTGGCGAGCGGCGTCTAGTGTGAGTCTACAGACGCCCTTAGCGACGACATACACGCGGTCCTTCGCGTCAGCCGGGCAATAATCTCCGAGAACACGCCGGCTAGCGTGCAGCGTTGTGCCATCACCTCCTGGAAATCGCGCCATGAGAAGAAACGACACCCGGCGCTTCGGATTGACGCGAACGATCAACCCAGCCTCGATTTCGTCCATCCACTCATCGCGAGACCCAGGCTCAGCAGCTTTCAGCCCTCGGAGCCACGGATCAGAGAATTTTTTTGTAGCCATAGCAGCCTCATATGTGGACGACCCCCTCTTACAAGGTCTTTCTTGGGCATTAATTTGATCAGATCGCTTGCTTCCATATGTCCGGCCTTTTTGCGCGCTCGAGTGAACGCTGGCCAAGATGGTTTCCGCGACGTCGGTTCCAGCCAAGTGTGCGACCTCGAAGGCCATTGGGGCTACCGGATTTTCCTACGTCGGGATCGATCGATCACACCATCTGCTTTTTCCTTGCAAGTTCGGGCATCGGCTCAGCGCGGTTGCATCTCTTTGCTCCCCGCGTTGGCTGACCTCTATGCGGCGACGGCTATCTCGACCGGTGCAGTCTTGCCGGCGTAGCTTTGGCCGGTAACCATCAGCTTCCAGGCTATGCGAGCCATCTTGTTGGCGAGAGCAACGGCGACGAGTTTGGGAGCCTTGCGCTTGAGCAACTGTTCCACCCAAGGCGCGAAGGCATTTTTGCTGGTGCCCGCGGCGACGTGCCTGACGACCGCTGTGGCGCCCGCCACCAGGACGCTGCGCAACCCTTCATCGCCTGCGCGGGTGATGCCGCCATGCCTGACTTTGCCGGCGGTGGAGTGATCTTTCGGTGTCAGGCCGATCCAGGCAGCGAACTGGCGCCCTGAGGCAAACCTCTCTGGTGCCGGCGTCTTCATCACGAGCAATGCGGCGCCGATCGCTGCGATACCGGGGATCTTCGCTAGGCGATTGCAGTGAGGCTCAGTTTTCTGCCAGGCTGCCAGCTTGGCATCGACCTCCGCGATTTTTGCCTGAAGCTGCTTATATTCTTCCGCGTGGGCCGCGAACAATTCGCGGGCCAATGAAGGAAGGCTGTTGTCGGCTTGCAGCTGATCAAGCAATCGACCGAGATGATCGATACCCCGGGCGGCCGTCAGCCCGAACTCTGCAGCAAAGCCGCGGATAGCGTTCGAGAGCTGCGTCTGGTTGCGGATCAACCGGTCACGCACACCCATCAGCATCAACACGGCCTGCTGATCGGCCGTCTTTACTGGCACAAACCGCATAGTCGGTCGGCTCATTGCTTCGCACAGGGCCTCGGCGTCGGCTGCGTCATTCTTCCCACGCTTGACGTACGGCTTAACCAGCTGTGCGGCTATCAGCTTCACCTCGTGACCGAATGAGGTGAGCAGGCGCGCCCAGTGATGCGAGGCACCGCACGCCTCGATCGCCACGACGGTCGGCGGCAGTTTTTCGAAGAACGTCACCATGTCCTTCCGACGCAGCTTGCGACGAAGAACGACCTCCTCGGCCGCATTCACTCCATGAAGCTGAAAAACACTCTTCGACGTATCCATTCCGATTCTGATAAGCTGTTCCACGGGCGGCTCCCTTGTTTGAGCGTTGACAACTCATTCTGGCACATTCGATGCCGCTGGGGGTCGTCCACTCCAACAAGTGTGCAGCAAACTGTGCAGCAAATCGGAAGTAATGCCCCATTTCAGCTTGCTCAGGATATTGCCGGGAAAAGGTAGGAAAATAAAGGGAAATCATAGACTTCATAGGTGACACGATGTGCCCCAAGGTTACTCCATGTTCCACCGCGAGACGCCGAATCCAATTTCTCTTAATCAGCGGGTCCTAGGTTCGAGCCCTAGTGCGTCCACCATTTTTTCACTATATATCAAGCTTTTAAGTTACTTCCAGAAGTGGGCTTTTCGTTCGCTTCCAGGGCTAGGTAGCTTTCTAGGTAGCAGGCAAGATTTCCGCATATCCTAAAGCGGCGCTCGTTTGGCCGATGTCTATCGAACGCGGTGGTATGTGGACTTTTGTGGAAGCGTGCGGATGGTAGCGGAGGAGGAGTATTTTTTAGACATTTATCATACTGATATATAATGCTTTCCGTGAGGGTCGCGCCCCAAATACCCCCACTGATACCCCCAGAATTTCGATGCGGCGAAGCGCATATTTTATGCGGCGATTTGCCGAGTCTTCAGCGCCAGTCACCGCACCTTCCGCCTCGACAATCACCCACCAGCGCATTCGGCTTCCAGGTAGCGCCGGACACGTATGATGTCCGCCAGCTCGCCGTTCAGCATGAGATGAAGTGCGCTCACGCCATCAAAAGCGGCATTGTCCATTCGTATCCACGAATAGGCTCGCTCCGGCTTCCGGAAGATTGTCATGAGCGCCTCCTGGATGCCCATCAAATTCGACAATCGAGCATGGCACTCTGAAGAGCACTTCGCTAAGCTCTTCTCCTTCCATTGCCGATAGGTCCGCAACGGCAAATCCAGCAGCATGGCCGCCTGCTCCTCCGTCACGCCCCATTTCTCGAAAAGGTTCAGGCTCGTACGAAAGAACGCGGCAGCTTCCTGCTGGGCATCGATGGCATAAACTTCGCCGAGCATTTGCTCCAAATCCTCGCAAAATCGAAATCTGCTCGGAGACTTCATAACATGAGGGCATGGTGTGATCCACACGGCGGCGGCCACCCGCCATTCCCATAAACTGTAGCCATTGACTACATATAAGCCATGAGCTACACTGCAGGAAATGAAACCAGTCACCTACACGCGGGCTGCGTTGAAGGCCCTTCGCAAGATGCCCGTGGACATAGCCGAACGGATCATAAGGAAGATCGAGCAATATGCCGCCGACCCAACCTCGCAGGCCAACAATGTCACGGCTCTTAAGGGGCGGGAAGGTATCCGTTTAAGAGTGGGTGATTGGCGCGTGATCATGAATGATGAAGGCGTTGTTCTGACGGTTCTCGATATAGGACCACGTGGCAGCATCTACGGTTGATGGAGGCAGATATGGGTGAAATGATTTCGATCCCGCTTGAGGAATACCGTAGCTTGCAGGCCGCCGCCGAACAGCTGGCCGATCTGCAAGCCTATGACCGTGCTCTGGCGCAGTTGGCAAACGGCGATGAGGAAATGCTCCCTACCGAGTTCGTGAAGCGCATGCTCTCCGGCGAAAGTCCTCTGCGCGCCTGGCGCGAGTTTCGTGGCCTCACCCAGACCGCCCTCGCCGAAGCTTCGAGCGTCAACCGCGTGCAGATCGCGGATATCGAATCCGGACGGAAGAGCGGTTCAATCGAGACCGTCAAGAAGCTGGCCGAAGCCTTGGGCATTACTCTCGATGAACTGATTTAAAGGCACCGCAGGAAACGCTAACTTTGCGGACGTTCCACCGTTCAAGATGGCTCCCTGAAACCTGCCCTTCATTCATCAAGCTGACGTGCGGTAGCGAGCGACCTGACTTGGGACAAGTACGAACCCGCTGGCGCGGGAGTGGCGTTTGTTTTGAGGCCTGGTCAGTGATCGGCGGTCTGGGTCTAAGTTGAGGTCTGGGCCAGGTAGGCAGACGATTGCGGCTCCTTTCAACCAAGGAGTCGTATCATGACCAATGTTCTATCTGATGCCCCCGTCACTTCGCTGCGTCAGCGCATGATCGAAGACATGAATATGCGCCGGTTTACGCGGAAGACCCAGTTCGACTACGTGCGGCATGTCGCGAGGTTCGCTACATATCTTGGGCGCCCTCCCGATACTGCGACTGTTGAAGAGCTCCGGCAATTCCAGGTCGAACAGCGCGAAGCGGGTATAGGGATCCCGACCATGAACAGCATCGTTTCTGCGCTGCGTTTCTTTTTCACTCACACCATTGATCGCCCGGATCTGTCCCGCAAGCTCTACACGGTCAAGAATCCGCGCTCCTTGCCCATTGTCCTCAGCCGCGAAGAGGTCGTGCTTCTCCTCGGCGCGACCAACTGCCTGAAGCACAAGGCTGCACTGTCCGTTGCGTATGGCGCTGGTTTGCGCGCCGCCGAAGTGACGATGCTGAAGGTCCGCGATGTAGACAGCAAGCGCATGCTCCTGCGAGTGGAGCGCGGTAAAGGCGGGCGCTATCGCAATGCGCTCCTGCCCGCTGACCTTCTTGCTCTTTTGCGTGAGTGGTGGACGGTGGGCCGCAAGCAAGGCGTCATGCACGCCGATGGCTGGCTGTTCCCGGGAATGCACTATCTCAAGCCGCTGAGTACCCGACAGCTCCATCGCATTGTTGTCGATGCTGCAGAGGCCGCAGGTATCAAGAAGCGGGTCGGCCCTCACACCCTGCGGCACAGCTTCGCCACGCATCTGTTGGAAGACGGCGTCGATATTCGGATCATCCAGGCGCTGCTGGGGCATGCGAACCTTGAGACCACCGCCTTCTACACTACGGTCGCAACTCGAACCGTGCGTGCGGTCATCAGTCCGCTGGACAAGTTGACGACGCTGCTCGAGGCGCAGGTAGCGCCGCCCGGCTGAGCCGTTGCGCGCCTCGCTCGAGGTCGCCGATATCTTTCGTAGCGCCGGGCCCGCCTATCGCGCGGCCCATGCCGGGCATCTCAACCTCGGCCAGCTCAAGGTCATGACGGCCATCGAGAATTGCCGCACCGCCGCGCTGGGCGGTCACGTCGAGGCCTGCGACGACTGCGGGCACTGGCGGATCGCTTACACGGCATTGCCCTAAATGCCAGGGCGCTGCGGCGCGCACGTGGCTGGTGGTGGCATCGCGCTCGACGGCACGCGATGGATCTCATCGCGCCCCGCGTTCCTGCTGCCGGTGCGTGTGCTGGGCGCCTTGTTCCGCCGACTGTTCCTCATCCGCCTGCTGGCGCTGTTCGACGCCGGCAAGCTGGGCTTCTTCGGCACCATGGCTGACCTCACGACACGCAAGGCCTTCCTGCGGTATCTGTCGCCAATCCGGAGGAAGCGCTGGATGGTCTATGCCAAGCCGCCCTTTGCCGGACCACAGGCCGTACTGGCCTAACTCTCGCGCTACACGCACCGCGTTGCCATCTCGAACCGGCGCCTCATTGCCTTCGACGAGTGAGGTGGTCCCGCCTTCTTGGACAGTTTGGCGGCTGAGTTACGCTAGTCCCGGTTGTCGTTATGCCGCCTGTTTGATCATCAGATCATGGTGGGCATGCCCCCCATGATCTGATTGCCCGATCTGCCGATAGGCCTCGAGCGGGGTTCGCCCGGCTAGCCCCGAGTGCGGGCGTTGGGTGTTGTAATAGGTGATCCACCGGGCAAGGCCAGCCCGCAACTCTGAACCGGTCTCGAAGCCGTGGAGATAGACGCATTCGTACTTCAGGCTGCGCCAGAGCCGCTCGATGAAGACATTGTCCATCCACCGGCCCCGGCCGTCCATGCTGATGCGGACCTCGGCCTCGCGCAGCACCGTGGTGAAGGCCTGCGACGTGAACTGACTGCCTTGGTCGGTGTTGAAGATCTCGGGCTTGCCTGTCATCGGTCGTGCAATTCTCCGCAAAAGTGGGCTTTGAAAATTCCCTAGTTGGTGGCCCCTTCATCTCATTCTGCCGGGGCTAGCCCCGGCAGAATGAGATGAGCCGACATTGTCCTCATCTCCTTTGCAGACGCGGAGACGGGGCCGATGATCCGACTTGGAGAATTGATGATGATCCTCGAACTACATCGGCAGGGCGTATCGATATCCGCCATTGCCCGACGCACTGGTCGCGATCCCAAGACCATCCGAAAATATATCGAACGGGGCATCGAGGCCCCGGTTTACGGCCCTCGCATGCTGGGTCGACCGAACAAACTGGCACCCTATCTGGAATTTTTGCGTGAGCGAGTGACGGCCTTTCCCGATCTGACTGCGGCGCGCCTGACGCGGGAAATCCGTGAGCTGGGATATATGGGCGCCTATACCGCGGTAAAGCGGTTCCTGGCAGCGATCCGGCCGGAAAACGGCCCCAAGCCCTTTGAGGTTCGGTTCGAGACGCCGCCTGGCGTGCAGGCACAGGTCGACTTTGCCCGGTTCGTCGTCGAATTTACCGATGAGCCCGGCGTCAGCCGGATCGTCTGCCCGTTCAACTCGGCCACGCAGCGCGCGCTTTTCGAAACTCATGTCGACGACGGCTATTGCACCAACGCGGCGTGCTTCGAACTCAAGACCGAAGCCGCCGAGGTGATCCGTTTCGAACAGGAAGAACGCGCCGCGAAGGCCGCACGGGCCGCGGCTCCACCCCCCGTCGAGACGGACGACGGTGACGATCATAGTGATGGGATCGAGGACACCACGTCATCGCCCGACACTCAGCCGCGTTCCGACGCTACCACCTTGAACTTGGATGGCGCCGGTACGCGCGCCGCGACGCCCGCCGCCCCGGTCAAGCCCGCAACCAGCGCCAGTGCGGCGGACAAGCCAGCTGTCACCGCCAGGTCGATCGCAGCCCGCACCACCGAGCTTCGCGAGGCGATGTGGCGAACCGCGCTTGCCCGGGCGCTCGCCGGCAATGCCGAGCAGGCTCGCACGACCATCCTTGTCGCGGCGATGTCGGGCACGCTCTCGCAGATCAAGTCCAATACGCTGACGTCGCGCGCCGGCCTGCTGGTCGGCCCCGAGTTTCCGGAGCTCGACTACAGCGCCCAGATCACCGCGATCCGCGCGCTGCCCGACGCCCGCGCGGCGAATGTGCTGTCCGTCATCGGCGCCGCCTACGCCAAGGATGTGGTCAGTTTCGGCCATGTCGCCGATCTCGCCAGGATGTTCGAGGTCGACCTTCGGCCAAGCTGGCAGGTCGATCAGTCGTTTCTCGAGCGATACACGAAGGGCGAGCTCAAATTCATCGCCCAGGAATGCGGCCTTGTCGCACATGTAGGCGAGAAGCGGTTCGCGAAGATGCTCGCCTCAAAGAAGCCCGAGCTGATTACCGGCATGCTCAATCGGATCGGCTTCGATTGGGCCGGGCGCCTGCCGAGCGCCATTACCCTCGACGGCACTTATGGTGCGCCCCCGGACCGCGGTGCCCACCAGGCCGAAGCGCCGATCGCGGAACTCGCTGCCTGACCGGCTTCCCCACACTCCCAGACAAAGGATACCGACATGCTTGTTACAAGCCTGCTCCCGCTGCTCGTCCGCTATTCGCTCGGTCTCGACATGGTCGCCGGACCCGACGAGACCGTCACCCTGACGATCATTCCGCGTAAGGCGGGCCCAAAGTCTGCCGCGCTCGACGGCAGCGAGACCCGGCCAATCTCGATCACGGCCAGCGCCGAGGAGATCGATGCCGAATTGGCGCGCGGCGCGAACGGCGCGCTCGGCCAGCTCATCGCCACGCGCAGGACGCTCGCGGACCAGATTGCCGAGCAGCGGCAGGCGGACGAAGACGCCAGGGCCGCCGCGGCGGAAGCTGCGAAGGCAAAGGCCGCCAAGGCTGCGGCGACCAAGCCGCCCGCTCCGACCAGCCCTCCGAAGATCGAGACGCCGACCAGTCCCCCGGCTGACGCCAAGGCAGATGAACCCGCCACCCTGTTCTGAGCCGATCCGCTCGACCCGTTCCCTCATCACCAACCCGGAGATCTCATATGCAGGTTAATCAACTCACGCGCGCCTATCGCTACGACGGTATCGACCTTCCGGTGCCGCCGCATCTCGCGGGTGACCCGGATGCCCTGCGCGCCTATCACGCCACCCTCTACCCGGCGATAACAAACGCCGAGATGATCGACGTCGGCGTTTCGGGCACGGCGCACGTGACCGAATATCGCCGCGCGGTCGGCACCAAGGGCTGACCCATGCCGCACGCTAAACGCGCGGCTATCCCGGCCGCACCCCGCAAAAGCCTCATCGAATGGATCGAGAACGATGGCAACTCGGCTGATATCTCCCAACCTGCCTGCAGCAGTCAGGCCAAGGCGCTCCATGCGCGGATCCTCTCCGACCCCTATGACGGGAACCGCGAAACCCCGGAACCGCTTGCATGCCCGGCCGGCTTGCCCCTCCCGCCGCTCGGCTGACCTCGCGGGGCGCGCCGTCGCGATCTCGGCGGATGTCCCCGCGATATTCGATGCGCCGCTGCCGCCGCATCACAAGCTGATCGGCCGCTGGGTCGCCGCGCGGGAAGCGTCGTCGGGATTATACACGCGCGCCGCGGCCCGTCAGCATATCGAAGGCATTTTCAACGCCGCCGTGCTCGAGATCCTCGATCCCATCGAAATCGCCGACTTCAGGGTCGCCGTCATTCTCAAGGAGGGGGACGGCACGCCGGCGATTGCCGTGATCTGCCAGAACTTGGGCCAGATCGAACTGGGATGGATCGAAACCGGCGATGCGCCCATTCCCTGGCGCGCCGCCGCATACAGGGCGCTCGAGCAGTGCCTCGGCCGCGTCCTTCCGATCTTCAGCTACGAGGATCTCTTCAACGAGATATCTATCTACTATTGGGATGGCGAGACCGACGACGAACGCGCGCGGCAAAGCCTGATAGCCTATCACGGCGCGGACGCGGACGAGCTCGACGAACTTACGCTGCCGTCCGAAATGAACGCGCGTCGGCCCGAATGGATGATCAAGGAAAACGCGGCGCCTTCAGCGCGGCTCCCATCAGGCCTGCGGCAGAAACTCAAGAGATTTCACGCCGCGCACAAAGCTGTCGGCTCTCTCCGGCCCGAACGCAACGCATGGGACTTCGATCTCGAGGTCGCCTACGACTATATCCCCGGCATCGAGGAATGCTCGTCCCTTCCGCCGCTCACGCTCGTTCCCTTCGATCACTTCGCGCGCGAACTCGATGATGTCGCCCGCAACGGCATGGAGATGGGCTTCATGGAGGTCGCCGGGCTGTGCCCGCTGCGGGATGCACACCACATCGACGACTGGTTCGCGTCCGTACGGCTCGGCGCGGAATTCCTGCTCGCAGCACAAGAGCTGATCCAGGTCGATCCAGCCAAACTCTGAGGTGTCCAATGTCCGAACATTCTACCCAGTTCGAAGCCGCTGGCGGCGGCCTGGTCCTGAGGGGCGCGATCCTGCTCTACCGCAGCGAAGGGCCGCGCAATTTCAGCTCCTATGGTGCCCACCGCGGGGATGCGGGGGCGTTCGCCAGCATGCACGCGGTCGAGCATGACGACGAGGGCCGGCCGACGATAGCCGCGGGCGTTCCGCTCTCTCGCGCGCATCTGCGGCAATGGACCGAAGCCCTCGGGCGGACAGTCCGACCCGAACTCCTGCCCGAAAACATACTGGTCGCTCACCCCGACATGCTTGTCTGGTGGGTTCCCGAACAGGTGCGCCCCGCCTATTTCAACCTGTCGACGCGTTTGGCGGGGCTTCAGGTCCTGACGGAACGAACGGTCGTGCCGGTGCCCTATCCCGCACATCTGTTCATCGCCACCGGGTCGCGCCTCGGTGTCTACGCGCTGCCCGTGAACGAGCGTCCGACCGCCGACACGCGCGTGCTGCACTCACCGATCCTCAACGTCTTCGTCAATGGATCGCTTTGCTGGGGCAATATCCCGACACCGCGCGCGCTCGCCATTTCGTCCATCCCGGAGTTCGAGCGGGCGGTGTTCGACAGTTGGTCGACGCACCCAAATCCGGGACAGGAGTTCACCATCAGCGGCAAGGGCGGCCTCGTCCGGCTCTGGGACGGTCTTGCCGCCCGCCGTGCGAAGCGCTTTCCGATCAAGCGCCTCAAGCCGTTTGGCGCCGGCGCCCGGCAGGGACGGCGCTCATCGACCGAACCAGTAACCGTTGGCAGAATCATCGGAGGCGCGAAATGACCGCCTTGCTCGCCGACGATCCCACGGCTGCCGCGCTCCTTGCCGATGTGCCCTGCTATCCGGTCCCGCTGCATGGCGGATCGCCGGCGCTCGACGCACTACGCGCCGCTCGGGTCGGGCGCGGCCTCGCTGTCGGGACGGATGGCGTCCTCCTGATCCTGCGCCGTCCATGGCTCGCGCTCGACATTCCGGTCACACGGCCGATTGCGGCGCACCTGCCTTATGGTAGCGTCGGCGGCCCAAAGGCAGACCTGCGCTGCGGGTTCATCCCCGCGGGATTCCTCACATCAGTCCTCGAGTCGCTGCGCGCGGCCCTACCGAATGAAAGCGCGGCTTTTATTCTCTGGAACGAGGCCTCGCGCGAGTTCGCCCTGGACTTTCCCGTCATCGACGAGGCCACGCCCTCGCGCCTTGTCTATCGCACGCCGGTCCTGCCGCCCGATTGGCACATGATCTGCGACATCCATAGCCATGGCACCGGGCCGGCCTTCTTCAGCGCCACCGACGATGCCGACGACGCGCACGCGACGAAGATATCGCTCGTGTTCGGCCGGTTGGACCAGCTCGACGGTCCCACAAGAGCGTCGCGCCTCTGCGCCGGCGGCATGTTCCTGCCGCTGCCGCGCAGCCCATTTGCAGGAGACCATCATGCCGCCTGACACCAGCGCCCGCCACTATCTTCCAGCCGCATTCGGCGACCGCACGCTCAAGGTTCTGCTCATAGGCTGCGGCGGCAACGGCGCGCAGATGCTTATGGGACTCGCCTCGCTCGACATGGCGCTGCGCGAGATCTCCTCGCGATCGCTGCACGTCACCGTGGTCGACGACGATATCGTCACCGAGGCCAATCTCGGCCGGCAGCCCTTCTTTCGCTGCGATCTCGGCAATTCAAAGGCGCGGACGCTCATCGAGCGCATCAACCTTGCGCATGGCCTCGCCTGGAAGGCGGTTCACGGACGCGCGCCCGGCAAGGTCGGCGTCGACGGCGCCGATATCCTCATCACCTGTGTCGACACGGCCTCGGCCCGCCGTGCGATCGGAGCGGCGCTTGCTGATGAACGGAACGGTCCCGCCTATTGGATGGACCTCGGCAATCGCTCGAGTGACGGACAGTTTCTGGTTGGCTGCCCCGCACGGGCCGGCGCCAAGGTTCGCGCACGGCTTCCGACCGTACTCGAATATTTCCCCGAACTCGCCGACGACAGCGTGCCTGACGACAACGCCCCGTCCTGTTCTGTTGCCGAGGCGCTTGAACGCCAGTCGCTGTTCGTCAACCGCGTCATGGCGAGCCACGCCCTCGCGCTGCTGTTCGACCTGCTCGGCCGGGGCTCGATCGGCCATGCGGGCGGTTTCATCAATCTTGCCAGCGGGCAGGCGGTCCCGATTCCGCTGCCGCGCAACGACTGAAGCCGTATTCGCTCGGACGGCATGTCTTCGACGGCCTGCCGACGGCTCACCATCCGGAAACCGGCCGCCTTTGGGCAACAGCGCATCGGTGCCGCCGCTTTTTACCCCCGAGATGGCGCACTCACGGGTCGCGTTGACACCGCTGAGCGAGACTAAAGGAGAACAAATATGCCTCAATTTGAAGTCCAGGTGATCGCGCGGCTGTGGGTCAATCAACGTATCGTGATCAACGCACCAAATGCGGAAATTGCGGCGCAACAGGCAATCGAGACGGCCCGGGAAAGCCCCGCTGCTTGGGAGGTTCCCGGCGCGAAAGATTTCACCGAGATACTGATCGACCCGGAAGAACTGACTGATTTCGACACGGACGAAATCACGGTTGAAGGATAGCGGCTAGCTCCGCCCAAGTAGTCCCACCCGTCCCTGTTTCTCTCTTTTGGAAGGATAGTGTGCATGACGCCTATTACTGACGATAACTGGACACTCCACTATACGATTGGCCGCGTTCTCGCCGCCAAGGTCAAACCCGGCGATGTGGTTCACATGCCGGGCGGGGGCGGCGACCTGATCGTGCTCGGCGGAAGAGCGCCGCTGCGCGCCAACGACCGCGGCAGCATCATCGTCCGCTATGCCCTCGCCGGGGATAGTGACAGGTTCGAGACGCGTCCCGGCGCGGTTGGGATGGTCTGGATCAGCGCCGCCGGTGGCTGGTCGGAGCTACCGGCATGAAACCGCACCATGTCCATGTCTACACGACGATCCGGGTCAAGGTCGCGGTGACCGCGGAAGATCATGCGGACGCCATGCGGCAAGCGGCAGCGATCGTCGGGACAGGGATTTTCCCTGTTCGTCTCCTTCCCAACGCTGCGGCGGTGCTCGACGCGCAGCCAGCCGAAGAGATCACCAGCTTTCTGGTGGACGAAGCGGACGATCCGGAGTTCGAGAACAGCTGCTTCTACGATGCGGAATACCGCAGTCGCGAGGACTGCCCAACATGACCGAATGAAGGGGAGGAGGAAGGGAAAGGCGCTCCGTTTGGTGGAGCGGTCTGGAGCATCCCCCATGAAAATCGAACTACGGCGCATCTCCTACAATGCCGCGCTCTCGCAGGAAACCGCCGCTTTTGCAGCCGAGGTCTGGATCGACGGCGAGCTTGCCTTCCACGCACGCAACCAGGGAACGGGCGGGGCGGACTTCTATCGTCAGGTCGGCCGATGGACCGAAGCTGAAGTCAATGCCTGGCTGACGGCCAATAGACTCCCGCGCAGCCTTGGCGACGACCTCGCTTGCGATCATGATCTTGAGATCGAGGTGAGCGACCTTCTGATGCGCGCCGTCGAAGGCAAACGCCTCAAACGCCTTCTCCGCACCAATCTGATCGCGATCGAACGCGATCAGATCCTGCAATATCCGCTCCGCAAGCGGCCACTGGCGATCGTCACCCGCGCCGTGCGCGCCACCAATCCCGATGCCGTCATTGTCAACGACGCCGGCGACGATGTGTTCGCGCGCGCCCTGGACGTGCTGCTCGCCAGCCGCTGACAGCCCGGATCGGAACGCCGATGACCAACGACTTCGATCCCGCCGATGCGGGATGCTGGATGGCGCAAGGCCGTCCGGCCCACCACGCGCATGCGCTCGCCGACGCTTGGCGCCGCTTTCCCGACCTGCCGAACGACGCGCCCCTGGACGAGCGCATGGCGCGTGCCCGCGAGCGTGTTCAGGCGCTTCGCCCGCTCAACGAAGCGATCGGACTGGAGACCGAACGCCAGCGCCAATTCGCGAACTTCGCCTGCATCGAACGCCAGATTGCCGAGGGCAGCACCGACAGCCGCAATGCCTTCATCCTCCATGCCCGCGACGTTCGTGGTTATGATTGGGACGCCTCTTACGCCTATGCTGACGGTCGCTATGCTGCGGAGGCTGGATGGGAATCGCGTCCACCGTCACCATGCCGCGCGGGGGAACAGGACGTCCGCCGACCCGCCTACCACCAGGGCTTTCTGGATGGCGGCGGTCAGCCCGACGACATCTTCGATGCCGCGCGGCGGTCCTTGGCGGTCACCCCATCCGAGATCGCGCACCCTGAAAACCCGCGCGCCGCCCGGCCGCTTCCCAGCCAATGGCCAGGCCCGACCGATACCCCGGCGCCCGTGTCATGGCATCGCCGCCTGCTGCTGCTCGGCGCTTCGGAGCGCGAGACAGGCGCGATCGGCATCCTCGCGATGCTGAGCGAACGGCCCGGACATGAGGCTGCGGCCCAATATGTCATCAGCGCCGAAACCGGGCTGCATCCGCTATCCGGCTTGTCGGCCCCGCCACCCGGCGATGGCGCCGCGCTCCGCCAGATCCTGCGCCAGGGCGACTATACGGACATCCTGATCGTTGCCGACGATGCGGAACTCGACCGGCTCGATGCCGATGCCGATATCCTGCCGCTCGCGCGAACGATGGAGCGGACCCGCAATTCGGTGCTCCAGCAGCGCGCGCAGTTTCGCCTCTGGCTCGCCCGGGGCCGCGCGCCCGGCGACCAGTTCGCCGCCGGCCATATCCGGTGGTCCAAAATGGCGGCCGGGCTGTCGGGACGCCTCGGGGATTTCACCGCGCGCTATGCCGGTCCGGCGCGACCTCGCGGCCACCGCATCGTGATCGAGGATGCGAGCGGCGATCTCGCCCATGGCTATCGCACGCCGTTCGGCGAGAAACTCCATCCCGAGATCGTGATCGGCAACAAGGCGCATGCCCGAACCGCGATGGCCGACCTGCTGCGGCAATATGCGGCTTCGCTTCGCCTGGGCTGATCCCGCATTTCCGGCCCGGCGGGACATAAACGCAGATGCCGCCTTTCGAGCAGACGCGTCATGGATGGGAAGGGGGAGGAGGATTGGCGGTATTTTCGACGAAGGACTTCCGCCAATGAACTCTGCCCTTGCCAACGAGCTTGACGCCCGAGCCGCCGAAGGCCGGCATCCGGTCACTCTCAGCCAAATCAAGCAGCAGTTGCGCGATCTGGGATACGCGCTCGATCGCACCCTCGACTGCCGCTCAATCGCCCGCATCATGACGGGGCCCCGCGCCGGACAAACCTACCCCAGTCTCTCGACGGGGATCAAGGAAGCGGACACCGGACGTAGCGCTTTCCACGTCGATGCCCGCCGCGACACCAAATTCCGGATGCTTCAAAAGCTTCGGTTTGAGGTCGGCCTCTATACCGTCCTCAAAGGGGCGATCCTGGACCTCTGATCGAAACCGCCCGGCCTCCCATCGATCACGCAGCGCCAGGGGCAGTCAGCCAAATCATTGCCAACCGCGCACGTAACAAGCCCGCTTGAGCCGCCGCTCGGCGTGAGGCCGCAGCCCCCCTGACATCCGACCGGGCCGCCACGCCGCGCCCGCAAGACCACCGAAAAGGAAGCATTCCATGCGAAACAGTGCATCCGCGCTGGCTCTCCAGCTGTGCCTCGACTTCGACCAGCCGGTCGCGCCCGCCAAGCCAGCCGCCCCCGTCGATCCGGAGCCGACGCTCTTTTCGGCAACCATCGTCGACACCGCCCGGCCGCCAGTCGAGGCAGCTATTGATTTCTCCCTATCGGCGGGGCGGACCCTGGCGTCCTCATGGAAGGAACGCGCACGCGACAATGTCGAGGCGATCCGGCTGCTGAACCTGCTCGACCGCGAAGGACGGTCCGCATCACCGGCCGAGCAGCAGGCGATTTCCAGGTTCATCGGCTTCGGCGCGTCGGAACTTGCCAACAACATGTTCGCCCGCCGCGGGAAAGAATATCGCGAGGGCTGGGAGGAACTAGGGCAGGCCCTGGTCGCCGAGACGACCGATGTCGAACTCCAGTCTCTCAAACGCGCGACGCAATATGCGCATTACACCCCCGAATACATCATCCGCGCCATGTGGGACGCTGCCCGGACCCTCGGCTTTACCGGTGGGCAGGTTCTGGAACCGGGGTGCGGCAGCGGCCTCTTCATGGGGCTCCGGCCGGATGCATTGTCGCAGGACACGCTGTTCGTGGGCATCGAGAACGATCCCGTCACCGCTCGCGTCGCAAAAGCGCTCTATCCCAATCAGGTCATCCGCTGCGTCGATTTCGACAAGGCGCCCCTGCCCGCCGACTTCGACCTCGCGATCGGCAATCCGCCCTTCTCGAACCTCACCATCCAGAACCGGACCGAACTCGGTAAGCTCGGCCTGTCGCTTCACGACTATTTCATCGCCAAATCGCTCGAGCATCTACGGCCCGGCGGCATCGCCCTGTTTGTGACATCGCGCTATTCGCTCGACAAGAGCGATCCCAAAGCCCGCCACCATATCGACGGCATTGCCGATTTCCTCGGCGCGGTGCGCCTTCCGGGCAAGGCCATGCGGCAAGAGGCGGGCACGGACGTCGTCGTCGATATCCTGCTTTTCCAGAAACACACCCCCGATGCCCTTCCACGCACGCAGAACTGGATCGAGCTGGCCGAGATCCCCGACAGCGACGAAGGTTTCGGGCCGCTGCGGATCAACCGCTATTTCCTCGACCATCCCGATCATGTGCTGGGGCGTCACGAATGGCGCAGCGGCCAGTTCGGCATGGACTATAATTGCGCGGCCGACCCCGACGCAGACCTCCCGGTCGTCCTCGCGGCCACCTTGTCCGCGATCGCATCGAAGCACGCGGGCGCCTGCAAGCCGCTCGAGCGCACCACATCCCTGCGCGACATGCCAAGCGCCACCCTGGATGTGCAAGTCGGCACCGCCGCGGACGAAGCCGAGTTCAAGGAAGGCAGCTATCTGGTTTCCGGCGGTGTCCTCCACCAGATCATAAATGGCACCCCGACCGTGGTCGGCGTCAAATCCGGCCGCGGCGGCGCTGGTCTGTTTCCCAAGCACGCGGCTATCATCAAGGCCCTCATCCCGATCCGCGATACGGTCCGCGCGATCCTGCGCGCGCAGTTGGGCGACCGGCCCTATGATGCCCTTCAGCAGGCGCTGTTCACCCACTACCGGCAGTTCGCGAAAAAATACGGTCCGATCAACCGCACCATCACCAGCATCCGCACCGATCCGGAGACAGGGGCCGAGAAGGAGTATCAGCGCCGCCCTAACCTTCAGCCCTTCCTCGATGACCCCGACGTCTGGCTGGTCGCTTCGATCGAGACCTATGACGAGGCGAGCGACACGGGCACGCCCGGTCCGATCTTCACCGAATGCGTCGTCAAGCCGCCGGTAACCCATGAAATCCATTCGGCGCAGGATGCCCTGGCGCTATCGCTCCATGACCGCGGCCGCGTCGATTTGCCCCTGATCGCTCAGATGCTCGGCGTTACCGAAACCGAGGCGCTCACCGATCTTGCGGGGGACATCTATCTCGACCCCGTCCGCAGCACACCGCATTTCGATCACTGGGTCACGGCCGACGAGGTCCTTTCCGGGCCGGTTCGCACCAAGCTCGCCCTCGCGCGCGAGAAAGCCGGGACCGATCCGCGATTTTCTGCTGTCGCCACCGCGCTCGAAGCGGTCCAGCCGGTCGATCTGAAGCCCAGCGAGATCACCGCGCGTCTCGGCGCGCCCTGGATTCCGGTCGATGTCATCGAGGCGTTCATCCTCGAAATCATGGAGGTCGAGACCCGGATCCTCCATACGGTGGAGCTGGCGAGCTGGACGGTCGACAAGGCCCCGTTCGCCGGGCACGTCAGTTCCTCCTCGACCTGGGGCACAGCCCGCCGGAGCGCGGCGGACCTGCTCGAAGACGCGCTGAACTCCCACATTCCCAAGATCTACGACGTCCACCGCGACGCCGACGGTTCGGAACGCCGCGAGCTCAACGTCGTCGACACCGAAGCGGCCAAAGAGAAGCTGGCGAAGATCAAGTCGACCTTCGAGACCTGGGTCTGGCAGGAGAGCGAACGCGCCGATCGGTTGGTCCGCATCTACAACGATGCCTACAACAATCTCGTGCCCCGGAGCTTCAGCGGCCAGCACCTGAAGCTGCCGGGCGCGTCGACGACGATCCGCATGCGCGATCACCAGAAGCGCGTCGTCTGGCGGATCATCGCGTCGGGCTCGACCTATGTGGCCCATAGCGTCGGCGCGGGCAAAACCTTCAGCCTCTGCGCCGCAGTGATGGAGCAGCGGCGTCTCGGCCTCGCCAACAAACCGATGATCACGGTGCCCAACCATTGCCTCGCGCAGATCGCGCGCGAGTTCCTGATGCTCTATCCCACCGCGCGCATCCTGGTCGCCGACGACACGAACTTCGTGAAGGAGAAGCGGCAGCGGTTCCTGGCGCGCGCGACCACGGGCAATTGGGATGCGATCATCATCACGCATGATGCGTTCAAGTTCGTGCCCACGCCGTCATCTTTCGAGAAGCAGCTGATCGAGCACCAGCTCGACAGCTACGAGGTGCTGATCACCGGCATCGACAGCCAGGACCGCGTGTCGCGCAAACGCGTCGAACGCCTGAAAGAAGGACTGAAGCAAAGGCTGGAGAATCTCCAGTCCCGCAAGGATGACCTCGTCCATATTGGCGAGATCGGCATCGACCAGATCGTCGTCGACGAGGCCCAGCAGTTCCGCAAGCTGACCTTCGCCACCAATCTCGGCGACCTGAAGGGCGTCGACCCGGTCGGCTCGCAGCGTGCCTGGGACCTGTTCGTGAAGAGCCGTTATCTCGCCGGGACCAATCCCGGACGCGAACTGATCCTGTCATCGGGCACGCCCATCACCAACACGCTGGGCGAGATGTATACGCTGCAGCGCTTCATGCAACCCGACGAGCTTCACGCCAAGGGCCTGCACGAATTCGACGCCTGGGCGTCTGCCTTCGGAGACACCCGCACCGAACTCGAACTCCAGCCGAGCGGCAGCTACAAGCCCGTCACCCGCTTCTGCGAGTTCGTCAACGTCGCCGACCTGATGGCGATGTATCGCAGCGTCGCCGATGTCGTCTTGAAGGATGATCTGCGCCAGTACGTCAAGCTCCCCACCATCAGGGGCGGCAAACGGCAGATCGTCGTCGCGAAATCCGGCGCGCCGTTCAAAGCCTATCAGCGGGTGCTCGCCAAACGCATCCAGGCCATCGAGACCCGCGGCGGCCGGCCGCAAAAGGGCGACGACATCCTGCTGTCGGTGATTACCGATGGCCGCCACTCGGCGATCGACCTGCGGTTCGTCGACGCGGATGTCGGCAACGAGGAGGGCAACAAGCTCAATCTCCTGATCGAGAATGCTTATCGTATCTGGGAAGAGACGGCCGACTATCGCTACATCGATCCGGAAACCGGCAAGCCGTATCCGCTCTCAGGCGCGGTGCAGATGATCTTCTCCGATCTCGGCACCGAGGCCGCGCTCGAAACGCGCGGCTTCTCCGCCTATGTCTGGATCCGCGATCGGCTTGTCGCGATGGGCGTGCCGGCCGAGCAGATCGCCTTCATGCAGCATTACAAGAAGAACAGCGCCAAACAGCGCCTGTTCAACGATCTCAACCAGGGGCGCAAGCGGTTCGTTCTGGGATCGACCGCGACCATGGGCACCGGCGTCAACGCGCAGCAGCGCCTGAAAGCCCTGCATCATCTCGACGTTCCCTGGCTGCCATCCGATATCGAGCAGCGGGAAGGGCGCATCGAGCGCCAGGGCAACCAGAATGACGAGATCGAGCTTTACGGCTACGCCACCAGCGGCTCGATGGACGCGACCAACTGGCAGATGCTCGAGCGCAAGGCCCGCTTCATCAACATGGCCATGTCGGGTGACCGCTCGATCCGGCGGATCGAGGACGTCAGCTCCAACGTCAATCAGTTCGCGCTGGCCAAGGCTCTCGCGTCGGGCGACGACCGCCTGATGAAGAAGGCCGGGCTCGATGCCGAGGTCGCACGGCTCCTGCGCCTGCGCGATGCCCATGTCGACGACCAGTATAATATCCGCAGGACCATCACGCGAACGACGCGCGAGATCGAGGACTGCCACAAGCAGATCGCCAGGCTCGAGGCCGATCTTGCACATCGTGTTCCCACGAAGGTGGATGAGATCCTCTTCGATTGCGACGGCACGATGATGACCGATCGCAAGGCTGCCGGCGAACGTCTCCTCGGATATGCGCACCGGGTGCGGAAAGGTCGCGCCGAGGCGCGCTGGACGCTCGGCACCTTCAACGGCATCGGCCTGGAACTCTCGGGCTACGAGGCCCTCGACCCCGATGGACGGCGCTACCTCTGCACCGTGATCGCGATGCAGCATCACGGCGAGCACGCCGACTTCGAGGTGACCGAGAAGACGCGGCCGAGCACGGTGATCGGCCGGATCGAGTCCTCCATCCGCGATCTCGACACGGATCTCGCCGTCGTCAGGGCCAGTCTCGAAGCCAACGAACGGCGTCTTCCCGCCTTCGAGGCTCGCTTGGGGCAAGCATTTCCCGACGCCGCCCTGCTCGACGAAAAACTCAACGAACTCGCCGAGCTCGAGGCCGAGCTGGCGAGCACCAAGGGCGAGTTCAACGCGGACAATGACGGTGACGCGCCGCTGCCCCCGCTTTTGGACGGCGCAGGCACGCCGGTGCCACAAGAAGCCGCCGTTGCTGCCTGATGCTCACATCGGTCTGGCTATCAATGGCAATTTGTGCCATTATGACCTCAGGAGATACGTCAATGGCGTCCATGAATGTTTCATTGCCCGATCCGATGCGCGATTATGTCCAGAAGCGCATCGACAAGGGGCACTATGCAAGTGTCAGTGACTATGTGCGCGATCTAATCCGTCGTGACCAGGCGGACACGGAGAATGAACAGCGCTGGCTGAGCTCGCTTGATGCTTCAGTCGAGGAAGCGGTAGAGGAACTGGAGAGCGGCGGCGGCCGTGAGCTCGGGGCCTTCTGTCGGGAGCTCACCTCCGAAATCGAAGCTCAAGGCCACCAGACCCCGCTTCAATGATTGTCATACTGGCGTCGGCCGCCCAGCGCGATCTACGCGCGATCGGCCGCTACATCGCGCAGGATAATCCCTTGCGCGCAGTCTCCTTCATCGCAGAGCTCGAGAGCGCCGCACAGGGCCTTGCCGAGATGCCACAGGGCTTTCCGCTGGTTCCGCGTTACGAACGATACGGTATCAGACGCAGGTCCTATCGCGGCTATGCTTTACTCTATCGTGTCGCAGGCGATCGGATAGGTGTCGTCCGAATCCTTGGACCAGGACAGGACATCGACCGGGCCTTGAACCTACTTTGAGATGAGCGGCGCGCACGAAGCGCCCGTGCTGTCTGCTGTCAATGCTGCGGTTTGTCGGCATGAAACATTATGCAGCCACCCCCAACGGACGGCGCCGAGCGCGGTATCATCAATAGGCTCCAGTCGTCCTGGCGACTGCGGAGCATATTGACACACAGGTTCACGCGCCTGGTCTTCGGCGCATGGGAAGGGGAGAGGGGAGAGAGCAGGCGAGGCCTGTTCAAATGGACCGCAGACCATCACGACCGCGGTTGCTCCAGGGCAGGCGCTCCTAGCACCGGAGTCCTTCCCATGACCATCCCAAGATCCGCGCCATGGACGGCGCAGGAAATCGTTACGCTGCGTGCCTGTTATCCTGCCGAAGGACACAGCGTCGCGCAGCGGCTTCCGGGCCGAAGCGTCCATGCCTTGCAGGTCAAGGCTCACAAGCTCGGCCTGAAGACAGCCCATAGAAATCCCGCGCCGAGGCCGCGCCTTGGCGGTGAGAACCTCGACGAAGCCATCCGGCTGCGTGAGGTCGAGAACTGGTCGTTCAGCGCGATCGGCACACATTTCGGTATCTGCGAAGCCAGCGCCTGCAACGCGGTGACGATCGCCCTTTGTGTCCGGCGCGGATACCGTCCGGCAGAGCGCGATCAGCATGGGCGCCTGACGGCTGAGGGTATCGAGCGACTGCGCTATGCGTTGAAGAAGGGTTACAAGGGCATCGACATTCAGTTGCGTCTTGGCGTCTCGGCCGCCTGCGTTTCCGAGCAGCGCCGGCGATATAATCGTGAACTGCTCGCACGCGGCAAGGCCGCGCTGCCCCCGCCGGGCGGCGGCGAGGCTTACAGCGGCGTCAAACTGTCGCCGGCAAAGCGCAGGCAGGTCGAGGAGCTGTTCCTGCAGGGGCTCGGCACACAGAAGATCGCCGAGCGCACCGGCGTGTCGAAGACGAGCTGCACCAGGATCAGGGGGCGCCTTATCCGAAGTCTGCGCCGCAAAGGGGAGTCGCTTCCTGGATGCGATAGCTGCGGGGTCCGTCATGTGCATGCTGAAAGCGCGCGTTTCGTAACCGATGAACAGAAAGACCTTCTGCGCGCGATGCTCCTCGATCGGGTGCCCGTCCAGCGAGCCGCGCGCGAACTCGCGATTGGCGCCTCGACAGCCTATCGGCTTCGTGACGCCTTCGCCGCCGAACTGGCGGGCGAAGGCCGGGCCCTGCCGCCTCCAAGGCGTCCTGGCCGGGTTCGCCACGCGCCCATGCGCAATTCCTGCTGGCCTCCGGCTTCGCCTCAGGAGATCTACGCGTTCCGGCGCCTCCTCGGCTGTATGGGGTTCGCTGAGGCGAAAGCACATTGGCAGGACACGCGGCGAGAGGAGGCAAGGATAGCACGAGAAGCGGCCGCGACGCACAAGCTTACTTTCGAGGAGCAGCTTGCCAAGGTCGCGTCCGGCGAACTGCGCATCACACGCGGCTTCGTTCGCAACCATCTCGAGCCGCGGCTTCCCGCACAAGCCGTCGACGCGTGATCGCGCGCGGCACCGGCGCGCTGGGGCGGCCGGAATCTCCTGGCATGATCGATCCCGGGCAACCGCCGGTCGCCCAGCCTCTGGCGGCGACGGCCTGACCGAAGAGGAGAGGGAGGGTTTGAGGCGGGCGTGCTGATGCGCCCGGACGGCAGGAACTGGCCTCATGCCCTATGACATCCCCTCTCGCTTCCAGCAGCCGCCCGCCGGCTTGTCCCAGGCGGACCGATCACCGGTGTACTCTTCGAACGTTGCCCCTCGGTTGGCCGCGGGCACCCCCATCGAGATCATCGTCGGCCTTCCCGGCCTGTCGGAGGGGCCCTTGCTCGCCCGCGCGCGCGCGTTGCAGCTTCCCGTCCTCATCTCCGCGAACAGCCTGTCACGCTGGCGGCAATGTGACGGCGGGCGTGAATGGGCCGGTTGGCGGTTGAGGCAGCTTGCCAACGCCCATGGCCTCGCTTCGATCATGCTCGATTCCGCCGGATTCGTCCTCGCATCAAGATATCGAGGCCTCCCATGGACCGTCGAGGATTATGTCGAAGGGCTGGCGGCCGCCTACCCCTGGCGGCTCTGGGCAAGCCTCGATCATTGCGTCGAACCCGAGATCGCGCGCGACCGTGAAGAAGTGCTCGATCGGATCGCGCGCACTGTTCGCCTCAACATCGAATGCCATGCCCGCGCACTCGACGCCGGTATCGTCTCGAATTTCATGCCAGTTTTGCAAGGCCGCCGACCAGGCGATTATGTGCGCTGTCTCGATGGCATCGCCCATATCCTGCGTCCGGGACAAACGGTTGCGATCGGATCGACCTGTCGGCGCGCCGTGCACGGGGAGGATGGCCTTCTCGCCGTGTTCGAAACACTCGACCGCCATCTCGATTCCACGCACCCGCTCCACGGTTTCGGGATCAAAGGCCCGGCTCTTAGTCATTTGCGCGCTTTCGAACATCGCAAGATCACGGTCGACAGCAGCGCATTCTCCTATGCGGCGCGTATGTCCGCGCTGTTCGACGGACACGCCAAGACCAACCACTTCGTCGCCGACCACATGGAACGCTGGACCGAACGGCAATATGCCCGGCTCGCGCGTCCTCGGAACGGGTTTCAATCGTCATTGCCGCTGCCGTTGCCTGCGGAACCCCTTCCGACAGGCTGGGAAGCCGCCGTTGCCGCCGCGCGAGAGGAGATTCGGGCGCTCGTGATGGACGGCGAAATTTCCCACGATCAAATTACCGACGCCTGGATCGCCGAGTGGGCGGCCGATTTGCTGGGGACCGCTTGACCGACCGCTCCGCACCAAAGTGAAGCGTCAGACAGAATGCTGGTTGAATTGGTCGCGATAATCCGCTAAATGTAACTCATTAAACTAGGAGTGCCCCCATGTCCCGTCCCGCCAGCACCGCAACCGTCGATGTCGATAGCATCCTGCGCGACCGGATAATGGCGAGCGCCGACCGCATCATCAAGATGATGCCGCCCGCCGCCAAGGCGGCCGCGATCGGCAGCGTCGATGTTGCGGCGCTCGTCTTCAATATCGCGCGCGGAATCCCATCGGTCGAAACCGATGATCCCGACAAAGCGGAGGACATCACACGGGCAATCGCCTTCAAGCGCCGGCTGATCGACGAAGCGGGCGGCGCGTTCGACGCCGAGGCGGTGCGCAAGCTTCTCGGCCACAAGACCGTGCAAGCCGTCTACAAGGCCGCCCGCGATCGCCGCCTGCTGATGGTCGAAGACAATGGCGCCAAGCTGTTTCCGGCATTCCAGTTCGACGGCGACACCATCCGTCCTGCAATGTCGCGCATTCTTGCCGCCGCGCCCGGCGCCGGCGGATGGGCCGTGCTGCAATATCTGGTGAGCGGCGATGGAGGTCTGGGCGACGCGCGGCCGATCGACCTGATCAAGGGCAATGAGGCGGACGTCGATCGCGTCATACGCTTCGCCGGTACGCTCGACGACTGACGATGGTCGCTCGCGCTACTATGCCGGTGGCGACCATCGCCGCCGGGCAAACGCTCCACCGCGTGCACGGCGCATCCGTTCCCGCGCGCTGGTATGGGCGCAAGGACGCGACATGGCGCTGGGACGACCCTCAAGGGCGCTACGGCGTCCTCTATCTCGGCAAGAGCTTGACCGGTCCATTTACCGAGAGCCTGCTGCGGACACCAGGCGACCGGGACGTCCTATGGGACCGCGTCCAGCAGAAGCGCGCCGCCGCCTTCGTCACCACGCGAACGCTCCGCCTCGCAAAGCTGCATGGCCCTGGCCTCGCCTGGTTCCAAACGACGGCCGCGGGCGTTTCGGCGGACTTCGATCCCGCAATCCATCGGGATGCCTATGCCACGACGCAGACGATCTCCGCGTTCGTCTACGCTGACACCGCGCTTGACGGCATCCAGTACCGTTCACGCTTCGATACCGATCAGCTTTGTGTCGCATTGTTCGAACGCGCCGATTCCGCGATTGACCTGGTCAGCGAAAACCTGCCGATCGGCAAGGACTGGACCCGGAAGATACTGAAGCCGAGAGGCTACGAATTGATTGAGCTATAGAGTCCCGTTTCAACTTCGAAGGCGCCTCCCAGGCGCTGACCTATCCGAGGCGTCGTCACCACCGGGGCGCGAAGAGCGGCGCCCTGCGGCTTCATGCTATGCTGACTGCTCTGCCTCGGTCGGCTTCTTGCGCGGTCGCCGGGTTGTCGGCGTTTTCTTCGCCTTAGGGGCCGGAGCGGTTTCCACCGTCCTTGGCTTACGACCAAGCCCGATTTTCTTGGCGAGCGACCGGCGCTGTTCGGCGTAATTGGGAGCAACCATCGGGTAATCGGAAGGCAAATTCCACTTGGTCCGATAGTCGGCAGGGCTCATCTGATAGTGTGTCATCAGATGCCGCTTGAGCATCTTCAACTTCTTGCCGTCTTCGAGACATACGATGTAATCGGGCTTGACCGAAGCACGGATCGAAACCGCCGGTTCAGGTTTGATGTCCGGCAGCACTGCCGGCTCCCGAAGACTGTTCAGCGCACCGTGAATATTCTGGATCAACACGGGTAAGTCACCAACGGCGACGCTGTTGTTCGAGACATGCGCGGCCACGATATCGGCGGTAAGCGTTATGAGTATTTCTGCCGTATCGACCTTCTCTGTCATGTCGTTCTTCCTTGTCGTGAGGAATAATGCGGCTGCGAAGACGGACACCCGATAGCAAGTCGTTGCGGGCACGGCCAGAGCTTCCATGCGCCCCACTTGCCGGGCCAGTGACCCGGCTTGCCGCCGGACGGGCTACGCATCCGAAAATGGCCGACCGCCGTCGCCGCGACGGGCCGGAGGAGAGAAGGGGGTGGTTGATGGTGATCCAATAGGGAGGCTATAGCCATGACCGCCGTTCACATGATCGCGCCCGACCGTCGTCGGCACGCAGAGCCGATTTTCGTATCCGGCTCGCTTTCCATCCGGCAACTTCCCCAGGCAGTGAAGGCTCGCCTCGGCAAGATTGTCGACGACGGCGTCCCGGTGCTGGTCGGCGATGCCCGCGGCGTCGATACGGCCGTGCAGCTCTATCTTTCGGATTGGAACGTCGACGCGGTGACCGTGTTCTGCACCGGATCCACGCCCCGGAACAATATCGGAGGCTGGCCGGTCACGCGCGTAAAGTCCGATGCGCGTCCGGGCACACGCGAGTGGCATAGCGCGAAAGACCGCGAAATGTCGCTCCTCGCAGGCGCCGGTCTCGTGATCTGGGATGGCACAAGCAAGGGCAGCGGCTTCAATATTCGACGACTGTCCGATCGCGGCTGTCCGGTCATCATCTATCTTCATCCCGCCGGTCGCTTCGTGCAGCTGAGCACCGACGCCGAGCGAAATGCCTTCTTCTCTCGCTACCTCCCGGGCTGATGGGGCTCCGATCAATAGAAGCCGACCACCTTCATCGCTGTCGCCTCAACACGATAGACCAGGATTCAAACCCATGATCTTCTACACCGCCGTCGAACCCGGCACGCTTCACACCAGGATAGTGGGAACCCAAGCCGATGCCCGCGCCATCAACCGGGAGTTCACCCAGATCGATATCCCGATCGGAAAGCCGGAGCTGATGGCTTGGGCGAACGACATGCAGCGTCAGATCGACGAATTGCGCGACGCTCTCGGCCGTGCCGCGGCTGATGAGCCGAGCGGGACTAGCGCAGAGACCCTCGAACCCGCGCCGCTCCCACACCGGACGACTTCCAGCGATGACCGGCCGATGGAAACGGCCCCGATACGCGCTGAACCGCCAACGGAGATCATGGCACTGGACGCGGCGCGGCTCGCTCCGATCGTCGAACAGGCGGTCGAGCGCGTCGGCGAATTGGGCCAAACCGCGTTCGAGGCGATCGACGCCTACCAGGCCCGGGACGGTGTCGGTGGCTCTTTCAGCCGCGGCGTCCATATCCTGTCGGTGCTCTGCGCCAGCGAGCATCAATTGACCCGGCTGCTATTCCGGGCGCGCGCAAAAAGAACCTGATCCTCGGCCGCGGTGCTGCCGCGACGCCCGACTGGGGAGGAGGGGGAAGGATTGAGGCGGGTGTGTTGATGCGCCCGGACCTCAGGAGCCTGACCCCATGTCGTACGACATTGCCTTTCGCTTTCAGCAGGCGCTCGATCCCTCGGCGCTGATCACGCTGCCGACCGCCTTGCACGCCCTCAATGCCGCGATCACGGATTGCCGCAACGCCGGGCGGCCTCACGAAAGCGATCCCGCCGTAATTCTGCTTGCACGTCACCTCGGCGACATCGCCTCTCGGATCGAGCGTCCCAATGTCGAACTGCGGCGCGCCTGCATGGATGCCATTGCCGATCTCAGGCGCAAGCCCGCGCTCATCGCGCTGGCTCACAAAGGCGTTGCCTATGACGAGGCCGCCAAGAAGCTGTTCCACTCGGACGCGCGCAAGGCGCTCCGCCGGTTGGCCGACGCGCTTCGCCTGCCCGAAGACAGCTTCGATATTCGTTCGGTGCAAGGAGGAATCTCGGTGTCGGGCGAGATCATTCTGCACGGCGAACAGATATACGTCCAGATCAGCCTCGGCTGTATGGGGCGCGGCCGCGAGATCATGTTCCGCCGTGTCACCGGCCGCAAGGACTATTGCGGCGATCGCAACCATTGGGGGGACATCGCTGACCTGATGGCGCCCGACACCCTGGCACGACGCATCCGCCGCGAACTTCATCTTTCCGAACCTGACACACCGCCCTCGCGGCTCGTCGCCTGAGGAGCTGCGTCATGGAAATCATTGCTGCCCACGCGTGCGTCCTCGCGCGCCCGAAATCCGTGTCACGGGGGCGTCTCTTCGTCTGCGGTGATATTCACGGCTGCTACGATGAATTGATGCAGCAGCTCCGGCTTGTTGGCTTCGACACGGGACGCGATCGGCTGGTTGCCCTCGGTGACCTCGTCGACCGCGGCCCCAAAAGCGCTGAGGTCCTGGCGCTGCTCACAGAACCCTGGTTCACCAGCATTCGCGGCAATCACGAGGAGCTGATGATCCAGGCCGTCAACGGCGATCCCACCATGCACATCATCAACGGCGGGATCTGGCTTGCCCATCTGCCTGCCGACGAAAGGAATCGTCTCGCCGCCTTGGCGATGGCGCTTCCGGTCGCGCTTACCGTGATCTCACCCTCGGGCCGCAAGATCGGCTTCGTCCACGCCGACGTGCCGGGCGACGATTGGGACGCGTTCATCGAACGTCTCGACTGCCCCCAGGTGCAGGAATACGCCATGTGGACGCGCGATCGCGTGCGAACCGCGAAACGTAACCTCCCCCTGCCGCCGATCCGCAACGTCGATCATGTCTATTTCGGCCACACGCCGCTCGCCGAGTCCGTCACCGCCGCGAACATGAGCTGGATCGATACCGGATGCTTCGCCACCGGCAGGCTGACGCTGGAAGAAATCGCATAACCGTCCTTGTCGAACCCGGCCCCCGCTCGATGGGGCGGGCCGCAAGGTGATGTCCCGCAAGGTCGCGGACCGCAACGACCATGTTAGCGGCTCGTACGCGGGCACCGGTCCACGCGCTTGCCCGACCTGCGAGGCGCGCTGAGCGCATCCACCGCGAACTTCCCTTTTCGAACCCGACACCCCGCCCACGCGACTGGCCGCCTGAGGAGCAGCATTATGGAAATCATCGTCACGACGACCTGACCGCCGCGTTCGATCGTCTCGAACCCCGGTCCGACCTTCTTACCGTCGCCGATCTCGGACTTCGGCAGGACGACGGCCGGCGCGCCGCCTGATCGCCGCCACCTGACATTCGTCATCGCCATTGGAGACCCATGATGGATATTTATGTCGTCACAACATTCCATTTCTCGCAAACGCCGGCGTCCATCAGCTATCACGCCAGCGAACGAGAGGCGTGCATCGCCGCGGCAGAGCGCGTGAACGCGTTTCGCGCCGATCTCGATCCCGTATCCCTGTCGCTGGTCGATGGGGACTGCTGGCAGCTTGGGTTGGCCGCGGCGCAGTTGGTCCAGCTCGCGGTGTTCGGCCTCAATGTCACCGACGTCGATGTCAGCAAGCTTGCCGATGCCTCCGGATTCGATGTCCGGCTCGAAAAGTCCGAACTTCAGGGCATGACCACCCTGGCGCTCGACGACCGCGAGCGGTCGACCGTTCTTGCGGCGCTTCGCGGATACCAGCGGCACCACTGTCCGTCCGATCTTGCCGATACCGGCAGCAACCTCGGCCGTCACAAATCGCTATCCCCGGATGCAATCGATGATCTCTGCACGCGGATCAATTGCGACACCCCGTTCCCGGTCGAAGCCAATATCGTCGTCACGCTCGACGGCGGTCTTGTCCAGGGTATCGCCGCCGACCGGCCTATCACGGTTCGCGTGGTCGACTACGACGTCGAGGGCGCCGATTCCGGTGACCTCGTCATGATTCCCCGAGACCAGGGTGAACCGGTTCCCGCATCCGTCAGCGGTTGGGCGGTGGACAGCGTCTGTATCGATCCGGAATGGATCGCCAACGTCGACGCGGCCTGCGCTTCGGAAAGTCGGGCGACCGCGCTGATGGCAGGAGCATGACCGCCATGAACCGCATCCGCAGGGTCGAGAACTTCGACCGCTATGAGATCCTCGCCCATCCTCTTCCCAGCCGCGAAGATCGCGTCTTCCATCCCGGCGACACAGAAACCTCGCGCGCTTCGATCACCTACGCATCACACGATGTTCGGATCGCCCGACCCACGGGTATCGGCAGCAAAGGCCGGGTCGCCATACTGATGCATCATGGAGGCGGGCGACACGTGCTCGAATTCAACGAGACCGCCCTGCCGATCGCCACCGCGCTCCTGGCCCTGCCGGAAAGGCAGCAATATGCCCTCGCATATGCGATCTTCGAGCAAGCCGATGAGTGCGCCGGCGGCGCCCGTGCGGCGGAGGCGGAGCGATGGGCCGATGCGTTTCTCGATGGCCGGATCCGCAAGCGCCGTAGCGGCGGCAGGCGCTACGCCCAAATAGAAACGCCGGATGAAAAGGCCTGTCGCCGCTCCTGATCTCGCTGCGGGTTTCCGCCGGAACAAATGATCGCCTGGTCGCCGCCAGGCGAGCTCCCAGACCATCACAGCAACCTAGGGGACATTCGCATGGATCACCAACCTTCACCGGCGAGCATCACCCAATTGCCCGTCATGACCAGCGCCGATGCCGAGAACGTCGGCTTTGCCATCTTCAACCATGTCCCGACGTTGCCGATCGACATTCCCGACGGGGGCTTCACGGTGAGCGCGAAAACGAGCGAGGGGCTGCGCGTCACCTTCTATTTCGGTCCTTACCGCACCGGCGGACCGCCACGCTGCATCGACATTTGCTACCACGATGCGAGCATGACCGTGCCCGATGGCGGAGGTTCACCAGTCCCGGTGTTCGACATGTTTACGATCGCGGAGGAAGGCCGCCACCCCTACGACAGCCGCAAATCCGATGTGTCCGAAAAACCGTCGATCGCGGTCGTGCTACTCGACAAGCCCGAGAGAGCGGGCGGCTGATCGTGCCGAACATGGCCCGCCTATCGGCCGCCACACTTACGGAATGACCCCGATTTTCCGGAATTTCCGGTGCGAATGGTCGGGAGCACCGGATCGTATCGCCCGCGCCGCGGGCTGTCCCCGACCGCCATCCCTCCATAATCAGGAGCATTTGCATGAACACGGACGATCTCGACACCGCAACACCCGAGCAGCTTGCGCCGGTCCTCTATGCCGCCCTCCAGCGTCTCGGTCAGCTCGGCCGGACCGGGGCTGTCGCGCTCGCGGCGCTGGTCGATGAAGACGATCCCGATTTCGAGGAAGCTGCGTCCTGGGTCGGCGACGTAGCCGCCGGAGACCTGCGCGAATAGTTCTCCACCACCGACATTTCTACCCACGCACGAAGCCCGGCCATCGCGCCGGGCTTCGTGATTCCGGGACATGCAAATGCACCGATCCGCCCCGGCACAGGATGCTGGCGGGCGTTTGAAAGGACCATCAATGATCAGCTTCACCGCGACATACAGCCCGGAGGACAACAAGATCCACCTCTACGCATCGTCCCGCCTCGATGCCGAGACCTATGCCCGTGTCAAGGAAGCGGGCTTCAAATGGGCTCCGAAACAGGAGCTTTTCGTGGCGCCGAAATGGACGCCGCAGCGCGAAGACCTCGCCATCGAACTGGCCGGTGAGATCGAGCCCGAGGAAATGACGCTGGCCGAGCGCGCCGCCATCAAGGCCGAGCGGCTCGAAGATCTTTCCCACAAGCGGCACGCCCAGGCCAATGCCTTTTCCCGGCGCGCCGATGAACTCTCGCAAGCCTTCTACATGGGCCAGCCCATCCTTGTCGGCCATCATAGCGAACGTCAGGCGCGCCGGACGCAGGAGCGCATGCATTCGGCATCGAGCGCCGCCGTGAACGCCGAAAAGGCCGCGACCTACTGGCTGGGTCGCGCGAGCGGCGTCGAGCATTTCGCCAACATGAAGAACAACCCGCGCACGCGGGCCAACCGGATCAAGACGCTGCTGGCCGAACTGCGCGACCTTCAGCGCGGCATCAACAGAGCCCATGCGGCACTGGCGATCTGGGAGGATATCACGAGCGACGAACAGATCCGCCACGCGCTCGGCAACATGGATTCCCGCACGATCTGGGCGAGCTGCGATCTCTATTACAAGGTCGACAATGGCGAGATCACGCCCGCCGATGCCCGGCAGCAGTGTGTCGAGGGCGCCAAGCTTGCCGCGGGCGGCCCCAACCGCCGCCGTTGGATCGAACATATCCTGCACCGGCTCGCGTTCGAGCGGTCGATGCTCGGCGACGTGCCGCGCTATGACGGCGAGCTGACCCCGGTCATCATCCAGGCCTTCGCCCGCGAGCATGGCGCCGAAAGTCCCAAATCCACAGCAATCGACGCCGGACGGTTCCGGCTCGAAAGCCCGGTCCCGCTCCCGGCGCATATCGCGTCGGAGAATTCCCTCGAGCTCAGCGAGGGCGACTGGCGCGACCTGATGCAAGCGTGCGGATACACCGTGCCGGAAAAGAAGGCCCGTCAAGCCTCGGCCAAACCGGACACCGTGCCTCTGATCAATCCATCGCGCGAACAGGCCGAGCAACTCCAGGCGATCTGGAATCTGCGCATGGTTGCGGCCTGCATCGGCAAGCGCAGCACCGCCAGGGCCAACGCGGTCTACGCGACGACACAGGCCACCTATTCGGCCAATGCGAAGGGCGACTATGACCCGTTCAAGACCGTCGAGATCGCCGCCGACGGGCACCGCGTGCGAATGGAATGGAAGGGCAATGAGCGTGTGCGGTCCGGCGAACCTGTCGCCCGCATCCGTATCTCAACGATCGGCGGTGAATTCTACAAGCCCGACGCGGTGGTCATCATCACCGACAAGCCCGCCAAACCGCTGCCGATCGACCTCGACACCCTGGAGGAGGGCGCCCGCCAGGCCGCGAACGAGGAGGCCGCAGCATGACGACCGGCAGCAACACTCCGCCCGATATCCCATCGCCCATCGACGTCCCGTGGCCCGGCGATTTCGAGAAGGTCGAGATCGCGCCCGCTGCGCAAAACCGGAGCGGCGTCACGCAGACGGACACGCTCGAATTCGCGCTCGAAACCGCCGCCTGCCTCTGGGAGGGGGTGCTGACATTGCGCGACCGTCCCGCCACCGATCCGGATGCCATCGCCCTGGCACTCGCTATCCGCGAAACCTGCAATGCCGTCGGCACCGCCGACCTGCGCTTGACCGTCGTGGGCTGGACCGGCGCCGTCGAGGCGGCCTGGAGCGCGGTCGCCGACGGCTACGACCTCTGTTTCGACTGGGACTTCGTGCCGGGCTGGATCATCGACCATATCGACTGGTCCGATCCCGCTCATCCGACGATCAGGCCGGAATCCCTGCGACAAGATCCCGAATCCGCTGCGAACGGCGGACCAGTCGCCACGCGGCCGACCAGCGTGCAGCCGCCTTCCGACGAGGAGAGCTGACGATGGGGCGCTCGGTATCCTATCCCAGCGAGGCGTATGTCGCCTTCTCGCAGTGGGACGCGGGCTGGATCGAAGACGACGACGAGCCCTATACCCGCCATTTCAGCCAAGTCGCGGCCCAGGACGATTGGGACTTCATCGTCGAGGATTTCCGCGAACAGGTGCTCGCGCTCTATCCTTCGGCATGGACCGCGACCGGCTGGATCGACCGCGAAGACCGTATTGTCGCCATGAACCGCTACGCCCGCTTCGGCATCTCGGAATATTGCGGCTGCATCGCATATTGGGTGGTCCTGCGCCACGACATCCATCCCGGTCAGGAAGGGTTGGCGCAACGCTGGGTCGACCAGATCGCGGTCGGTTTCAAGAAGCGGTTCGCGACCCTCGTCCGCTTGGACGTGTTCTCCAACGGCGAGGCTATTTTCGAGCGAACTGCCCCCTGACCGCGCGGCTCCCCGATCGCGCCCCTCCTAACATCCGACACCGGCATGATCCCGCCGAGCGGCCACCGCTCGGCGGCGCGGCCCGGCCGTGGAGCGAAGGGAGAGTGATGGGGTGCGGCGATGAGGTCGCGGCAACCCAGGAGGCTCACATGACATTTCCCACCACGATCCACGCCAGTGTCGGCGAGTCGATCATCCACAAGGCGACAAGACTTTTTGCCGGCTGCGTCGCCGACGCGCTCCACGAGCTCCTCCAGAACGCCCGCAGAGCAGGTGCCACTCGCGTCGACATCCGCCGGTTCGACCGGGATAGCGCCACGATCCTGCGCATCCGCGACGATGGCAGAGGCATAGCCGATCCGACCAAGCTTCTCGCGCTCGGCGACTCAGGCTGGGACAGCGACATTGCCCGCAGCGAGGATCCGGCGGGCATGGGTGTCTTCAGCCTTGCCGGTCGCCATGTCGTCATCCGGTCGCGCCCCGCCGACGCCGAGGACGGATGGCAAGTGACGATCCCGCCGCAGGAGTGGGAGAGCGGGGAGCCGCTCGAACTTGTCCCGGCAATAATCGCCAAGGGCACCGAAATCGAAATCGAATTGTCCAAGGCGTGGATCGACGAGCTTGGAGAAGCGGTGAAAAACGCGGCGCGCTTCTATCCGCTTCCGGTCTTTTATGGCGAGGAGCGGCAGGCCCATGAAGCCTTTTTGAAAGAGGCCGTGCGCGTCGAAAACTGGAACGGGTGCAGCATCGGCGTTTTTCTCGACAAATACACGCCCCACCGCGAGCAGGCCCGAATCAACTTCCATGGCCTCACCGTCCCGTGCCGCCTGCCGCATGTCCATGACGCCGATGGCGGGCGCGGTTGGTATGCCAAGGTCGACATCGTGGACGCGAAAAATTTGCAGTTTGTGCTTCCGGCACGCAAGGAAATGGTCCAGAATACGGCGCTCGACGCCCTGCGCGAAGCCTGCCAAGCGGCGATTTTCCGCACCATCGCCCGTGAGGGCCATCATCGGCTTTCCTACACACAATGGCTCCGCGCGCGAGAACTCGGCATCTCGCTGCCCGAGGCGGCGCCCTTCCTGCACCTCTGGACACCCCGCATCGCCGAAACGAACGACATCTTTCCGGGTGAGCGGATCGCCGGGGAACCGATGGTCATCATGCCCACGCTATCCGCGAACATCGAGCAGTGCGTCGACCGCGCGCTGAAATCCGCAGATGGTCTCGGCGGCTCGCCCGTTCGCGCGATGCTCGAATTCGCCGGATATGGCTGGTACAATGCGCTCCCGCGCGTCCTGGGGCTGTCCTTTCAGGTCGAGACGGACAACGAGACGTTCCACTATGACGACGGGGCATCGGTTCCCGACGACGTCGATTCCGGCCGCGTCGGCGCGATCACGCTCGAGCTCGCAGTGCGGGCCACCGCCGATTCCGAGGAACCCGCCGACATCCTCGCATTCCCCGCCGATGTGCTGATCGTCCCCACCGACTGTTGCAGCGACCTCGACGACGTCGCCATCCTGCTCGGCACCGACTGCGCGATCACGCCCGGCGAACTCGCCTCGCTGCTCGAAGCCTCCTGCTTCTGGCCCAACGAGGATTGCGACGCCGACAGCCATTACACCCAACAGGCGGCATTCGAGATGCAGGCCCGCTTCGCCGCGAACATGCTGCTTCTCGGCGAGGATGCGGCGGTCCTCGAGCGCGTGCGCGAGGCGTTGCGCCAGCATGTCACCTGGCTGATCCCCAAGGACCGGGCGATCAGCATGCAGGCGGTCAACCATCTGGTCGAGGCCGCCTTCGCGGACAATGACGACGCGCCTTCGGTCGACGCCGCCGAGTAGCCAAGCTTTCCCCTCGCGCATGTCCGGCGCGTCGTTTCGCGCGGCGCGTCGGGCCGCGTCCACAAGGAGCCGTGCCATGACACAAAAGCCGCCCTTCACGAAAATCTTCGACGGCGTTGCGACGCGCAAGCAGATGTTCGAGTTGTTCAACCGGATTCCCGACTGCCCGTTCGAGGATCGAATCTCCGGGAAAGCCTACGAAAATACGTGGTTCGAGGTGGACCGCGAGGGCTATGACACGATGCTTGAAGTGCTGCCGCCGCTCTTCATGCGAGCCGGGATGTTCGCTTTGTCCGAGCTCAAGGCCGGCTTCGTCGGCTCGGTTTTCTTCGAGATCGATAGCATCGACGGACGCAGGCGCTGGTTCACCGGATATTGCAACCTCGGCGATCGCAGCAGCCCCGACGCGATGCGGGCCGCGATCATCGCGTATGAGAAGGTCGCTATGGCCAACCTGTCGCGAGACGCCGCCCTGGATTTGATCTGGGAGCGCACGCACGATGATTTTCGCGGTCTCGCAGGTCAGTTCAATCCCGACGCCTGGCCCACCGAGCATCACGGCAAACGGTCCATCCTCGTCCATGAACCGGGCGTCGGCACTGTCCAGAAGCTTCTCGAAAATCTCACCGACGCCGAGATCGCCGACCGGCTGCCGCACGGGCCGACGATCTAGCTGCGTCCGCGAGACCTTCCGCTCCACGAGGAGCCGCCCGCGAACCCCGATGACGCGATCGGTGACCGAACGGGATTCGCCCGGTCGAGCCAAATCCCGTCATTTTCATCAAGGAGCCGAAACATGACCAACAATTTTGTGCGAACGGCTTTCGCCATTCCGGTGATGCCGCACGAAGCCCTGTTACTCGAAGAATGCTTTGCCGTGGCCGATGAGCTGTCCAGCGATTTCGCCGAACTTCCGATCGACGGCATGCAGACGGTGAAAGCTTACTACGCATCCCGCAGCGACGCTTTCAAGATCACCTTCCCGAAGAAACCGGAAGAAGACGATCCTTTCGCCGGCTTCTTCGACCTCTGGTCCGATCCCGGCTTTCTCGGCTTTGACGCCGACCTCAGTATCCGGGGCGATCCGGAGGGCAAAGCGCAGTTCGCATTCATCAGCGGCCATGATGTCGACGTTCCGTCAATCGCCTCGCTGATCCAGAAGGTCTGCAAATCCGCGTTGCCCTTCGGTTTTCAGTGGGCGGAAGGTAACGAGGAGGACGACGGGTGCCGCTCCTTTGCGGGCGGATATTATGTCATATCCGACACCGAGATCTTCGGCGGCCCGACCCGCTGGCTCATGAATGAAACGCTGCACACCCTGCGGGCAGGTGCGGCGTGAAGCCCCTGCTCAAACGGCCGTGCAACGAGTGCCCCTGGCGCCGCGACCATCCTGCCGGCTGGCTTGGCGGCTATCGGCCGGAAGACTTCACGCAGCAAATCCAGTTCGATGGGCCGCCGCTGCCATGCCATAAGACCATCCCGGGCGACGGCACCGATGCCCGCGCCATGTGCGCCGGCGCGCTCATATTCATGCGCAACTCGTGCAAAGGTGCGCACCATCCCGACTATGGCGATGCGCTCGACACGGTCGAGCCCGACACCGCGACGGTGTTCGCGTGGTCCCACGAGTTTATCGATCACCACTGCAACCCGGACAAATGGCTGGAGCGTGTTCGGGCCAGGATGACCGCCCAGCGTTGACGTCCTCGGTCAGTGAACGGCTCAATCGCCCTGATGGAAGGGAAGGTGGCGGGAGGGGTGCGGCGATGGGTTCGCTGCCAGTCAGGAGACTCCTATGTCATTTTCCACCTCGACACGCACGACAAGCGGCCGTTCCGGCTTCACACAGGCCGACGAGCCGCCCGGTCCGCTCGATACGATCTTACGCGAACTGTTCCGCATCGCCCAACGCGCCGGTGCCTGCCGGATCCATGTCGAAACGTTCGATTATGAAGGACGTCCGACCCTCTCCGTCCTCGACAATGGCTCGGGGATCGACAGTCCACGGGCCTTGCTCGCACTGGACGCCTTCGGTTGGCGCGCGGCCCGTCTGCGGTCGCAGCCTTCATCTGGCCTCGCGCTATCGAGCCTGGTTGGACGGCATACGATCGTCCGGTCCGGTCCCGATGAAACCGAACCCGCATGGAGCGTGACGATTCCAGCCGAGGCCTGGACTGGTGAAGCGCCGATCGCGGTCGAGCCGGATGGCGGCCTTTGCGGCACCAATATCATGGTCGAGATTCCCGAAGAATGGCGTCCGGGGCTCGAGGACGCCGTGGCAGCCGCCGCGCGGCACGTGCCCATGCACGTCTTTTTCCACGCCCGGTGGAAGAATCCCGACTGATCCCGAACGATCGGGCCGGTGCCTGCCGCGCCGGCTCCGGCCGTGCCTTTTAAGGAAACATCCGATGCACGACGATCAATTCGACGCGCTGGTCGACGACGCGACCCATGCCGTCAACAACCTAATTCCCGACCGGCTGCTCGACGGCCTGGGCGATAGCGGAAGGTCGAACCTGCTTTTCCAGATCAACGACGTGCTGACGCCGATCCTGCGCGAGGTGGTCGACACCGCCGGGGACGACAGCGACAATCCGACCCGCGCAAGCACGATCGCCGGGCTTTTGTCAGAGCTTCTGGAGACGCATGCCGCCAAATGTGACGATGGCGGAGCTCGTGAGGAAGACCGTCCGCCGCATGTGATTTCGGAAGTCCACGGCACCAGCGCCAATATCGACAGCATCGCGAGCTGCGACATCGAAACCGGGACGCAAATCTACCTCGTCCTGGACGATGGCGCGGCGTTCCGCATTGCCGTGGAAGCGGTCGCCTGATGATCGAAATGCACATGGCGCTGCTCGCACTTCTCCGATCGCGACGGCCCATCACCTGAGACCCTGATCCAGCGTCGACCTTGCCCGCCTGGCGGGACGCAAAGCTTCCTCAACGCACACACAAGGAGGATATCATGGCCCAACTGTCGCCGCTCAGATCCCGCCTTTGCGATTTCGACCGAGCCTATGCGCTGGCGATCCGCATACGCGAGACCACCGGACGCCATCAGTTCGTCCTGCGCACGGGCGATCCGATCCAGCCATTCCGCATAACGGAGACGCGTCCGGCAATGGACGAAGGTCTGGTCCTGCACGTCGCCTGATCCCGATTCCCATCGTCACGGAGCTACGCCAATGGACGCTGCCGCCCAATATCCCATCAAGCCGGGCATGTGGATCAGGACCGAGGAGGGCGAGAAGCTCTTCTTCCTGCGATACTCGTTGACCGGCCATTGGGGCTTCTTCTCGGAAGACCGCCACCACGCCACACGGGAACACAAGCTCCCGCTCGCGGGCCTGCAACCCTGGCACCAGGAGCGCCGCCGATGAAAACCCACGTCATGACCAGCGGCCTTCGGATCACGCTGTCAAAAACCGAACTCCAGGCGTTGCTGACCCTCGCGCGCTATGGCGCCGAACAGATCGCGGTCGCGCGACTATTACATCGTGCCCAAGCGGCAGGAAGCCGTGGCGCCCGACATCATCAAGGGCCTCGAAGACGGCCTGGCATCGCTTCGGTGGAAGCAGGCGGAGGCCAGGGAGAGACGCGACGCACCCAGGCGCGAGGCCGAACGCCGCGCCGCACGCGAGCATCACGCCGTGGTCGACGGCTTTACGGTCTTCGGCACGCTCGGAGACTGGACCGACCTCTCGGACCACCCCGACGAGCGCCGGTGGGCGGATATGTTCATGCCAGGGACCGAGCCAAGGGAACAGGCCGAACTGCGTCGTAACGTCTGGCGGATATACGTCAGCAAAGGCAGTGCGGCGTCGGACGACTTCACGGTCTTTCCGGGCGACTGCACCGAAACCGCCGACCGCGGAGAAATCGAGCATCTCGCTCGGCGGATCATCGCCAAATATCAGAAATGACGATCTCGCGTCAGCGGGATGCACGCAATCCGGGAAGTGGGTCGCATCGGGGCGAGGCGCTGCCTCTGCTCTTCACAGGAGTTGCGCCATGCAGGAAATCACATTTCATCTCGGCTCCGCCGGACATCCGGTAAGCTGGACCCTCCATGCCGTCTACGGTCGTGCCTGCGGGATCGCGTTCGCCTCCGCCCGCGCATGGTACGCCCGGCAGGTATCGGCCCCCAAATTGGCGACGACGCCGCCAGGCGGCCAATATGTCGTGCAGATCAGGAATAATCAGGTCGTGAACGCCGAGCTGTTCTTCGACGCCGAGTATTTCCGGCATCATCAGGAGCCGGACGACCTATCCTGGCTATGCCAGTTTCACACGTTTCCGCTCGAGATGCCCGAGCGCCTCAAGGACATCGTCACCGCGGACCTGCGCAGCCGGCTGATCGCCGCCGGGTTTCTGATCCCCCGCGCCGAATGGATTGCGCGATACCCCGATCAGGCGGAGTTTTTGCGGCAATTCCGCGAACTGCGGCATCGGGACGGTGCATAGTCCGCGGGCCTCGTCTTAGCCGCGCGAAGAGAAGGAGGAGGGATGGTGGTGAGGTCCATTTGGGAGTCCACCAGCCATGCACGTTGCCAACCACGCTTCGGGTAGTCTGTCTCGAACGCCGCCGGTCTTCATTTCGGGATCCCTGTCGATCCGGCACCTCCCGACCGTCGTGAAGGAGCGGCTCTGCGCCATCGTCGACCAGGCGCTGCCCGTCGTTATCGGGGATGCACGCGGTGCGGACGCGGCTGTCCAGCGGTTCCTTGCCGATTGCGGCGTGCGTCATGTCACGGTCTTTTGCAGCGACACGAGCCCCCGGCACAATCTCGGGCACTGGCCTGTCCAACACGTGAGAGCCAACGCACCTTCCGGCACGCGCGCCTTCCACAACGCGAAAGACCGCGAAATGTCTGGCCTGGCAGGGGCCGGCTTCGTCATCTGGGATGGGTCCAGCCAAGGCAGTCGGGCCAACATCCGTCACTTGTGCGAGCGTGGACGCTATATCGTCGTCTTTCTCCGAGCCGAAAACCGCTTTGCCGTCCTGTCCAGCAACGCGAAACGGATGGCCTTTCTAACTTCCGGCCGCCTCGACTGACATCACGGTGACCACGCCGGGGCTTTCGCGAAAACTCCTGGCCCACACGGGCACGCAGGGCCATCAATCGAAGGACATTCGCTTATGAATCCCGCCCTTGCCAATGAGCTTGCCGCTCGCGTCGACGAGGGTTGGCACCCTGTCACTCTCGACGACATCGAGCGGCGGCTGCGCGATATCGGTTACGCCCTTGATCGTCGCCTGGACTGCCGTTCGACCGCTCGAATCATGACCGGCTCTCGCGCCGGAAAAACCTATCCTTGCCTCTCGACCGGCATCAAGGAGACCGACACTGGCCGTTGCGCCTGCCACACCGAGGCTCGGCGCGATGCCAATTTCCGAACTCTGCAACAGCTTCGCTTCATGGACCTCTGATCCTTTGCGGACCGTTGTCCACCGCTTGAAAGGCGGGCGTTTCATCTCTAGATATTGAATCGATCGTTTCGATCGATACGATCGAATGGAGGTATTATGCAGACGATTACGGCCAATGAAGCCAAAACCCGCTTCGGCGAACTGATCGACCGGGTTCAGCGCGAGCCCGTGCGGGTTACGCGCCGCAACCGGGTGGTCGGCGTCATGGTTTCCCCGGAGGATTACGCGGCGATGCGGGAGTTCTACGCGGACAGGCTTGCCCGCACGCTACGCGAAACCGCGAGCGAGGCTGCGCGCAAGGGCCTGACCGACAGCGAACTGGAGCGTCTGCTTTCCGATGAAGGGTGACGCTTTCGTTCTCGATACGAATGTCCTCATCAGCGCCGCGCTTTCGGCGGAATCGCCCCCTGCCAGAGTGACCCACTGGGTGATCGCTAATGCCCGGCTGATCTTCGCCGAACCCACTTTCGAGGAATTCCGATCCCGGCTCTGGCGTCCGAAGTTCGACAGATATTTGACGATCGAGCGTCGGAACCAGATCCTGCACGATTTCAGCGCTATCGCGGACTGGGTGGAACTGAACAGCGATCCTCTCCCGGTCAGCAGCCGGGATCCCGACGATGATATGTTTATCCGCGCCGCCATTGCCGGATCGGCCCGCTGGCTGGTGAGTGGGGACCGGGATTTACTTGAGGTTCAAGGTTTGCCTGCCCCCACGATCGTGTCGCCCGCGGACATGCTGAAACGCATTTCCGCATAGGCGGCACAGCCTCAGGCCCCTTCGAGCAGCCGCTCGCGGGCCAAATCCAGCGCATGCGACAGCCGCATCGCCACCACCTGGTCCTTGGGATCGACGAGGCATTCAAGAGCCGCCTCCATGTGCTTGATAGCGTTTTCCAACCCAGGTGCTTCATCCGTCATCTTTGGTTCTCCGCTAGTCCGCGCTCAGTCGGCGGGCACCCTCCTTGTGGAGGATGCCGGCCCCTGAGCCGGACGGTTGAAAACGCGAAAGATAGACGCGTGCCTGAATTTTTAGCCGGAGCCTGGACATAGTACAGGCCATCCGGCCGCAAAGGCATGCAGCCGACTCTATCTCTCGGAGTTTCAACGCTCCGGCCCACCACCGGCAGACGCACATCCCCTAGCCCGATCAAGCGTTAGTTGCCAGTCGGTTCGTGTGAAATTACCGGATGTCGAGGTCAGGTGTGCGGGATCAGCGCGTCGACTGGCGGGCCGCTTCGACCGGGCGATACATGTCTGCCCGATCGCGCATCAGGGCAGCGAGCCAGACCAGATCGCTTGCGGCATCAGCCAGCGGCAGGGGCGCAACCTTGTCGAACAGACGGCGCTGATAGGAAGACCCGTGATCGTGAATCTCAACCAGACGGTTGCGCGCCGGGCTGTTCGGATCGGTGATTTCCGCATTGGCTTCGCGAGCCGCATCGAGAAAGGCTTCTGCCAGTTCCTGCGCCTCATAGTAGCCGGAATCCAGGCCTTCCCCCAGAGCGAGGGCGGCGAGTTCGCTACGCACGCCGGTAAGATCGGAGTCGTTCACCGCATCGATCAGTGGCATGTTAAAATCGAAGGTGGTGAGATAATCCGCGATCATGGAGAAACGTCCTTTCAACCATTTACTAGAACATAAAAAGAACGCAATCAAGCTCTCAAACCTCCTATGCTGAAGGACTTTCGTCATGCTTTCTTCCTCCGCAGGGGCCGCCCACAGCGGCCATCCTCCCGCGCAGTGTCCATGGCGGCTGCACCCCTGCGTCTCCATGGCCGTCTTCGCCGCAACGCGCGTGGCTTCCTCCTCGAGATGGACGATGGCCACGTCTGGCGGCTCAGGGGCGCGCAGGATTTCCCGCCGCTCCTGGATACTGCCGTCATCGTCGAGGCACGCAAGGCCAGCAGCATCCTCCTCGACGTTCTCTGGATGGGGCCGGCCTAGCACCTTGGCGGCGCGCCCGGCGCTGGTCTTCGAGCGTCGCGCCGGCGGCACCGTCGCTGCGGACCTCGGCGAGGACGCCTCGGCCCGCCATCACCCTCGGAGCAGGTCTGTCATCGCATCCTGCGCCGCTTCGCACGGTCTCGGCGTGCCAGGGCTGGTCCGGGCAAGCAAGGGCTGCCTCCGCCCAAGCTCCGGTAGAAGAAAATGGGCCTGCCGACGGAATTGCCTGTCCCAAAGGTGTCGGCAGGCCCATTTTCTTCAACCTCCACTAGGGCGCAGCGCGACGTCCCTTGCTTGCCCGGACCAGCCCTGACCCTTGAGCCCCGGCGAAGGCGGCTCCGGATGCGATGACAGACAGGCACCCGCTTCTCCTCAGGTGATCAGGAAGGAATGGCTTCGCCATGCTTTTCCTTGTTCGGGCCGCTACCGCGGCCTTTTTCTTGGCTCAGGCTCACCAGACACGATGAAATACTGTCAAGAAAACAATGACATATAACAAATAAAGGGGAGGTGGTATAAGTATAGGTGCAGACGGGGAATGATCCCCGGAGGCACATATAGGAGTAAAGGCAATGAATATCGGTGAGTTCAAGTTGAACAAGGGGCGCATTTTGGGCTGGATTGCTACCCGCACCATCGACCTGCCCAAGCTGGCCTTGCGCCCGGTCGAAAGCGAAAACGAACTGGCCCCCGCTTTTGAGATCATCGCCCCCAATGTCGGCGGCCGCGTCGTGCAGGTCGGCGCGCTCTGGGCAGCCGTCGCAAAGCGGACGGGCGAGGTATTCTATCAAGGCCATGTGGACGATCCGTCTATGCCCGAACCCCTCCCCATCGCGCTTTTCGGCTCGATTGAAGAAGGCTTCCGCGCAGCATGGCGCAGGCAGGAACGCGACGATTTCGGGCCTACCCTCCGCACGTCGCGCAACGATGCACCTTCCGGTCGCGGCGGCGGTGACGACTACGGCTTCGGGGACAGCACCGCCAATGAAAACGGCGAACTGTCCAGCCAAGGCGCCGCCGCCGATCTGGACGATGAAGTCCAGTTCTAGCCGCTAGGCCGAGACGGGCCGGGGGAGCGCAGCAACGCTTCCCCGGACCCTGACCGATCAACCTGCCATCAGGAGTGACCCATGACCAAGAAGTCAGCTAAGAGAAGCGTTAGCACACTTGCCGACTTGTCGGAACTTATCGCGGAGGAAACCGCAACGCCGGAGTTTGAAGCGTCGTTTGGCGACCCGCTTCCCCTTTCGATCATTGAACCGGGCGAAGAACCGGGCGAACATGACATGCCCGAGCCGTTTGCCGCGCAGAAGGTTTGCGGCGAACTTATCACGTCGCTTTACTGCCTATTCACCGACACACGCCTTGACCCGCTGGCCCCGCAAGTCGCTTGGGGCATCGTCAACAGCTTCCAATTCGTCGCGGGAACGCTGAAACGCCAAGAGGATGACCTGGCCAGCAAAATCCTAGACATGACACGGCGCATGGAGCCGAGCGAGGTATTCAACAAAGACCTTGAGGATACGCAGCTTCAATGCCAGTCGCTTGCCGAGCAGCGCGCCAATATCGAAACAATGCGCGACTACGCCGCCGCCATGTATAAGGCTTGCTGGCGTCGCGCATGGGCACCGGCCAAGGGTAGCAAGGCGTCATCCGTAACGACCGCAAGCTATATCAGCGCGGTTGATTTCCTGCGGGAACGCGCCCTCGCCAAGCGGGAACAGCACCATCCGCAAGGCCCGGTTGTCGTCTTTTCCGGCCCCGCCATATGGGAGGAATGGGAACCCCTCTGGACGAAGCTGACCGAAATCAAGGCGCGCGTTCCGCACATGACGCTTGTGACGACCGGGCAGCGCAAGGGGGCCGATGCCATCGCGGCAGCATGGGCCGCGCGCGAAGGTGTGCCGATTGTCGCTTTCGGCCTTTATGGCGGCGGCAAGAAACCCGCCTTCACCCGCAACAAGAAAATAGCCGAACTTCGTCCGGTCGAAGCCGTGCTTTGCGAGGGATCGGGCATACAGGCCAATCTTTACCAGACCATGCGGAAGCAGGGCGTTCCCATTCACGCTTTCCACTGGCCGAAGGATAAGCCCAAGCCCCAACGACCGCACACTATCGACACCTACCGGGCGGAGGATATATTCCAGCCCTCGGACACGTTCAGGCGAGCGCGCCGCTACGGCTGACACGAGACGGCGCGGCGCTGCCTCAAGCGCCGCGCCCCACATTGCGACACCCCCGCCAAGGCTGGCGCGCTTTCCAGCGCGCTGGCCTTTTTTCGTGCCACCGGACGCCGCCGCGCCTGACGGCGCGGCGGCGGGAGGAACCCAAAAAGGGAAGGGCCGACAGTCTCACGTCCCCGCGCCGGGAACGGCAGCCGCGCCGTTGTCTCCCTTCGCGGGCGCTTGGGCCGTTGGCGCTTTCCCCGAACGGGAGGCATCGGGCGCAACCGATGCCCCCTTGAGCGCGGCCAGCGCGGCAGCACCGCCCAGCCGCAACACATGGCCCAGCACGTCGCGGAACTCGCGTTCCGACACTTGCTCGACCGGCAGCGCCGTGACGATTCCCGCATAGCGATCGCGCAGCCTCTGGCGCGTTGCGGCAATCTCGCTCGCAATACGTTTCTCGCGCGCTTCCAGATCGGCGAGCTTATCGCGTTCAGACATTTTCGGCATGACCAGTTTCCTTGTTCAGGCTGGCCCACTCGTCACGCCCGCCTTGTCGCACAGGCGCACACGCGCCACAAGCGACCCCCGCCGCATAGCGCGGCAAATTCCCCCACATCGACCGAAACCGCAAGGGTGCGCCCGGCAGCGGTAGAGATGACGCAGCGACGCTGTCGCTGCGGGCAAGCGACGCACGCGCTGCGCGGTTTGTAATGCACCGTACGCACGGGTGCTGTGGCCGAAAACGGCCCTGTAATCAGTGCCTTGCGCTGGCAGACGCGTCAGCCAAAAAACCACAAAAGTGGCTGACACGTCTGCCGCCCCAGAAAGCGGCGTCCCAAACCCCCAGCATTTCCGCCGTTTTCTGCTGGCAGACGCGTCTGCCACGTCGATTTTATTGTGATTGCCGTCCATCCGCGCTATATTGCGGCTGCGTCGTGATCTCCTTGCCGAAGCTCCTGATGGAGCGCCCACGTTGGCAAGGATCACAATCCGGATAGACGATGCGCTTTGCGAGCGGCTGCAGCGCCGTGCTCGTAAAGTCGGCATCAGCGTTGCCGAACTCCTCCGCCCTGCGATCGACCAGGCCGCCGACCCTCGCGGCGGCTACGTCTATACGACGCAGGACGAAATCCTCTCCTGCGTCATACAGACACTCTCGATCGTCGCGGCATCGGTACGCCGTCGGTCGCCCGAAGCGCTCGAGCAGGGCATGGCCGACGCCAAAGCGTTGCTCGAAGCGAAGGGCCTGCTCGGGCCGGAGGACCAGCCATGAGCGGGCGTGGGGATACCCCCGTCACGGGCGCGCTTGTCGGCTCCCTGTCCCCCACTAGAGGCTCCTGCCACGGTGGCGATGGCGGCGATCGCTTCCTTCTGCCGTCCGGGTCTCACCCCGAACTGAAGGATCAGGCGGTCCCGGATGCCTCTGTTCGGGGGAGGGCGCAATCATGAGCATCTTCCGTAACGACACATTGGGCTCATGGACCCGCGGTGGTCAGGCGATCGTCCACAATGTCAGGATGACCACCCAGGTCTTCTTCCAGACCGTGGTCGCGGGGATCGTCCTGTGGGCGATGGGGACTGGCTGGTATGCCTTCGAGAAGTCGAGCGAGTATCAGCGTTTCGTTCTGGTCAAGATGGCGGAGGCCAGCTTCAAGGCCGATACCGCGCGAGGAACCAGTGACCCCATGCTGTTCCGCACCCCGGACGGTCGGGAATATTGGACGTCGGCCGACGCCCTCATCGAATCCCGCGTCGGTAAGAAGGCGCTCGGTAAACTCGAAACCGACCTCATCCATGGGGCGGCCATTGCCGGTATGGGGGCACTCGCCGCGCTGGTTTTCGCCTGGTTCTATTTTACCCGGACAGGACGCGGCCTCGGGTCCAACGAATATATTCGCGGCGCCCGCTTTGGGACGATCTCGGAAGTCCGCCGTGCTCTCCGGGGGCAGAAGAAAGGGGCGCTCAACATCGGCGGCGTCGCGGTGCCAGAGGCCTTCGAGCCGGAGCATATCCTGCTTGTCGGCGCCCCCGGCACGGGGAAAACCAACCTCATCACCACCATGCTCGCTGGGATCCGCAAGCAGGGCAAGCGGGCCATCGTCTATGACACCGCCGGGAGCTTCGTCGAGAAATTCTACCGCCCCGGACGCGACATCCTCCTTAACCCGCTGGACAAGCGCACTGACATCTGGAGCCCCTGGGTCGATGTCCCGCAGGAGTATCACTACGACCAGATCGCGGAATCTACCATCCCCGACAAGCATGGCGATCCCTTCTGGTCGAAGGCAGCACGCGGTACGCTGGTCGCGGTCCTGCGCAAGCTTGCCCGGCAGAAGCACACCCTCATCTCGATCCTGCTCGACCGCGTGCTCCGCTCCCCGGTCGCGGACCTCGCCGCCTATGTGAAGGGCACTGATGCCGCCGCGTTCATCTCCTCGGAAGGGGAGCGCACTTCTGCCGGCGTCCAGGCCGAGCTCGCCTCGGTCATGCGCAGTTTCTCCTATCTTGACGATACGGTGGACGGTTTCTCGATCCGTAAATGGGTCGAGGACGAGAAGGACGACAGCTGGCTGTTCGTGACCGTCAAGGCCGACCAGCTTCCCTCGCTGCGTCCCCTCATCACCGTCTGGCTCGATATCGCGATCAGCGCGATCATGAGCCTTACGCCCGATCGCAACCGGCGGCTCTATTGCGTGATCGACGAGTTGCCGACGCTTCAGAAGCTTCCTTCGCTATCCGACTTCCTGGCCCGTGCGCGCAAATATGGGGGCTGCGGCATATTGGGGTTCCAGTCCTATCCCCAGCTCAATGCCACCTACGGCAAGGAGGATGCCGCCGCCATCACCGGCTACTGCTCGACCTGGGTGGCGCTCCGGGCCAACGATTCCGATACCTCGGAACTCATCTCCAAGAATCTCGGCCGGGTCGAGCAAGTCGAGGCGAACGAGGGCATGTCCTACGGCGTCAACGACATGCGCGACGGGGTGAACTTAAGCCGTATGCAGGTGACCCGCCCGCTGGTGATGGACACCGAGGTCAACCACCTGCCCAACCTTTCGGGGTTTCTCCGGTTCGGTCGCAACCTCCCCGTCGTGCGCTTCACTGATCGCTTCAATCTCCTGCCAACGGTCGCACCCGCCTTCATCGAACGGAACGAACCGCCCAAGCGACTGCCGATCGGCGAGAAGATCATATGCGAGACACGGAAAAGTCGCCGGGCGGCGCAAGCACGACAAACGGCCGCTAGGAAAGGAGAGGCTTCATCGGACCAAGGCGCAAGACCGACACCCGGGAAGCCGCAGGGCGACTTTTTCAACCGCCCGAACGATCCTCCACCCGTGGACGAGACGACCGGTGTGCCGATCCCCGAAGAGGCGGCCGGTCACGACAAAAGCACAATACCTCCGGATCATCCTGATCCCGACATGGGCGAGGGCGATTTGCCGATCGAGGACCATGCTGATGCGGACGACGTGGTCGCGACGCCCATCCCACTGCTGGGCGCGCGGCGGGGGACCCTTCGCGTATCGCTCGATAGCCATGGCCGGTCCGAAGGACCGCGCGAGAAGGCGAAGCCGGCATGATACATCCCCGCCGTCTCAAGGGCACGGCCGCCAATATCAGCCGCTACTATACGATCGGCGACTATTATACCAAGGGCGGCGACGAACCGTCTGAATGGGGTGGCAAGCTTGCTCCCGGTCTCGGCCTGTCGGGCAAGGTCGATCCCAAACAGTTCGAGGAACTGCTGGCCGGCAAGGTCGGCGACCAGCAACTCGGTCGGCGCCGCAAGGAAGGTATCCAGCACCATCCCGGCTGGGACTTCAACATCAGCGCCCCCAAGTCGATCTCGATCCTGGCGCTGGTGACGGGCGACGAGCGGATCATCGCAGCGCATGAACGGGCGGTTGGCGTCGCGCTGGCCCATCTTGAAGAGCATGCCGAACTGCGCCGCCGCGTCGAGGGCGAGATCGTCCATGAAACGACCGGCCGGCTTCTCTTCGCCCGCTTCACCGAACATGCGAGCCGCGACCTCGATCCGCACCTTCATACCCATGTCGTCGTCCTCAACATGACCAACCATCTTCGTGGCGACCGGATGTCGAGCCTCGAGACGCGTTCGATGTTCGCGGAACAGCTCGTTACTGGGCAGATTTATCGCAACGAACTAGCCCATGACGTGCGTGAGCTCGGTCACGAGATTGTGTTCGATCCGCGCCGCGGTCTGTTCGAGGTAGCCGGCGTCCCCGGCGAAATGATCCGCGAATATTCGCAGCGGGCAGAGGAGATAAACGCCCATGCGAAGGAACATTGCCTCACCGGACAGGCTGCTCGGCGCATATCCTTCTTCGAGACGCGCAAAGCCAAGGAAAAGATCGGACTGGAGGACCTCCAGGAGCGGTGGAACAAACGTGCCGAACCCTGGCGCGAGGATCTCGACAAGCTCCTGGCGGCCGTCGCGGAGCGCGGCGAACGCACGATCGAGACTGATCCGGGCGTCGCCCGCCGCGCTGCGCTATTCGGAATCCGGCAAAGCGAGACGCGTGAAGCGGTCAACAATATCGGGCGGCTGTACCGCACCGCGCTCGCCTCCCATGTCGGTGAGGTCCGGTTCGGTGACGTGCGTCCGATATTCGATGCTCAGGAAGCCGATCGCAAGCTGCTCCGCACAGTACGCCAGACCGGCGATCAACCGCTTCCACGGGGACGCTCGTCGCGGCGGACCGCGAAACTGGAACTGGCCCTGTCGGAACATCTATCGCTCGCCATGGGCGATGCCTCTCCCGTCGCCAGCTCCGAGCGGCTGGCAGAGGCCGCGGTTGCTGCCGGTCTGACGCAAGAGCAGGCGCGCGCGCTCGAAGGGATCGGTACGGGCAACAACCGTCTTGTCGCGATCCACGGCGTCGCGGGCGCAGGAAAATCGACCCTGGTCGGCGCGCTGGTCGATGCGACCCGCGACGATTACATGACAATCGCACTTGCGCCGACGTCTTCGGCAGCGGCAGAACTGGGTAACCAGGCAAATATCGAATCCCGCACGGTCGCCTCACTGCTCGCCGGTGGCGGCCATAATATCACCGACAGGCATATTCTTGTGCTCGACGAGGCGGGCCAGCTCGGTAACCGTCAGGCATTGCGCATCCTGGAGATCAGCCGCGCGACCGGCGCGAGGCTCATCCTGCTTGGCGACAACAAGCAGACCGGTGCGATCGAGCAGGGCAAGGCGTTCTGGCTCCTTCAGCAGCTGGGACTGCCCACCAGTCAACTTCTCGATCCCATGCGCCAGCAAACCAGGACGACGAAAGAGTCGGTGGCGATGGCGCGCAAGGGCGACTATGCGGCTTCGCTTGCCGCGCTCGATCGTGTGAACACCGGGGAGACCGCAGAGGCTCTCGCCAAGGATATCGTCGTCGAGTGGACCCGGCTGCGGCCCGCTGCGCGCAATGCCACCAATATCCTTGTGCTCGACAATGCGACCCGGTTGATCGTCAACAGCCACATCCGCGAAGTGCTGAAACGCGAGGGCGCGGTCGCGGCCAATGATCACCGGCTCGAAGTCCTGACGCCGGCGGGCATGACAGATCAGGAAAAGCAGATCGCCCGCTTCTACACTGAAGGCCAGGTGCTCAAGTTTGCGCGCGACTACGCGGGTCTCGGAATCGCCCGGGACGCGGAATATCGCGTGGTCGGGATTGGGCGGAATAATAATGGCCGCCAGGTCGTGCGCCTGGCCGACGAGCATGGCCGTCAGATTGAATGGAATCCCCGGCTTGGCAAAGCGGCGCACGTCAACGTCTTCCTGACCGAGCAGCGCCAGCTCGGCGAGGGGGACCGCATCCAGTGGCGGCTCGTCAACAAGGATATCGGCGTCAAGAACGCCGAGCGTGGCACTGTGTTGGCCTTCGACGGGACGATTGCCACTATCAAATGGGACCGCGGCGAGCGTGTGCAGGATGTGGACCTGTCCGCTCATAGGACCTGGGACCACGGCTACGCGGAAACTGTCTATTCCTCCCAGTCGAAAAGCTACCCGCGGACCTATGTGCTGGCGCCGGTCGAATCCGGTCTGGTCAACGGCCAGAACTATTACACTGCGATCACCCGCGCTCGCTATGGTGTGAAGCTGTGGACCGAGGATGTGACACGTCTTGCGGCCAAGCTGGCGTCGCGCTCGGGCGAGAAGACCTCGACGCTCGAAGGGCTTGGCCGGCTCAAGGCCGACAGCCACAAGCAGCGGGGCGCGCGCCACAAGGAACGCCACGATCGGTCGCGCGAGGCGAATGCCCGCGAACGGGACGAACGCAACGCCGAGCGCGAACAGCGCCGGCAGGGGCGGGGTAACACAGGCCCGCCGGGCTTCGCTGACAGCCTTGCCAGTCGCGCGCAAGAGGCTGCCGTTTTGGTCGACCGCTTCCTGCGCGGCACTCTCGATCGCGATCGCGCGCCCGAATCCACCGAGCGTGGCAGCGCGCCCCATCATGTTCACCAGCCAGCACCTCAACCGCAGCATGACCATGGCGATCATGGCAGCGGACACGACCGATAGGAGGGTTACCCATGAATCTGAATCTTGTTCTCATTCTGATCCTCTGCACCGCACTGCTGGCGCTTCTCTTTCGTCACGACCGCATCCCCATCCGCCATCGATGGCGACGGCGGCAGGCCCGGGAGATGTGCGAGCAACTGCGGGGGCGGGACCGCGATCAGCCGGTCGCGCTCCATTATGCGCGGTTCCGCGCCATGGACCCGCTCGCGTTCGAGGAGTTGCTGCTCGAAGCCTTCGAGCGGCGCGGGCACCGCGTCATCCGCAATTGCCGCTATACGGGTGACGGCGGCGTCGACGGCGAAGTCATCATCGATGGAATACGCTTCCTGATCCAGGCCAAGCGCTACAAAGACGCCATCAGGCCCGAACATGTCTGGGACTTTGCCCAGCTCTGCGCCACCAGAAGGCAGCGCGGCCTGTTCATTCATACCGGCCGCACCGGCGGGATGAGTCGCGCCGTTGTCGATGGTGCGACGGGTATCCAGATCGTGTCAGGCCAGAAACTGCTCGCCCTGTTGACGGGGGCGCCGTTCTTACCTGACCTGTGTGATCCTCGTCGCCCCAGAGAAACCATCGCTTTCAGGCGGACGTCGTCATGAACGCGCTGTCCTGCTCACGATCGCAGCGACCCCGCTATTATATCGGCATCGCCTCGCTTTTGTCGCTCTCGCTTGTTCTCGCGCCAACGCCCGCACTGGCACAGCGTGGAGGATCGGCGGAGGCGGCCGAGCTCGCGCGCTGCATCCGCATTGCTGCGCGGGGCTATGGCTGGCTCGAAAAGACCCTCTGGGGACTGCGCAAGCAGGAGGCGGGCTGGATCGGAGCCGAAATCGCCAACACCAACGGAACGCATGACCTGGGACCGCTCCAGATCAACTCATGGTGGGTGCCCCGCATCGCCCGCCTCATCGGCAGGTCCGAGCATCAGGTCCGCCATTGGCTGCGCTACGATGCCTGCTTCAATGTCGAAGCGGCGCGCTGGATATTCATCTCCGGACTGGAGGCTACAGGCGACTATTGGAAGGCCATCGGCACTTATCACAGCCCCACCGCCTGGCGACAGCGGGCCTATGCAACAAAGGTCGCAACCCACATGCGCGTGAGGTTCGGACCGAAGGTGTTCGCAGCAACCGGTATCGACGCACCGAGATAGGGGCGACGAGAAGCGGGAACCGGTGGCCGGATATGGCAGTGTCGCCGTTTCCTGGGTGACTGGTATCCTAGGCTGCCATTGCTGGACGGCATTGGTGATGAGCTCGGCGCTACTATCTCAGCGTATGTGTTCGGGTGGGCCACGCGAGATGAACAGGTCAGTCAATCCTCGACCATGTTGTCGCTCTGGCGAAGGCAAACACTCAACTGGGCGTCAAACTAGCCGAGGTCTGGCGCGAGAGTGGGTAGAAGCTGATCGTCCTCGGCACCAGGGCTGAGGGGGAGGCCCGCGATGAAACGCTGTCGGTACTTCGCCGCAAGCTCTACGATATCACGCGGCTTGGCATGACAGTCGTCATCGCCGGTGACGAGACCGTGCCGCGTATTACCCCAGATCTGGCGTTTTTGGGGCAGAATGAACCGCAACGCTGTCGCGCTGGATCGCATTCGCATGGGCCGCGCCGCGCGTCCCAGTGTCCTCTACGGTCTTCGCGGTGTCGGCAAGACCGTGTTGCTGGTGACGATGCGGGATGCCGCCGAGGTGGAGGGGACGTCGATCTTTATGATCGAAGCGCCTGAGAACCGATCTCTCCCCGGCATTCTCGTTCGGCGCTTCGGGCGGCGCTGCTGCGGCTCCACCGAGAGAAGCAGGCTTCAGAGGGGGCGATCTCGAAGCGGATCTTTCGGATCTGATAGTCACGATAGGGAAGGCCGCACGGGAATGGGGTTCGGCGATGGAACTGGTGATCGATGAGGTGCAATACGTGCCTGAAGCGCAGCTTGCGGCGTTGACCAGCGCTTTGCGCCGGGCGAGGCAGAAGCAGTTGCCGGTGACGATGATCGCTGCAGGATTGCCTCAGCTTATTGGTCGAATGGGGCGCGCCAAATCCTATGCAGAACGCCTTTTCGAATTTGTTGCGATCGGGCTGCTCGACAATGTGTCTGCTAGAGATGCGATCTGCCTCCCGATTGAACGGGAAGGTGAAACGATCGAAGATATTGCGCTGAGCGCTATCGTGGATAGAACGCAAGGATATCCGTATTTCTTCCAGGAATGGGAGAAGCACAGTTGGGATGCCGCTGATATTCCCTGTCACAGAGGGGATGTCGATAGCGCGACGCGGAGCGCACTGGCCGAAGCGATGAGCGTGAAGGTTTCAAGCGTGGCGCCGACCCGCAACAATTTGATCGCCAAGGGGATGCTTTACAGTCCGGCCCATGGAGATACCGCGTTTACGGTGCCATTACTCGACGCGTTCATGCGGCGTGTAATGCCAAACGGCTAAGGTGAATATTTGGAATCGTTCTGTTCGGCTGCCCTATCCACCTGGCCATGTTTCATGAGGCCGAACCAACGGTGCTTACCCGATATGTTGGCAACTGGCGGCTTATCGCAAATAGAATGCCACCGGGATTGTCAGTTCCACCGAATCGGGGCGATCGGCGCGGTCGGTTGCAAATCCCAGCAATGGACGTGATTACAGAAGCGAAGATGGAGGCTCGTCGGAATGGCTATGAGAATTTAGGATGCGACCGAAGATTTTGATCGTGGGCGCCGGCTTTGGCGGAATGGCGGCTGTGAAAGCGCTAAAGCACGCGGATGCGGATGTACTCCTCGTCGATCGTACCAATCACCATCTTTTTCAGCCATTGCTTTATCAGGTCGCGACAGCGGCCCTGTCGCCGGCTGATATCGCCACGGCGAGCCGGGTGCTCCTGAGGCGAAACCGCAATGCGAGCGTCCTGATGGCCGATGTGACTGGCGTCGAACCGACCGCGCAGGTCGTGAAACTCGCAGACGGCAGAACGCTCCGCTACGATTATCTGGTCCTTGCCACTGGCGCGGCGTACAGTTTTTTCGGCCGTGACGAGTGGGCGGACCACGCAAAGGTCCTGAAATCGATCGATGACGCCTTGTCGATTCGGGACCGATTGCTGTTCGCGTTCGAACGCGCCGAGCAATGCGACGATCCTGCGGAGGTGACGAGGCTCCTGACATTCGTAGTCGTCGGGGGCGGTCCGACCGGTGTCGAACTGGCCGGCACCATTGCTGAACTGGCACGGACCACTCTCGCCCGTGATTTCCGGCATATCGATCCCCAATCGGCCCGCATCGTCCTGTGCGAGGCTGGCCAGCATGTCCTGGGCGCATTTCCCGGCGATCTGCCAGACTATGCGTCGGGCGCGCTTCGCTCGCTCGGCGTCGAGGTCCGTCTGGGCGAGGCGGTCACGCTCGTGGATGCGGACGGGATCGTTCTGGGCGATGAGCGGATCGACGCCGCTGTCGTGTTATGGTGCGCGGGCACGCAAGCGCGGCCCGCCGCGATCTGGCTTGGTGCCGCGGCTGCGCGCAATGGCGCCGTCAAGGTGACGGAGAATTGCTCCGTGCCCGGGCATGCCAACATCTTCGCGATCGGCGACGTCGCCAGCTTCGATCCGGGCACGGCCAAACCGCTGCCCGGCCTGGCCCCCGTGGCGAAGCAACAGGGAAAATATGTCGGAAGACTGATTGCCGACCGGATCGCGGGCCGCGAAAAGGCGGTGCCGTTTCGCTATCGCGATCTTGGTACGATGGCGGTCATCGGCAGATCCCGCGCGATCGCCGATTTCGGTCGTTCATTCTTTGTACGCCGATGGCAAGCGTGATGGTGATCACCGCCGGCAGTCCTTCCGGAATGATACCGACGGCAAGGGCCACGACCGCGATCAGCGCATCGACCCAATGAAACTCGCGCGCCAGTACGGCGAAGGCGAACAGCGCGACGGAGCCAGCCAGGACGACTAGGGTGAAGCGGTGGGCAAAGCGGTTGATCTGGCGCAGAAGAGGCGTGGCCACGGTTGCGACACCCTGGAGCAGACCGCTGATCCGGCCGATCTGCGTATTTAGCCCTGTTCCCGTTACGACCCCGGTCGCCTGACCCGATGCGACCAGCGTGCCGGAATAGGCCATGCTGAGACGGTCAGCCAAATCTGCCTCGGTCGCCACAGGGCTGTCCTGCTTTTCCACCGGCAGGGACTCTCCTGTCAGTGGCGCTTCGTCGATAAGCAAGCCGCGGGTGCGGATCAGACGCATATCAGCGGGGACGCGGTCGCCGGCCTCCAGCAAAATGATATCGCCGGGCACGACCTGCGGAACAGGGATCGTCTCTTTCGCGCCGGCCCGCAGCACTGTCGCATGCGGCGCGATCATGTCGCGGATCGCCCCCAGAGCCCGCTCGGCCTTGCCCTCCTGGACGAAGCCGACAATCGCGTTGATCAGCACCACAACGAAAATGACCGCGGCGTCGACGATGTGGCCGAGCAGCGCAGCCGCAGCTGCTGCGGCGAGAAGAAAATAGATAAGGGCGCTGTTGAACTGCGCCAGGAAACGGATGAGCGCAGGGGTCGAGCGAGCCTGGGGCAGGGCGTTGGGACCATGAAACCGATATCGTTCTGCAGCTTCGGCATGGTTCAAGCCTGCGCCGTCGACACCGAGTTCATCGAGGACGGTGTCGGTATCGAGCGAGTGATAGTCTCTGGTTGAACCGGCCACGCTCACGTTTCGTTGTTCCTTTGCAATAGGGCGGTCTTCCAGGTGCCGCGCTTCCCGCTGCTTTCATCCATGTCACCAGAGGCTACGCGATTTGAAGCCTCATGGTTTGTCTGCGCGGTTACGGATTTGTAACATTTGCGGGAAGGGTGCCCTGTTCCGATGAGGGTTATGAAGAAGAAAGCATCTATACTCCAGAGTTTCCTTTTTATATGGTGGCTTGCGCTTGGCCCGAGGGCGCTTCCGTACCTCCATGGGCCGGCATATCTTCAGGGTGATGACCATTGCTGACCAGTTGGAGAGATATCGCCGTATTCCTGAATGCCAGGCCTGAAGGAGAACGGATTGGTCGCCATGCGGCAGCGCTTGCGCAGCGTCATGATGCCCATCTCATCGGGATTTATGGTGTCGCCCGCACACCGCTCGATCCCGCGTCCAGCTATGCGCGTGGCGGGGCAATATCTTCCGTCATTCAGAAACAGAGAGAAGAGGATGAGCAGCGCGCCGTTGCCGCCGCACGTCATTTCGCCGATCTGACCGAAGAATATGGCATCCGTTCGGAGTTCCGCATCATATGGCATGACGGCACCAATGATGATGCGATGTTGCGGGCATTGCATTGCGACCTGATCGTCGCAACCCATCCTTTGCTGGATTTTCTCCCATCGTCCTGGTCCGCCGAACGTCTTTTGCTCGCGACGGGTATTCCTGTTCTTCTTATCCCCGGCGACTGGCACGGGTCAGTGGTCGGGGATACCGTGATCCTTGCCTGGAATCGAAGCCGTGAAGCCCGGCGGGCAGCCGCGGACGCAATGCCATTCATCGCCGGCGCGAAAAAGGTGACGATCCTTACGGTCGATAGCGATCGTAAGCCTGACTATTATGGTGAGGAACCAGGAGAGAATTTGCTCGCGCATCTCGATCGTCACGGGGCTATTGTCGAGATCGCCAAGTTGGCGTCGCAGGGTAAATCCGTGGCGGACACCATTCTGGATTATGCGGCATCCCAGCAGGCGAGCCTTCTGGTCCTGGGTGCTTACAGTCGCTCTCGCACGGCAGAGAGATTGTTCGGTGGTGTCACACGATCCCTTATCGCTGACGCAGAGCTGCCGCTCCTTGTTTCCCATTAGCATGCCCTGATTTACAGGCTTTTACACGCTCTGCCGCCGAAGAATGACGGGTTCAACGCACACGCGGTGTCATACAACGGAATTCACAGGCCGGTTTCGCGGGCGCCTTTGCTCTCGGCGCAAGCTGGCGCGCACCATATTTCAGAGCGGAACACCCTCATTGAGGGTATAGCGCGGATAGTACGCTAACCAACGCTAAAAACGAACGGAATGTGAGCTTGCGTTAAGTCATCAAGGCATCATTTCCCAGATGCAATGGCATGGCGAGCGTTCGACACTCCGCACGAAAACGTCGGACCTGAATTGGTTCCCCGTCGAGATTCATGCTGACATCATGATCGGACTCGAATTCGATCCAGGGACTGCGAGTGGCAATCTTGAGATCATTGATCCTATCGAGCCCTTCGTGCAGAAGGCTGGCAAGTACATTGAGCCCCGCATCGCGGCTGAGTTCTGGCAGGATCATCAGATCCAGTTCTCCATCGTTCAGCAGGGCGCCAGGGCAGAGCTGGATGCCGCCTCCTGCCTGGCGACCATTGCCGATTGCCATTGCGATAAACGAACCTTCCCAACTGAAATCGGGAGTCCGGAAGCGCCCCTTACACCCCGTGAACTCCCTGAGCCGTCCCATGCCCGTAAGAAGATAGGCCAGGCCACCCAGGCGGCTCTTCAAGGCAGGATCGGTTTCCGCAGTGACCCGCGAGCCAAAGCCGCCGGACACGAGATTGACGAAAGGCGTTTCATTCAGCATGCCGATGTCGATCTGGCGCGCCGTCGTGCAGAGGCTCAATCGCAAAGCCGCGGTCAGATCGTCGACCGGGATTCCCGTCGATCGTGCAAAATCATTGGCGGTGCCGAGCGGCAGCACGCCAAATGAGCAATCGCCAAAAGATCCCGTTTTATAAGCGGTCGCAAAGACCTCATTGACCGTGCCGTCGCCTCCACCGGCGATGATGCGATCCACCTCGCCCTGCCGGGCCTGGCGGACAGCGTCCCTGGTGAAACGACGGGCATCGCCCGCTTCCCAAGTGACCCGTACATCGACCATGTGGCCGTCGTTCCTTGCCGCCTGAACGGCCGCGCGGACACGCTCCTCCTGTGCCGCCTTGCCATGAAGAATAAGCCTGGCCCGGATCATTTCGCTCGCTCTGACGGCCGTGGCAGCACTGATATCATGTTTTCTCGTTCTCGGATCGGGATCGTTCTTTCCTAGCTATGCCGGTGTCACCACGCCCTGTCAGCAGGCGCGCGCCGCGGCCATATGTGAACCAGGCCCACGACCAATTGACGTAGACCATCAGCCTGCTTCTGAAATCGACCAGCAACATCAGATGGACCATCGACCAGCCAAGCCAGGCAAGAAAGCCCTTGAGTTGGAAACGACCGAAATCGGCGATCGCGCGGGATCTGCCGATGACCGCCATCGTACCAAGATCGCGATAGCGAAACGGCACCGCCTTTTCGCGGCCCGCGATCCGGTCGGCAATCAGTCTTCCGACATATTTTCCCTGTTGCTTCGCCACGGGGGCCAGGCCGGGCAGCGGTTTGGCCGTGCCCGGATCGAAGCTGGCGACGTCGCCGATCGCGAAGATGTTGGCATGCCCGGGCACGGAGCAATTCTCCGTCACCTTGACGGCGCCATTGCGCGCAGCCGCGGCACCAAGCCAGATCGCGGCGGGCCGCGCTTGCGTGCCCGCGCACCATAACACGACAGCGGCGTCGATCCGCTCATCGCCCAGAACGATCCCGTCCGCATCCACGAGCGTGACCGCCTCGCCCAGACGGACCTCGACGCCGAGCGAGCGAAGCGCGCCCGACGCATAGTCTGGCAGATCGCCGGGAAATGCGCCCAGGACATGCTGGCCAGCCTCGCACAGGACGATGCGGGCCGATTGGGGATCGATATGCCGGAAATCACGGGCGAGAGTGGTCCGTGCCAGTTCAGCAATGGTGCCGGCCAGTTCGACACCGGTCGGACCGCCCCCGACGACTACGAATGTCAGGAGCCTCGTCACCTCCGCAGGATCGTCGCATTGCTCGGCGCGTTCGAACGCGAACAGCAATCGGTCCCGAATCGACAAGGCGTCATCGATCGATTTCAGGACCTTTGCGTGGTCCGCCCACTCGTCACGGCCGAAAAAACTGTACGCCGCGCCAGTGGCAAGGACCAGATAATCGTAGCGGAGCGTTCTGCCGTCTGCGAGTTTCACGACCTGCGCGGTCGGTTCGACGCCAGTCACATCGGCCATCAGGACGCTCGCATTGCGGTTTCGCCTCAGGAGCACCCGGCTCGCCGTGGCGATATCAGCCGGCGACAGGGCCGCTGTCGCGACCTGATAAAGCAATGGCTGAAAAAGATGGTGATTGGTACGATCGACGAGGAGTACATCCGCATCCGCGTGCTTTAGCGCTTTCACAGCCGCCATTCCGCCAAAGCCGGCGCCCACGACCAAAATCTTCGGTCGCATCCTAAATTCTCATAGCCATTCCGACGGGCCTCCATCTTCGCTTCTGTAATCACGTCCATTGCTGCGATTTGCAACCGACCCTGCCGATAAGGCGTCCGCTCCCGACTATTGTGTCATCATCGATCACCCGGCCTGCTCACGCGGATCTAAGTGGTGACGAAGGTGCGAGAGCACATCTCCGCGCGGAAGGCTGGGCACACCGCCCGTCCGCCGTTGTGCCGTGCCAGAGGGCAGCGCCCGCAAGCAACCCGCCCGGCCAGAGCGAAGCGGAGGCCGGAAAGATAGATCGGATCAGGACATGGGAAATCGAATGCCCGAGAAATTGAAGCTGATTACAGCAGCGTCCGCGATGCCATCTCGCATCCGAGCAGCAGCAGACAGATCAGGAATCCACGGCGGAAGGCGACCGGGCTGATCCGGTTGCGAACGTGCTGCCCCGCCCACATGCCTGCTAACGACGGGATCACAGCAAGCGCCGACAGCGCGAGATAATCGCTTTGGAACGCGCCGCGCGCTCCAAGTCCAATCGCCAAAGCAATCGTCGACACAGTGAATGACAAGCCGAGCGCCTGGACCAGATCGTCCTTCGACAGCCCGAGCGCCTGAAGATAGGGCACGGCCGGTATGACGAAGACGCCGGTTCCGCCCGTGATGATACCGGTGATCCCACCGACAAGCGGCGACAGCCATGTCTCGACCTGTCCCGCGACACTGAACTGCCGAGCGAACAGCGTGTAGGTGGAATAGATGATGAGCGCGATGCCGAGCAGCAGCGTCGTCACTCCCGTATCGCCGCTGGCGATCCATCTCGATCCGAGCAGCGTTCCGACAACAACGGCCAGCATCATCGGCCAGAGCCTCCGCAGCAGCGCTCCAAAGCTCGGCCCCGCGAAGAGTTGCCAGACATTGGTGGCGAAGGACGGCACGATCAGCAGGCTTGCGGCCACCAGTGGAGAGATAAGCGCACCGAGCATGCCCATCGCCACGGTCGGAAGGCCCATTCCGGTGACACCTTTGACGAGGCCAGCGGCCAAAAAGGTCGCGAAGACGGCGGCGAGCATTACTGTCGGAAGATCAAACATGCCCCCTGAATATCCGCCTGGACGCCGTGGACAATGCGGATGAGTTGATGTCTGGCTTCGGCTATGCCGAAGCCAGACAAGCGGCTATTCTTGCCGCATGCGCTTCGATCTGACCGACCTTCGCCTGTTTCTCGCTGTCGTTGATGCCGGCAGCATTACCCACGGTGCGATCGAAGCGGGGATGTCGCTGCCGGCCGCCAGCGAACGGCTGCGGGATATGGAGGCGGCGGGCGAAGTGCTGTTGCTCCATCGTGGCCGTCGCGGCGTGGTTCCGACGGAGGCCGGTGAGGCGCTAGCCCATCATGCCCGTGCGATCCTGCACCAGGTGGCCCAGATGCGTGGCGAGCTGGGACGTTACGCGAAAGGACTGCGCACAGAGGTGCGCATCCTCGCCAATACAGCGGCTATCTCCGAGTTCCTGCCCGAAAGGCTTGCGCCCTGGTTGACGGCCCATCCTCAGGTCGATGTCGAACTGAAGGAGCGGCAGAGCACTGAAATAGCGCGGAGCATTGCTGCCGGCTTTGCCGAGATCGGCATCCTGTCGAATGCTGCTGGCACGGAGGGGCTGACTTTGCGCCCCTTTGCCATTGACCGGCTTGTCATGGTGTTCCCGGCCGATCACGATCTGGCAGGAAAGCGACAGGTTCGCTTTGCCGATCTGCTGGACTGCCATTTCGTTGGATTGATGGACGGTGCCCTGCAAAAGCATATCGAGATGCAGGCGGCACGGCTGGGAGCGAAGATCAAGCTGTGTCTGACGCTTCGCGGTTTCGACGGCATCTGCCGTATGGCGGGCGAAGGTGTCGGCATCGGGATCGTGCCGGAAACGGCGGCACGGCGCGCGAAGCGCTCGACGCGGATGGCTTTCGCGCCGCTTACAGACGATTGGGCAACGCGACAACTGTCGGTCTGTGTCCGAGATGAGACGGCATTGACTCCCGCCGCGCTTAGCCTGCTCGATCATTTGACTTCGAGCAGCGCCTGCTGAGCGGCGTGAAGCGCTCCATGTCAGCCCATAGCTTCCAGGCTGATCGCCCGCCGAACGGCGGGGCGCGCCAGCACCTTGGTCATCAGCCGCGCCCAATTGGGCCAACCCGCCTCCATGTCGAGGCCGATGCGACGGCCCCAGAGCCAGAACACGCTAAGATAGGCGTCGACGACAGTATAGCGGGCAGGGACGGCCCAGTCGCGGCCATCGGACAGGATGCGGTCGATATGGTCATAGGCGGCGCGGATGTTCTCCAACCCCTTGCCCTTGACCGCCTCATGCAGCGTGGGGTCGGGCACGAAGCGGTGCGGACGCCAGAGTTGGCTGTAGCCAACGCCGTGGAGATCGACGGAGATCCAGCTCAGCCATTCCAGGCATCGCGCCTCGGCGGCAGCATCGGCAGGCACGAGTTTCGCCTCGGGATAGCTGCCAGCCAGAAACAGCAGGATGGCGACGGATTCGGTCAGCAGGTCGGGCGCGCCGCCGGAGCCACCGGAAACGCCAGTGAGCGCCGGCACCCGGCCCCTGGGGTTGAGCGCCAGATAGTCCGCCGTCGACGTCCCCTCGCCATTTTTGGCGGAGCGGATCTCTGTCTCATAGGGCTGGCCGATTTCTTCCAGAACGATGCGGACGGCGAGCGAACAGGCTCCGGGCGAATAGTAGAGACGATGCATTTGACCCTCCAGTTCAGCGGGCAATGGCATGGTCAGGCCAGCGATTGCGGCCGTCGCGCAGCCACATCAGGGTATCGAGCCAGAATCCAGCGGCATGGCTGTCGTGGAACAGGCCGAAATGCCCAATCTCTTCGCGACCGTAATCCGATGGCTGAAGCAGCACCGACGTCCGCTCGGCGCCGGTGTAATATTCAAGCGTTCGGCGGATCGCGGCCGGTGTGCCAAGCTCGTCATCGCAAACGCTGACAGCCAGCACCTGGGCGGACACGGTCGCCATGCGCTCCAGCACACTTTGCCGCTCGTCGGGCGGGTAGCTACGCTCGAACCGTGACCCGCGAAAGCTCCATTCATGCGCTACGCCAGCCGGCAGGTCTTCAAGCCAGTTCAGCCTGCGACCAGGGAAATAGCCGAAAGCGTATGTCAGCGCAGGCATCGCCACATGCCATTTGAGGAAGAGAGGGAGTCGGCGACGGGCGGCATAGTCGCCCCACCAGGCATATTGCGCCCCGACAGTCAGGATGCGCGCTATGCGCCCGGCGCTGTCAGCAAGTCCCGGCAGAAAGCCGCCTATACTGTGGCCCACCACAAGCAGCTGGTCGCTTCGGCCGTGCTGTCCGATAAATCTGATAGCGCCCTCGAAATCCCGCTCGCCCCAGTCGCGCCAGCGATAGCCACAGCCTCTCAGACGCTCGGGTCGCGACAAGCCGATGCCACGATAGTCGTAAGTGAGCACGTCGAACCCGTGCCGGGAAAGGAACCGGGCATAACTATGGTAATAGCGGGCGAGGACGCCGGTGGCCGGATTCACGATCACCGTTCCGATGGGATGGGCCTTGTTCGCGCGCCAGAGATGGCCGCCGAGACGCACCCCGTCAGGGCAGGAAAGTTCAACCGTTTGCCCGTCAATAGTCGTGGAGTGCGAAGTCAAGCTGCTCATGACGGATATGATATGCGGAGCGATCGCTTGAGTATATTCACTGGTCGGTATACATTGCGGTATGACCAGAACCGATGTGCCCACACGCGATCGAATTATCGAGGCGGCCGGCAAGCTCTTTCACGCCGAGGGAATCCGCGCCGTCAGCGTCGATGCCGTCGCTGAGAAGGCGGGCCTGACCAAGCGGACGCTCTATTACCATTTCCGTAGCAAGGACGATCTGATCGCGGCGTATCTGGAAACGCGAGACCAGCCGAACCTTGCGCTGTTCCAGCGCTGGTTCACTGAAACGGTGGGCAGCACGGCCGACAAGGTGCAAGGCATCTTTTGCAATCTTGCGGCTTCCGCACGGCATCCGAAATGGAAGGGCTGTGGGTTCCTGCGGACATCGGTTGAGCTGATCCACCTGCCGGGGCACCCTGCGATCCTTGCAGGACGCACGCACAAGAAGCGCGTAGAGGACTGGCTGTGCTCGCTGTTTGCAGATGTGCGCCCACCAGACGAGGCCCGGCGTCTTGCGCGCCAGATCATCCTTCTGCTCGACGGGGCATTTGCCGTCGTGCTGCTTCATCGAGACCCGAGTTATATGGAGAGTGCTGGTGAGGCAGCGGCGCAGTTGGTCCGAGGTTAGTGCACAACCTCACACCATTCCAGGATCTGGAGCGTATAGTGCGATACGGCCCGATCGAACGCGGAAGTGATGGCTGACTGGCTGCTGGCGGATGCGCGCTCATCGACCGTGAAGCGGCGGCTTGCGATCGGTTGAAGACTGGCGGAATCGACAAGGGTGGCTGAGCCGCTCACTCTTATCGTCGGAGCGTCGGATTTTTGGGCGTTTCCGCGATAATCCGCTTCGAAACGATCTATCGTCAGGTGCAGGAGCGGGGCGCCGTTGCCCCGGGCGGCAGCGGGCAGGAGGCGAACAGAAGAGGTCGCCTGTTCGAAACGGCGCATCACCGCCTGGGTGAACAGGTCCGGTGCTGGCGCAACCCAGCGCGCATCCTTGATATAGAGGACGGTGTCGCCATGAGCCGTCAATATGCGGTCACCGTCGATCTCGGGAGCGAACCGGACGCGCCCCAGCGTTACAGGCTTTTTATCCCGCTCTATTATGGGGGCCTCATGCGCCGGGTCTTCGACGATGCCGAAGCGATAGAGGTTATCGGGCGGTCCGCTTTTCAGAACGGAGACACAACCGGCCAGCGGCAGGACAGCGGTCATGATCGCGATCCTGGCTCCACGCGTAAAACACATCATCGGGGTAGCTCCAGTTCCTGTCCACTGTCCTTGGTGAGCGCACGGCGCGGATTCTGGCGTATTTCGCGCAAGAACCCATCGAGCGATTCGGATGTCTCCTGCAGGCTATGCATCGCGGCATTGACGGCGGGGAGGGTGGTCGTTCCGATTGTCTCGCTTTGCCGGTTGATATGGGCGAGGGTGCCGCGCGCTTCGCCGATTGCGGCCTTGAGCTCGGTCGCCGCCTCCGACATCTCCGCGAGTGTCCGGCGTCCGTCTCCCTCGCCCATTTCCCGAATGAGCGCCGCTGACGCTTCGATATCGGTGGCAGCGGAATCGAGTTTTGCCAGCATGGACCCGGCATGATCGAACATGGCGCGATTCTCGGCGAGCTCGCCCATGGTGAGACGTACATCCTTTATCGTCGCGCTCAGATCGGCGATGTTCTCGTCCGAGATGAGCTTGTTGACCTGGTTGAGCGCCCTGGTCGCGCTTTCGACCATCTGGCCGCCGCCCTGAATCAGCGACGACATGGCGTTCGGCTTGCTTCGAATAACAGGCCGGTGGGAGCGCTCGGCCTCGCGCAGGAGAGGCTGTTGCGGATCGCCCGCGCTGATCTGGACGATACTCGTGCCGGAAATGCCTTGCGTTTCGGTGGATGCCAGAGAATCGCGGCGAACCGGCGTGCGTGCCTGCAGGGATATGTCGGTGATTACCCGGTTGGGATTGTCTTCGTCGAGCCTGATCCGTTCGATCTGACCCATCTTGATACCGTTGAACTGGACATCCCCGCCCACGCTGAGGCCGCGAACAGGGCCCTCGAAGATGATCCTGTATCGGTCATATTCATTGCTGAAACGCGATCCGCCCAGCCATACGACAAACACCACGCCGGCAATCAGCAGCAGTGTCGAGATGGCGCCTACCAGCGCGTAATTGGCCTGCCGTTCCATCAAATGCTATCCTGCTGTTCTGCCGCAGCGCGGCCGCGCGGCCCAAGGAAATAATCCCTGATCCAGGGATGATCCGATTGCTCCAGCTCGTGAAGCGGGGCCGTGGTCACGATTTTTCGATCGGCGATGACGGCGACCCGATCACAGACCGCGTACAGCGTGTCGAGATCGTGGGTAATCATGAAGACCGTGAGGCCCAGCGTATCGCGCAGATCGCGGATGAGCGCGTCGAATTCTGCGGCGCCGATCGGGTCGAGACCTGCGGTGGGTTCATCGAGAAACAATATGTCGGGATCAAGTGCGATCGCCCTTGCAACGCCAGCGCGCTTGCGCATGCCGCCCGACAGTTCGGCCGGACGAAGATCGGCGGCATGGGCGGGAAGGCCGGCAAGCCTGATCTTGAGGCGCGCCGCTTCGCGCATGAACCCCGGCGCGAGGCGGGTATGCTCCAGCATCGGAGCCTCGACATTCTGAAGCACGGTCAGGAAGGAAAAGAGCGCGCCCTGCTGGAACATGACGCCGATGCGCCGTTGAACATCGCCCTGCGACCGGCCCATATCCTCACCGAAAACTTCCACGTGTCCGGCGTCGGGCTGCTGAAGGCCAAGAATAGTGTTCAGAAGGACCGACTTGCCCGATCCAGAGCCGCCGACCACGCCCAGTATTTCACCACGCCTGACTTCGAGATCAAGATTGTCGTGAATGACCTTGTCACCAAATGCGGTGCGCAGACCGGTCACCCGGATCGCGAGCGGATCGGCCAGACCGTTGTTCACGGACCCGCTCACAGGCCGAGCACCATGAAGATCACCGCAAAGATGGCATCGAACATGATAATGAGGAAAACAGACTGGACCACTGCGGACGTCACATGACGGCCCAGACTCTGGACGTCTCCTCCCACCATCATTCCATGGCGGCACCCCGCGGCAGCGATCAGCAGGGCGAGGAACGGGGCCTTGCCCATGCCGATCCAGAAATGCTTGATACTGACGGTTTCCGCGAGACGGGTGACGAAGAAGGAGGGGCTGATGTCGATGGTGGCCCAGCTTACGAGAAGCCCTCCCAGGAGTCCGCCCAGGTCGCCCACGAACGTCATGAGCGGAATCATGACGAGCGCGGCGAGGATACGGGGCGTGACGAGGGCATCGAACCGGTCGACACCCATGACCTGCATGGCGGCCACTTCCTGGTTCATCCGCATGGAGCCGATTTGTGCCGCGAAGGCAGAGGCCGAGCGGCCCGCCAGAAGAATAGCGGCGATGACGACGCCAAACTCCCTGAGGATTGCGACGCCCACAAGTTCGACGGTAAAAATCTCCACTCCGAGGCTGGTGAGGAGATTGGTGCCGACCAGTGCGATGATCGCACCGATGAAAAACGTCATGATGAAAACGATCGGCAAGGCATTGATGCCTGATTCTTGCATGACAGCGAATAGCGGTGTGACCCGCAATCGCCTGGGGCGTAACAATGTGCCTCCAAGAGCAAGGATCATCTGACCGGTGAAAACCAGCATCGCATAGGCGTCGTGAGCGATTTCAATGATCTGCTGGCCGAAGCGCGCGAAGAACCCGGTCAGGTAGCCACGGGGGGGCGGGCTATCCTCGTGAGGCGTCATGCCCGGCGCAACGAGGTTGGCCAGACGTCGCACATCGTCACGTGTGCCGAACAGGATCTCGCCGTCGGTGGGCATCAGTTTAAGGAGCAGCAAGGCGCCGGTCGTGTCGATCCTCCCGAGGGCGGAGACGTCGATCCTGTTCGCCTGCTGTCCTCCCACAGCCGGCAGCGGCTGACGGCTCGCCTGGTCAAGGGTCAGGGCCGTCCAGTCGCCCTCGGCGTGGAGGGTCAAGGAACCGTCTTCTTCAACCAGCGTCCATGTCGCCGCCTTCATCGGATCAGCGCGATCCCGACGCGCAGACGCCTGGTGTTTCGATCATAGTCGAGGAGGTTTTCTCCATATCCGATGAAGCTCTGACCGAAGAGGTAGAAGTCCGGCCCGCCGCCCAGGATACGGCGGAGCGGATAGGACAGGTCGGCGGACAGCGCGCCCTTTCCGCTGCCGATATTGAAGCGGGTGGAGGTGGAGAGGCGCAGTCCATTATCCTCCCCGACCTCCATAAAAAGACCGGTGTTGCCGCGATACCGGCGTATGTCGGGATTGTCGGACTTGTCCCCGACGAAGAGGGAGAGGCGCGGCGCGATAGAGAGGCGATAGCCGCCGCCCAGCGGAATGGCGGCCATGGGCGCCAGATAGATGCTGTTGATGCTCCGCGAGGCCTCGCCGTCCCGGCCGTTGGACTCGTGCCGGATGCCACCCTGTGCGCTCAGGGACACGCCGCTCGCCAGTGTGGTCGAGGGCGTAAGATAGAATATCTCGGGCTGGAAATCGATGTTCCGGAAAGGCGAGGAGTCCGCGCCCAGATCCCAGAACATGCGCTGCGTGTAGGCGAAATGGAGTCCATCGCGCCAGCTTTGCGGGAGACCTTCCGCGCGGCGGCTTCCGAACAACTGATATTTGAAGCTGAGCTGGATCCGGGCTTCGCTGTTGGTGTCCGGACCATAGACCGCATAAATGGGTTCGTAGCCGGACAGGTTGGCGAGGAAGGCGTTGCCCGCCCTGCGATCCGAAGGCGGCGGTGTGGGAGCAGGGGCTCGCACAGGCGGAACCGGCGCAGGCGTGTGCGCCTCGGCGAGATGCGATGCCGGCGCCGCAGGGCGCGGTATCATGGCGATCTGGCTGACGTTCCAGGCGGGGATGGAAAGCCGGGCCAGGTCCAGGGATTGCCCATCACGGGCTGCCAGGCGGTAGCGGGCGCGCTCGAATCCGCGGGGCGCTATGATCACATGGTCCGCCACATCGCGGGCGCGCTCGAGCCAGACCGTCCGGATATCTCCCGACCGTTCGACCCGGGCCTCGATCCGATCAGGGAGCGCGAAGCTCTGCGGTTCATCGCCCTCGTTCAGCAAGCGCAGATCGACGAGCAAAGCGCCCTCTGCATCCTGTTCGCCCGCGTCCCGGACGAGCACCGCTACCGGCGCTGCCTGCGCCGCGGCGGGCACAAGGAGCGCTGTCGCCAGCAACCATCGGATAGACCGGTCCATCATGCGAGAAGGTGCTGTCCGCCATCGACCGGGATCACCGTTCCGGTGATCCGGCTGGCTGCGTCACTGACGAGGAAGGCAGCCAGCCCGCCGACATCCTCTATCGTCACCAACTGGCCGACCGGCGTCTGGGCGGCGGCGCGCTCGAGCAATTCATCGAACCGCGCGATGCCACTGGCGGCGCGGGTGGCGATAGGGCCCGGCGATATCGCATGGGCGCGGATGCCCTGGGGGCCCAGTTCGGCGGCGATATAGCGCGTCGCGCTCTCCAGCGCCGCCTTGACCGGTCCCATGAGGTTGTAGTTTTCAACGACGCGCTCCGAGCCGTAGAAGGTGACGCAGAGCAGGCAGCCGCCTTGCGCCATCAAGGGCTCGGCCAGCTTCGCCATGCGAAGGAAGCTGTGGCAGGAGACGTCCATCGCGATGCCGAACCCCTCGGCGCTGCTGTCGACGACGCGGCCATGGAGATCGTCGCGGGGTGCGAAGGCGATCGAATGCAGCAGGAAGTCGAGTCCGCCCCATCGGTCCCGCACCTGGTCGAACAGGGCCTCGAGCTGGCCGGGCTCACGCACATCGCAGGGGGCGAGCCATTCGGCGCCCAGCCGGTCCGCCACCGGCTCGACCCAGCCTTTCGCCTTCTCGTTCAGATAGGTCGCGGCAAGGCGCGCGCCGCAGCGGCTGAAAGCCTCGGCGCAGCCCGCTGCAATGCTCTGTTCGTTGGCGATACCGACGATCAGGCCACGCTTGCCGCGAAGATCGACGAGGGGGGTCATGTTTTAACTCCAAAAAGGGTGGCCAGTGTCTGCAGGACGATCATCCGTTCTTCGTCCGTCGGGATGACGCGGACGGTAATGGGGCTGCCAGGCGCGCTGATGACGTCGGCATGGACGGCATTGGCCCGCTCATCGAGGCTGATGTCGAGCCATGCGAGGCGCTCGCAGATGCCCGCGCGGATGGCGGCGTCGTTCTCGCCGATGCCGGCCGTGAAGACGAGACCGTCAAGGCCGCCCAGCGATGACGCCAGCGCGCCGGCCTCGCGCGCGGCACGCCAGATGAAGAGGTCGATGGCCTCGCGGGCTTCGGGCCGGTCGCTGGCCGCAAGCTCACGCATGTCGCTCGAGATGCCTGATACGCCCAGCAGGCCCGATTGCTTGTAGAGCAGCGCCTCCACATCGGCGGCGCTCATGCCCACCCGGTTCTGGAGATGCAGGATGACGCCAGGGTCGATCGACCCGCAGCGCGTGCCCATCATCAGGCCGTCGAGCGCGGTGAAACCCATCGTCGTGTCGATGCTCTTGCCGCCTGACATGGCGCACAGGCTTGCGCCGTTGCCCAGATGCGCGGCGATCACGCGGCCGGCGGCAAGCGATGGGTCGAGCTCTGCCAGGCGGCGGGCGATATAGTCGTAGGAGAGGCCATGGAAGCCGTAGCGCCTGATGCCCTGCTCGTGAAGTGCGCGCGGGAGCGCGAAGCGGGTGGCGGGTGCGGGGCGATCATGGTGGAAGGCGGTGTCGAAGCAGGCGACCTGGGGAAGGTCCGGCGCGAGCGCGGCGATCGCGCGGATGGCAGCCAGATTATGGGGCTGGTGGAGCGGGGCCAGTGGACAGAGCTTCTCAAGCTCCTCGAGCACTATGGTATCGATCAGGCACGACTGGGCGAAGTCGACCCCGCCGTGGACGACGCGGTGCCCGACGGCGAGGACTTCGCGCCCTTCGAGATGCGATGTGGCCCAGTCAAACAACCATGCGAGCAACTCTGCATGGGTCATGGCGCGTTCGTCGGGCCACTCGCGTTCGATCAGCACTGTGCCTGCTGCGTCGCGAATGGCGAGGCGGGGAGAAAGACCGATCCGTTCGATCTTGCCGCCGGCGGACAATGTCGGTTTGCGGTCGCGATCGAGCGTATAGAGCGCGAACTTGATGCTGGACGAGCCCGAATTGAGGCTGACGACGGCCTTCATGTGCGCATACCCTCCGGCAGGCCGGGCGCCGCCTTGGTCGCCGCGCGCGCTACCAGCACGGCAACGGCGCAGGAAGCAAGGCGCGTGCGCAGGCTGTCGGCCCGGCTGGTGAGGATGATCGGCACACGCGCACCCAGCACGATGCCTGCCGCATCCGCCCCGCCGAGGAAGGTGAGCTGCTTGGCGAGCATGTTGCCCGCCTCCAGATCGGGTACGACCAATATGTCCGCCTTGCCCGCGACGGGCGACACGATCCCTTTTTCCTTCGCGGCCGCCTCGCTGATCGCATTGTCGAAGGCGAGCGGGCCATCGAGGAGGCCGCCCGTGATCTGGCCCCGGTCGGCCATCTTGCACAGCGCGGCAGCATCGAGCGTGGTCGGCATCGCCGGGTTCACCGTCTCGACAGCGGACAGGATCGCGACCCTGGGTTGGCCGATGTCCAGCACATGGGCAAGATCGATGGCGTTGCGGATGATATCCGCCTTTTCTTCAAGGTTCGGCGCGATGTTGATCGCCGCGTCGGTGATGATGAGCGGCGTCGGATGGCCGGGCACGTCCATCACATAGGCATGGCTGATCCGCCGTTCGGTACGCAGGCCCGTCGCGCGCGACACGACCGCGCCCATCAATTCGTCGGTATGCAGCGATCCCTTCATGAGCAGCACCGCCTCGCCGGCCCGCACCAGTTCGACGGCCTTCGCCGCCGAATCATGGCTGTGCGCGCTTTCCACGATGCGATAGGCCGCCACATCCTTGCCGGCCTCGGCCGCCGCTGCAAGAATGCGGGCCCTCGGTCCCACCAGGATCGGATCGATCAGCCCTGCCTCGGCGGCCTCGACCGCTGCCGCCAGCGCGGCGGCCGAACAGGGGTGAGCGATGGCGGTGCGCGCGGGGTTGCCGCGCACGCCCTCGATCAACCGATGATAGCCGTCATGGTCTGACAGGCGGATATCGGGGAGCGCGATGCGCGGGCGGCGGATCTTCTCGGTGGGGGCCTTGACCTGCGCTTCGCCGGTGATGACGGTCTCGCCATTCTGATTGTCGCAGCGGCAGTCGAGCAGCAGGATATGCTTGTCCGCCCGCTTTTCCGTCACCGTCACCGTCGCGGTGATGGCGTCGCCGATGCCCACGGGCCTCAGGAACCGCAGCGACTGGCCGAGATAGATGGCACCGGGGCCGGGCAGTTCGGTCCCGAGCACCGCCGATATCAGCCCGCCGCCCCACATGCCGTGCGCGATCACCCGGCGGAAGAAGTCGCTTTCGGCATAATCCTCGTCCAGATGGGCCGGATTGACGTCGCCCGACACCAGCGCGAAGAGCTGGATATCGCGCTTGGAGAGCGTGCGGGTCACGCTCGCGCTTTCGCCCACGGCGATCTCGTCGAAGGTCCGGTTTTCGATCATGGCCTCATCGGTCATGGCTCAGCGCTCCAGGACATAATGGCCGGGCGCGTCCGCGATCGGCGCATAGCCTTTGTCCGCGGCGCCCATGGACGGCGGGGCCCCGGGCGCGCCCGAACGGCTTGCAAGCCAGTCGCCCCATTCGGTCCACCAGGAACCCTGCTTCTTCTCTGCGTGGCGTTCCCATTCCTCCGGATCGTAGGAGAGACCATCGGTTTCGCGCGTCAGCACGCGGTAGCGCCGGCCGTTGTGGCCCGGTTCCGAGACGATACCGGCATTATGGCCGCCGCTCGTCAGCACGAAGGTGATCTCGGCCCCGGTCAGCAGGTGGATCTTATGCACCGAATGCCAGGGCGCGACATGATCGCGCTCGGTGCCGACGACGAACAACGGTCTGCGGATCGCCGAGAGCGCGATGGTGCGACCATTGACCTTGTATTTGCCCTCGGCCAGGTCATCGTCGAGGAACAGGCGCCGCAGATACTGGCTGTGCATGGCATAGGGCATGCGCGTCCCGTCGGCGTTCCAGGCCATGAGGTCGTTGAGAGGCGCGCGCTCGCCCATCAGATATTCCGACAGGATGCGCGACCAGACGAGGTCGTTGGATTTGAGGATCTGGAACGCGCCGCCCATCTGGCCGCTGTCGAGATAGCCCCGGCTCCACATCATCTTTTCGAGGAGATTGAGCTGTCCCTCATCGATGAAGAGGCCCAGTTCGCCCGGTTCGCTGAATTCGGTCTGCGCCGCGAAAAGCGTCACGCTGGCAAGGCGATCGTCACCCTCGCGCGCCATCGTCGCCGCTGCGATCGAGAGCAGCGTGCCGCCTAGGCAATAGCCCACGGCATGAACGGCGGGCGCGCCGGTAATCGCGCTCACCGCATCGAGCGCCGCCATCGGCCCGAGTTGCCGATAGGCCTCCATGTCGAGGTCGCGGTCCTCGCTGTCCGGATTGTGCCAGGAGATCATGAACACGGTGAAGCCCTGGGACGTCAGCCACTGGACGAGGCTGTTCTCGGGCGAGAGGTCGAGGATGTAATATTTCATGATCCATGCCGGCACGATCAGGATCGGCTCGGGCCGCACCGTGTCGGTGGTGGGGGCGTACTGGATCAGTTCGATGAGGCGGTTGCGATAGACGACCTTGCCCCTGGCGGTCGCCACCGTCTCCCCCACGCGGAAGGCGTCCGTGCCCGCCGGAGGCAAGCCTCTTACGAGATGCTGCATATCCTCGATCAGATGGCGGAACCCGTCGACCAGGCATTGGCCGCCGGTCTCGACGATCTTGCGCTGGAGAACCGGGTTGGTCGTAAGGAAGTTGGTCGGCGCAAGGATATCGAGCATCTGTCTGGCGGTGAATTCGACCATGTCCTCATGATGGCTGCCGACGCCGCCCACCCCGGTTGTCGCCGCGTGCCACCATTGCTGGTTGAGAAGGAACGCCTGCGAGAGGAGGTTGAAGGGCGGCTGCTGCCAGGCGGGATCGGCAAAGCGGCGGTCCTGCGGCAGCGGCTCGATCACGGGCGCCGCGTCGCGGTCGCCTGCGGATCGGACGGCATAGTCGAAGAGCCGCACATATTTGCGGGCCGCCTTGGCGGTGAGTTGCAGCTGCTTGCCCGGTGCGAAGGCGAGATGATGTCCCCAGTCCGAAAAGGCCTGGAGGATGGTGATGGGGGAGAGCCCCGCGGTCATCTGCGCGATCGCGGCGCCCGCGGCCCTGTCGAGGGTTTCGGCGATCCCGTCGAGCGGGTCGGGTGCCTGGGGCATGTTCTGGGCGCTCATGATCGGTCCTTTTTGAAGATTTCCATTACAGGGCGGCTACCGGTCGGGCCGTTGCCCGGGGAGGCAAAGCTGCGGCAAAAGGCCGCTGTCGCCCTTGAGAACAGAGAAAGAAAATCAATCCTCATAATTCTCTCCCAGGTACAGACGACGGACTTCGTCATGGTGAAGAAGCTCTTGCGGCTTGCCCACGAAAAGCACCTTGCCGCCGTGGATGACATAGGCGCGGTCGACCAGTTCGAGCATCTCATGGACGTTATGGTCGGTGATGAGGACGCCGACGCCACGCCTTTTGAGATCGCGGACCATGAGCTTGATGTCCGCGATCGAAATGGGATCGATCCCGGCGAAAGGCTCGTCGAGCAGGATCACGCCAGGCTCGGCCGCCAGGGCGCGCGCGATCTCGCAGCGCCGCCGCTCGCCGCCGGACAGGGAAGGGGAGGGTGTCGACCGCAGATGCGTCAGGCCGAAATCGGCAAGCAGTTCGCCCAGCCGGCGGTCGATGTCGCCAGGGTCGGTCATGCGCAGTTCCAGCACAGAGCGGATGTTGTCCGCAACGCTCATCCCGCGAAAGATCGAGGCTTCCTGCGGCAGATAGCCAAGCCCGCGGTTGCCGCGCTCATGCATGGCCAGTGCTGAGACATCTTCGCCGTCGAGCAGTATACGACCGCCATCGAGGCGTATGAGACCCATGATCCCGTAGAAGCAGATCGTCTTGCCTGTGCCGTTGGGGCCGAGCAGGCCAACGATCTCGCCGCGATCGACCTCGAGCGAGAAGCCGTCCAGCACCTTTCGCCGTCCGAACGCTTTCTCGATCGCCTGGACTTTGAGCGCGGGCGGGCCGACCACCGACACCGACCCGGAGGTGTCCAGCCTGGCGCAGTCAACGCCTTCGCGGCAGGCTGATGGAGTGTCGGCAATGCGGCAGGCGCTGTCATCGAGCATCGTCAGAGGCCCGGCGCGGCACATTCGCATGAGAATCGCCGCCGCGCCGTGCCGCTCGTGATCATGCCATCGCCTCCAGGGCGAGGGCCACGCCCTGGCCGCCGCCGATGCACAAGGTGACAACGCCCCGGCGCAGCCCGTCGCGCCGCATCGCATGCAGCAGGCGGGTGGTCAGCACGGCACCGGTCGCCCCGATCGGATGGCCATGCGCGATGGCGCCGCCTTCCACATTGACGATGTCCTCAGGGAGGCCGAGTTCCTGCGTGACCGCGATGGCGATGGCCGCGAAAGCCTCGTTGATCTCGACGCGATCGAGGTCTCCGACCGACCATCCCGCCCGCTCGAGCGCCTGCCGGACGGCGGGCACCGGCCCGAGGCCGAAGAGGCCGGGGGCGACCGCGCCGACACCGAACGCGACGAGGCGCCCCAGGGGCGTCACGCCATTGCGCTGCGCCCATTGCTCGTTCGCGACGATCATCGCGGACGCGCCGGTGTTGAGGCCGGGCGCATTGCCCGCCGTGATGGTGCCTTCCGGTCGGAAGGCAGGCTTTAGACGCGCGAGGCTCTCAAGGCTCGTATCGGCCCGGTTCTGCTCATCTTTTGCAAAGAGCGTCACAGCCTTGCGAGAAGGAATCTCGACAGGCACGATCTCCGCCTCGAACCGGCCATTGGCCTGGGCCGCGCTGAAACTCTGCTGCGAGCGCAACGCCCAGCCATCCTGCGCCTCCCGGCTGATGCCGAACTGTGCGACCAGATCCTCGGTGACCCAGCCTGAATGCTGATTGCTGAAGGCGTCATTCAGCCCGTCATGGAGCATGGCGTCGAGGAGTTTGCCCTCGCCCATACGATAGCCCCAGCGTCCCTTCTCGATGAGATAGGGCGCCTGGTCCATATTCTCCATGCCGCCGGCGATCACGGCCTGGCCAAGGCCGAGCATGATCTCCTGGGCGGCCGAGGCGATCGCCTGTGCGCCCGATCCGCAGACCCGGTTGACGGTCATGGCAGGAGCACTGTCGCGTAACCCCGCGTTGATGGCGGCCTGGCGGGCAGGGTTCATCTTCGCGCCTGCCTGGACCACCTGTCCCATGACGACGCTGTCGATATTGTCAGCGCCCACGCCCGCGCGCCTGAGCGTTTCGGCGATGGCGACGCTGCCGAGCGCGGGCGCTTTCATGTCCTTGAGCGCGCCGCCATAGGCGCCGATGGGCGTGCGAACCGGGGCGCACAGAACGACAGGACTGGTCATGAGAATAATCCTTCCACGCATTTTCAGGCGAGATACTTGCCGCCGTTGATCGAGAGGGTGGCGCCGGTCACGAAACCGGCCTCGTCCTCGACAAGATAGAGCACGCCGCGCGCGATTTCCTGCGGCGTGCCGAGCCGGCCGACCGGCACCGCGGCCAGCACCGCCTCGAGCGCGTCCTGCGGCACCGCGGCGACCATGCCGGTATCGGTATAGCCCGGCGCAATCGCATTGACCGTGATGTTTCGAGACGCGCCTTCCAGTGCCAGCGCCTTGGTGAAGCCGATCACGCCTGCCTTGGCCGCTGCATAGTTGGTCTGGCCAAATTGTCCTGAAAGACCGTTTACCGAGCTGATATTGACGATCCGTCCGAACCGGCGCTCGCGCATGCCCTCGATCACGGCACGGCACATGTTGAAGCAGCCGCCCAGATCGACGTCGACGACGCTGCGCCATTGCTCCTCGGTCATCTTGTGCAACGTGCCGTCGCGCGTGATGCCGGCATTGTTGACCAGAATGTCGATGGGGCCGATGTCTGCCGCAACCTTCGCCACGCCGTCATGACAGGCGGAGAAATCGGCTACATTCCAGTTGTAGATCGGGATCGAGGTTTCCGCGAGGAATCGCTCGGCATCCTCGTCATTGCCATGATAATTGACGGCAACGCGATAGCCTTTGTCGCGGAGGAGCATTGCGGTCGCCGCGCCTATTCCGCTGACGCCGCCGGTAACGAGTGCGACTCTGGGCATGACATCATCCTTTGGCCTTCAATAGTCGCCATGGGCGCCTGGGCCGCACGGCGGGAAGTGGCGCATGCGCTATGCCGCGATGCGCCTGGTCGAAGTCTCTCCCGATATGATTCGGCCCCTGTCATGGCCGATTTAGTCGTGCCTGATCTCGCTGTGAGGGAGCGGCGGCGCCATTAGGAACTATACTTAGAAGTTTCGTATTTGATCGTCAAACGGCTTTGCGTGTCGCGACGATTTGCCATGACATGCGAGGGTCTTGGGCGGGCGCCTGCCGGCGCGAATCAGGTCGCCGCTCCCTGGGCCGCCGGGGGGCGCGGACGTTGAAGCTCCTGGACCCATTCAGCATAATCGGTCGAACGCACAGTCCGGACGACGATCGGTGCGAGCGGAAGGGTTGCGCCGCGGCTGCCTGAATACCCTGGAACCTGGGGGCTGCGACCAGGCCGGGGCTAACGGTCGAAGCAACGCCGTCCATCGACAGGCGAAAACAAGGGCGTCGCGCGTTCGGTCCTGGGCCCTCGTCCTGTCAATGCCTCGGACAGAACGGAGCGCTGGCGGACATCGCAATCACCTTTTGGGTGCGTGTTGCAATTCAGGTTCGAGGAGCGGAACTGCCCGTGCCAGCAGATCCATGGTCTGGGCGAGATGTTCGGTCTTGGCCCGAGCTGTGTTGGCAAGATCCTTTCGTAACAATATTCTCGCGCGCGGACCGGTCACCGTTGCATCGAAGATGAACGCTGCCAGAAAGGGCAGATCCTCTTCTATGTTGCGCACACGCGCCTCCTCCGTCAGCAGATCCTGGATCAATGAGGCGCCGGGGTTGCGATGAATACTGAGCTGCGCCTCGAGCTTGCGTTCGAAAATCCAGGTCGCGAGTGTCTCGATGCCAATGACCTCGGGTTTGAGCGCAGCGTCGAGCATCTTGCGGCAAAGCTTCAGGAGCCGATTGCGTAGGTCTCCCTGATCGCCGGTCGACGGTAATCGCTTTGAGATGGCGCTGGGTGCCGTGCTCGGCACTGGCGATCAGAAGCTGGGTTTTCGATCCGTAACGCGAATAAAGCGTGCGCTTGGAGACGTTCGCGGCCGCGGCAATGTCATCCATGTTGGCGCCTTCCACCCCATGGGCGATGAACTGGTCGAGCGCGACCTGCAATATATGCTCGCCCAATTGCGCGGCTATTTCCTGCGGCGGCCGTCCGCCTTTTGGATCGCGCGGCGCCAGCTTGTGTCGAGGTGATCGGCGGCTTGTCACCTTTTTGTCATTACCTTCCTTTTTCATGCGGGCCAAAGACCGCACTTGATCCGGGGCGGGAAAGCGGCAATAACGACACTCATAAGTATAGATACTAATAGTCCGGAGAGGCGCGACGGGGGAAACCGCGCGGCGTGACCTGAAAAATGGAGCCGGAGTATCATGACGGGAATTGCACTCGTAACTGGGGGAACACGTGGAATCGGCGCGGCAATCGCCCGGTCGCTCAAAGCAGCGGGATGGAATGTTGCCAGCATATATCATGGAAACGACGCCGCCGCCGAGCTGTTCCGGGATGGTACGGGCATTCCCGTCTATAAATGGGACGTCGCGGAGGAACAGGCCTGCCGCGAAGGCCTGGCCCGCGTGGAAAAGGAACTGGGCCCGGTTTCAGTGCTGGTGAACAATGCCGGCATCACGCGCGACACCATGTTCCATCGGATGAGCTTTGCGCAGTGGCGCGAGGTTCTTGGCACCAACCTCGACTCGATGTTCACAATGACGCGCGCCGTCATCGAAGGCATGCGCGAACGCCGCTTTGGCCGGATCATCAATATCTCCTCGATCAACGGCCAGAAGGGCCAGATTGGCCAGGTGAACTATTCGGCGGCCAAGGCGGGTGTGATCGGCTTCACCAAGGCGCTGGCGCAGGAAAATGCGTCGCGCGGCATCACGGTCAACGCCGTATGCCCCGGCTATATCGACACCGAGATGGTCGCTGCCGTGCCGCAGGATGTCCGCGAAAAGATCATCGGCGGCATTCCCGTCGGGCGCCTGGGCGATCCGGCTGAAATCGCCGAAGCCGTTTGTTGGCTGGCCTCGGACAAGGCCGGTTTCAATACCGGCTCGGTGCTCACGATCAATGGCGGGCAATATATCGCCAACGGCTGAAACTCTTGCCGTCCATGAATCTAATGCGTGGTTCGTCTTCCGATCTGCACTCCAGATCCAACCCCACTTCAAGGAGCAGTCTCATGAGCTATCCGTTCGACCAGTTTGCCGCTGTCGCCGGCGCCAATCGGCAACTCGCCCTCAAATGCGCCGAGATCATGCGCGAAGCCGGCCAGCGCCAGGCGGCGATCGCTTCGCGCACGTTCGAGCTTCTCTCGGCGCAGAGCGCGGAGAAGGCGGGGGCTGTGCCTCTGCCCAATATCGCCGGCTTTTCCGAGATGTGGCAGGAAATCAGCCGGAACGGTCAGGCGTGCGCCCAGGACATGAAGGGCGCGCTCGACGATTGGCGGGCCGGGGTTGGTGACAGCCTGTCACCCGGCCAGGTCCAGGAGCAGGCGGCTCATGTGCTGCAACTCTGGACGTCTTTCTTCACACCCTCCCAGGCGGGAGATGCCGCAGCCGCCAAGGCGCCTGTGACCGCCCCGGCCAAGACCGGAACGGCCAAGCCCGAGACCGACAAGACCTGAAAACCACAGTTCGACCGCCATGCCGCCAACCTGCGGCATTTCGGCAGGGCGGGGGCAGGTTGAAGTCTTCTTGCAACAGGGGATGTTGTGCGATTTACTGATCAAGTCCATATGAAAGGGTGGCGCCTGCCGTGCTTTCCCCTGCGGCCGAGGACCGCTGTTGTCGCCGCTTTGATGGTGGGTGTGACCGGCTGCTCTTTTGCGCCTGAGCATGTCCGGCCACCCCAGCCGGTGCCGCCGACCTACGAGGCGGCCAACATCGCCGGGACCACGATCGCGCGCATCGGTTGGCACGACTTCTTCCGGGAAGCCGAGTTGCAGCGGCTGATCGGCGAGGCGCTCGCGAACAATCGCGATATCCGCATCGCGGCGACCCGCGTCGCCGAGGTCCGCGCCGCCTGGCGGATCGAGGGCTCCTCGCTCTATCCGCAGCTCGATGCGGTCGGCACGGGAACGCGGGGCCGGACCCTGTTCAATCTCCCCGGCGCGGGCGCTACGCCTGTCGATGTCAAACAGATCAGCGCGCAGCTCTCGGCCAGTTGGGAGATCGACTTCTGGGGACGGCTGCGCAACCTGCGCGATGCCGCGCGCTGGCAGTATCTGGCGACCGAGGAAGCGCGCCGCGCGGTCGCGAGCCAGCTCGTCGCGCAGGTCGCCAACGGCTATCTTCTCGAACGGGAATATGAGGAACGGGTCGCACTCGCCCGGCACTCGATCGAAACGCGCGAGGAAGCGCTGCGCATCATGCGCCGCCGCTATGAGGTGGGATCGGGATCGAAGCTCGAGATGACCCAGGCGCAGCTGCTCCTGGGCCAGGCCAATACGACGATGCAGGGGCTGGAGCAGGACCGGGCCGTCAACCGCAATGCTCTTGCGGTGCTGATCGGGCGGCCTGTCGAGATCGCGTCCGGGACCCTGTCTCTGACCGACGTGCCCGAACGGCTCACGCTGCCTGCCGGGCTGCCCTCCGACCTTCTGGCCAACCGCCCGGATATCGTGGCGTCCGAATATCAGCTGCGCGCCGCCAGCGCCAATATCGGCGCGGCGCGGGCGGCCTTTTTTCCGAACATCAGCCTGACGGGCGCATACGGCACGATGAGCGATGAGTTGGACGGGCTGTTCTCCGGCGGCAGCGAGGCGTGGAGCTTCACCCCGACCATCCGCCTTCCGCTTTTCAACGCGGGACGCCTGAAGGGCAATCTCGACGTGGCCAGGGCCCGGCAGGAACGGGCGGTCGCGCAATATGAACAGACCGTGCAATCGGCGTTCCGCGACGTGTCCGATGCCCTTGTCCGCCGGCAGCAGTTGCAGCTGCAGATCGACACGACACAGCAGATGCTGGACGCCCAGCGCGAACGCGCGCGGCTCGCCCAGCTTCGCTTCGACAATGGCCGCTCGGCCTATCTGGAGGTGCTGGATGCCCAGCGCGACCTGTTCGACGCCGAACAGGCCCTGGTCCAGCTTCGGCGGGCCGAACTGGCCAGCATCGTCGTACTTTATTCGGCGCTGGGCGGAGGATTTGTCGCGGACGACGCCTTCGACGGCAACCTATCGAACAGAAACGGGGAACAGTCACAATGACGCAGACGACAGGCAAGACCTGGTTCATCAGGGGCGCGATCGTCGCGGCGGTCGTGGCGGTGGCCGTGATCCTCTGGTCGCTGCTCAGGCCCGCGGACCTGCCGGAGGGTATCGTCAGTGGCAATGGCCGGCTGGAAGCGCTCGAGATCGATATCTCGGCGAAAACGCCGGGCCGCATCCGCGATATCGTCGCCGAAGAAGGCCAGTTGGTGAAAGCCGGCGAGGTCGTCGCCCATATGGATGTCGAGACGCTCTCTGCTCAGCTTTCTGAAGCGAAGGCGCAGCTCGCCCAGGCGCTCAATGCCGTCCAGATCGCGCAAACCCAGGTGGGGCAGCGGCAGAGCGAACGCGCGGCAGCGCTCGCCACTGTCCGCCAGCGGGAAGCCGAACTCAATGCGGCCCGCAAGCGGCTTGGCCGGTCGGAAACGCTTGCGCGCGAAGGCGCCACGCCGACGCAGGAGCGCGACGATAACCAGGCGGCGGTCGAAGGAGCTTCCGCCACGGTAGAAGCCGCGCGCGCGCAGTTGGCGTCGGCCGACGCCAATATCGCCGCAGCGCGCAGCCAGGTCATCGGCGCCCGATCCAATGTCGATGCGGCGCGCGCAACCATCGCGCGGATCGAGGCGGATATCCGCGACAGCGACCTCAAGGCGCCTCGCGGCGGCCGCATCCAGTATCGGGTTGCCCAGCCGGGCGAGGTCGTCGCCGGCGGCGGCCGGGTCATGAACCTCGTCGATCTGACCGACGTCTATATGACTTTCTTCCTGCCGGAAACGGTCGCGGGGCGCGTGCGCATCGGCAGCGAGGTTCGCCTGGTGCTCGATGCCGCGCCCGATGTCGTCATTCCTGCAAAGATCAGTTTCGTGGCCGATGTCGCGCAGTTCACGCCCAAGACGGTCGAAACGCAAAGCGAGCGCCAGAAGCTCATGTTCCGCGTCCGGGCGAAGATCGATCCCGCGCTGCTCCAGCGCCATATCGCGCTGGTAAAAACAGGCCTGCCGGGCATGGCCTATGTGCGGATCGATTCCCAGGCAGCCTGGCCGGACAAGCTGTCGAACCTTGTAAAGGAATAGGCCGGTGGCTTCCCCCACGCCCCCCCAGGGGCCACCGGTCGTCCGCCTTGCCGGAGTGCGGTTGCGCTACGGCAAGGCGGAAGCCCTGCGCGGCATCGACCTCAACCTGAGCCCAGGCCGGATGATCGGTCTGATCGGCCCCGACGGGGTCGGCAAGTCGAGCCTGCTATCGCTGGTCGCGGGCGCTCGCGCCGTGCAGGAGGGGACGGTTCATGTGCTCGGCGGCGATATGGCCGACCGCCGTCATCGCGAGGACGTCTGTCCGCGCATCGCCTATATGCCGCAGGGTCTGGGACGGAACCTCTATCCGACACTGTCTGTCGAGGAAAATCTCCAGTTCTTCGCCCGTCTCTTCGGTCATGGCGCGTCCGAGCGCCGCCGCCGGATCGATGCGCTCACCCGCAGCACGGGGCTCTATTCCTTCCTGTCGCGGCCTGCCGGCAAGCTGTCGGGTGGCATGAAGCAGAAGCTCGGCCTGTGCTGCGCGCTGATCCACGATCCCGATCTCCTGATCCTGGACGAACCGACCACCGGCGTCGATCCGCTGGCGCGCGCGCAGTTCTGGGATCTGATCGCCGGCATCCGCGAAGATCGTCCCGGCATGAGCGTGATCGTGGCGACGGCCTATATGGACGAAGCGCAGCGGTTCGACTGGCTGGTGGCGATGGATGATGGCGCGATCCTGGCTACGGGCACGCCTTCGCAAATCCTTGAGCGGACCGGCACGGATCATCTCGAAGCTGCCTTCGCCGAACTGTTGCCCGAAGAGAGGAAACGCGGCCACAAGCCGGTCATCATCCCGCCGCTCGACGTCGACGAGGATGACATCGCCATCGAGGCGGAGGGGCTGACCATGCGCTTCGGCGATTTCGTCGCCGTCGATCATGTCAGTTTCCGCATCCGCCGCGGCGAGATCTTCGGTTTCCTCGGCTCAAACGGCTGCGGCAAGTCGACGACGATGAAGATGCTGACCGGACTGCTGCCGGCAAGCGAAGGGCGGGCCTGGCTGTTTGGCCATGAGGTCGATCCGCACGACATCGCGACGCGCAGGCGGGTTGGCTATATGAGCCAGGCTTTCTCGCTCTACGGCGAACTGACCGTACGGCAGAATCTCGAACTGCATGCGCGGCTGTTCCATGTGCCGGTCGACGAAATACCGGGCCGCGTCACCGAGATGGCGGAACGCTTCAGTCTCGAGCCGGTCATGGACGAGCTGCCCGAGCAACTTCCGCTCGGTATCCGCCAGCGTCTCTCCCTCGCTGTGGCGATGGTTCACAAGCCCGAACTGTTGATCCTGGATGAACCCACCTCCGGCGTCGATCCGGTCGCGCGTGACGCCTTCTGGCGGTTGCTTGCCGAACTGTCGCGCCGGGACAGGGTGACCATCTTCATCTCGACCCATTTCATGAACGAGGCCGAGCGCTGCGACCGCATGTCGATGATGCATGCGGGGAAGGTGCTCGACAGTGACGCCCCCGCGAAGCTCGTCGAGAAGCGTGGTGCTGCGACACTGGAAGAAGCCTTTATCGGCTATCTGGTCGAGGCCGGCGGCGACGGGGATGGGCAGGCCGCCGAAAGCGCGATTGTCGCGCCTGAACGGCCCCAGGAAAGCCATCAGGTCAAGCGCCGCTTCAGTCTGCAGCGCATGCTGAGCTATGTGTGGCGCGAGGCCCTGGAGTTACAGCGCGATCCCCTTCGCGGCACCCTGGCTCTGGCCGGCTCGGTGATCCTGCTGCTGGTGATGGGCTTTGGCATCAGCATGGACGTGGACAATCTGCGTTATGCGGTGCTGGATCGCGACCAGAGCAGTATTTCCCAGCGCTATCAGCTCGACATGGCGGGTTCTCCCTATTTCGTCGAGCGGCCGCCGCTCACCGACTATGACGATCTCGACCGCCGCATGCGGAGCGGCGAACTGGCGCTCGCCATAGAGATTCCGCCCGGGTTCGGGCGCGATGTCCTGCGCGGCGAGCGCGTCGCCCTGGCCGCCTGGTTCGATGGCGCCATGCCCATGCGCGCCGAGACCGTGCAGGGCTATATCCAGGGACTGCATCAAAGCTGGCTGACCGACCAGATGCGCATGGCCGGGGTGGGAAGCACCGCCGGTTCTATCTCGGTCGAGAACCGATTTCGCTACAATCCCGACGTGAAAAGCCTGCCGGCGATGGTGCCCGCGGTCATTCCGCTGCTGTTGCTGATGTTGCCCGCCATGCTCGCGGCCCTGGCCGTGGTGCGCGAGAAGGAGACGGGCGCGATCATCAATCTCTATGTGACACCCGTCACCCGCGCGGAGTTCCTGCTGGGCAAGCAACTGCCCTATGTCGCGCTCGCCATGGTCAATTTCATCGTCATGGTGCTGGTCTCGGCCATCCTCTTCGATGTTCTTCCCAATGGCAGCATCGTGGCCATGATGACGTCGGCTTTCCTCTTCTCGCTGATCGCGACGGGCATGGGTCTGCTTGCCTCCGCCATAACGCGCACCCAGATCGCGGCGATGTTCCTCGCCATGGTCGGCACCCTGATCCCGGCGGTGACCTATGGCGGCATGATAGATCCCGTATCGTCGCTCGAAGGGGTAGGGCGGGCGATCGGCGAGATCTATCCCGCAAGCCATATGTTCACGATCACGCGCGGCGTGTTCAACAAGGCGCTGGGCTTTGGCGACCTCGTCCACTCCTTCTGGCCGCTCCTGGTCTCGGGACCGGTCATCGTCGGTCTGGCGATCGCGCTCCTTAAAAAGCAGGAAAGCTGACATGCGCCAGAAGCTCTCCAACATCTACCGTCTGGGCGTGAAGGAATTGTGGAGCCTGTGGCGCGATCCGATGATGCTTCTGTTGATCGGGTTCAGCTTCACCTTGTCGGTCTATATGTCGGCTTCCTCCATGCCCGAAACGCTGCACAAGGCTGCGCTTGCGATTGTCGATGAAGATAATTCACCGCTCTCGCAGCGGATCGTCGCGGCGTTTTATCCGCCCCAGTTCAAGGAGCCGGTAATGATTAGCCCGGCACAGATCGACCCCGGCCTGGACGCGGGTACATACACGTTCGTGCTGCATATCCCCTCCGGTTTCCAGCGCGACGTGCTGGCGGGGCGTCCCGCCGAGGTGCAGCTCAACACCGATGCGACGCGCATGTCCCAGGCTTTTACCGGCAGCGCCTATATCCAGCAGATCGCTCTTGGCGAGGCCAATGAGTTCCTGCAGCGCTATCGCGGCAGGACGGCGCTGCCGGTCGACCTCGAGCTGCGCGCCCGGTTCAATCCGACCCTCGACAAGAGCTGGTTCGGCGGCCTCTCCCAGATCATCAACCAGATCACGATGCTGTCCATCATTCTCACCGGCGCCGCGCTCATCCGCGAACGGGAGCATGGCACGATCGAGCATCTGCTCGTAATGCCTGTGACGCCGTTTGAGATCATGATGAGCAAGGTCTGGTCGATGGGGCTGGTCGTTCTCGTCGCCTCCTTCGTGTCGCTCACATTCGTGGTGCGCGGCGCGCTTGGCGTTCCCGTTGCGGGATCAACGACATTATTTTTCGCCGGCGCGGCACTTGTCCTGTTCGCGACGACATCGCTCGGCATCTTCATGGCGACGCTCGCGCGCAACATGCCGCAATTCGGAATGCTCGCGGTCCTGGTCCTGTTGCCGCTGCAAATGCTCTCCGGGGGCACCACGCCCCGCGAGAGCATGCCGCAGATCGTTCAGGACGTCATGTTGATTGCGCCTACGACCCATTTTGTCGAGCTAGGCCAGGCGATCCTGTTCCGCGGCGCCGGGTTCGATGTCGTCTGGTCCCAATTTCTCGCGATCGCGGGGATCGGCGCGCTGTTCTTCGCGATCGCGGTGTCGCGATTTCGCAAGACGATCGCGTCGATGGCTTGAGCGGCGGGACCGACGAATGAACGCAGAAAGATACAGAGGTTCGTCTGGTCCGATCGCGCTGACAGATGCGATGAAAGCGCCGCGGGCCGGCTCTTTGGCCCTACCCTGACGCTTATCTCTCGCCGAAGGAGGCAAACGGTCGATCAATCAATTTATAGAAGATATTGGTTTAAGCACCCATGCATCATCATCTCGACGCAGTCGCGGGCCAGGCGCTGCTCACGTAAGTGTGCGTTGTCGGAGCCGGCGCCGCTGGCATCACATTAGCCCGAAAGCTGCTCGAGTCAGGCATCGACGTCGTGTTGCTGGAAAGCGGCGGTATCGACTTCGACCCCGAGATTGCCGCGCTCAATGAAGGCGAAATCACCGGGCTCGACTATTACGACCTGGAAAATGCGCGGTTGCGCTTCTTTGGTGGGTCAACAGCGATATGGGGCGGCCGCTGCGCGGAACTCGACCCGATCGATTTTGCCAAGAGATCTTGGGTCGAACATAGTGGCTGGCCGGTCAGTTGGGCGCAGATGCAGCCTTATTATCGGCAAGCCAGGGAAATTCTTGGGTTGCGCCCAAGGCATCCTGTCGCATCTGATCTGATCGCGGCGGGCATCGCCATGCCTGATTTCAACCCCGATCGCATTCGCTCCCTGCTTTGGACCTTCGATGAGATACATGGCCGCTTTTCCTTCGATAATTGCCGGGACCTGCGTGACCATCCCCGCTGCCGGATTGTCACGCAGGCGACCGTACAGGAGGTGGTGGCCGCTCCCAGCGCGCGAACTATCGACCATCTGGATGTGCGCAGCCTTTCGGGAAATCGCATCACTGTCCGGGCGCGCCACTATGTGCTTGCGACCGGCGGCATCGAAAATGCCCGGCTGCTGCTGGCATCGCGATCCATCATGCCGATGGGACTGGGTAATGGTCACGACTGGGTCGGCCGTTGCTTCATGGAACATCCTCATGCGCGAGGCGGACGTGTCATCTCGGGAAAGACATGGCTACTGCTGAACGCTTTTGCCAAAAGGCATAGAGTGGAGGGGCAGCCGGTTGCTGCGCTGCTGGCACCGGGCATCGAGCTCCAGAAGGAGCAAGGGCTGCTCAACACCTCGCTGACGATCGCTGGACGTCAGCCGCCTCATGGGCGTGAAAGCTATGCAATGCGGACCTATGGCCGACTGAAGCATGAAATGGCGCCTGACCGCCGTGGCCGCAGACTGTGGATGACGGTCAAGAAAAACGCCCATCGCATCCTGCGTTATTCCGAGCCGGCGCGGCCTTGGGTCCTCAACAAGATGCGGCTGCTCGATGTCGCCCTGCTTGTGCGGGCCGAGCAGGCACCCAATCGGGAAAGCCGGGTCATGCTGTCGAACCTTCGTGATCCGATGGGCGTGCCGATTTCGCGCCTGCATTGGCGCACCAGTGCAATAGACACGCATAGCGTCGCCGGTCTCGTCCATGCGCTCGACGCCGAATTGCGGCGCCTGAATCTGGGCACAGTCGAGGCGGCACCCTGGCTGGAAGGCGAGGACTGGCAATTTGATCCGCTGGTGAGCGCGCATCCGATCGGCGGTTATCATCATATGGGTACCACCCGCATGTCGGATAGCCCGCACGAGGGAGTTACCGACAGCTATGGTCGGGTCCATGGCATCGAAAACCTGTCCATTGCAGGCAGTTCACTCTTCCTGACATCGGGCTGGGCCAATCCGACCCTGACGATTATCGCGCTTGCCTGTCGCACAGCAGCGGCGATCGTGGAGGGCCTCAAGGCCGGCGAGAAGACGCGTTCGGGGATGGTCATAGAGGCTGAGAGAACGCGGTGAGCGGGATTGTCATTCGGATGATTTTATATGATCGATCACCGGGACCGCTGCCCGGATCGCCTTTCAGAAACACCTGCCGACAACGGAGGAGGCACGCTATGAACCTGCCCGGATGATGGCGATCCTCAGAATCTTGATCGGCAGGTCTGCCTCCCCCTAGATGCCGCATCCGTGGTCCCGCTGTGCAAGCAGGTTCGCGGGCTCGTCACGACGCTTGGCGCCTTGCCGAGCCTTGCACAATGACCGTATTTCCAGAGGAGACGACCCATGCTGACCGTTCATCATCTTGGCATATCGCAATCAGACCGGATCGTCTGGCTTTGCGAGGAATTGGCGATACCCTATGACTTGGTCCGCTACGACCGCGATCCCGTCACACGGCTTGCACCTGCCACATATAAGGCGCTGCATCCCGCCGGGACGGCGCCAGTCATTACCGATGACGCCCTTGCACTTTCCGAATCCGGTGCGATCGTCGACTATATCGTAGCCCGCTATGGAAACGGGCGGCTGACCCTGCCGTCGGATCATCCTGACTATGCGCGTTTCCTCTACTGGTGCCATTTCGCCAACGGTTCGCTCATGCCCGCGATGATGATGCTGATGGGTGAGGGAGGAATGGCCCAGGTTATGCGTGATCGCATCGCCCGTTATCTGACGGCGCTCGACACGCATTTCGGCCAGGGTCATAGCTGGCTCGCCGGTGATGTTTTCACGATCGCCGACATCATGATCATGTTTCCGTTGACCACGATGCGGGCGTTTGTTCCCCTTGACCTGTCTCCCTATCCAGACCTTCGGGCTTATTTGAAGCGGGTATCCGGGCGTCCCGGCTTTCAAGCCGCAAAAGCAAAAGCCGATCCCGACCTCGAATTGCCGATCGATTGAAGTCCATGATGGAGCGGGAGCCGACGTATGCTCTCATATCGCTCGTCAAAGGCGATCCCGGGCGCAGTGAAGGCTCGCAGCGCCGGGGGGACCGGAGGGTAGGGGAATAGGGTGGCGATCAAGAGTAAAGGGTGCGCAGCGGCGCCTCAGCGATGGGCTTCGTCCTGTTTTGGGCTCATATGCCCGTTCTGGCGTGCCGACAATGAGTGCGAAGGTTTTTCCTGTTCGTGTCACGACCTTGCGCTGATTGGGCATCCTGAGCGAGATGACCGTTACGGTTTCGATGAACCATTTGCGCTTTTCTCGGAGGCATCCTTTACACCGACCTTGTTCAACAGTTTGCTCCAATCGATCCGGACCAAAAGCACGACGAAGCCGATCATCGCGACCTGCAGCGCTATTCCCATGGGGCTGGAGAACATGGAGGTGAAAAGGTCGTTCATGCTGGTTTCGCGGATGCCCTTCGCGGAATAGGCGTAGATGGAATAGGAAACGAGCCGCCCCGCGAAAAAGGCGAGCGTAAAACCCAGCAAGCGAATGCCTGCAAAACCTGCCGCAGCGAACAGTTGAGCCGAGGGTAACGGCGACAGTGCGAACAGGCCCAGGGCCAGTATCATATTGCGCTGCCTGGCTTCCAGCGCCTGGCGGGCGGCTTCCAGGTTCTGACGATATTTTGCCGGCAAATACCCGCCGAAAAATCGGAAAGCATAGGCCAGCGCCAGTCGCCCGGATGCAGCCGCCAGTGCGCCAATGAGAACCAGAGCGACTACCGGCAGGTCTGTGTTCAGACTGAATAACAGGATGATCGACCATGTTGGCGGACCGAATGCGGGTAGCAGGTTCACGCCCAATATGATGACGAACAGCAAAATGTAATCGTTCAAGTCCGCAGTGAGCCTTCATTTATGCATATGGCACGAGCCCACCGCTATGGATGTCGCGTCCCTTGCGCGCAACCCGTTCGCCTGGGCCACGGTGAGGATATAATGTCATTTTTTAAGAATGAGCGAACTGAGTCCGGGGTTTTTTGGGCCAATCCGCGGCTCTTGAACATCAGTTCGCTCATTCTCGAAAACTGAAGTATCCTCGAGGGTGTACTTCTCTCCCCAATTGCGATTGGATCGCATTAAGAATGATGATAGCGTAACCGAATTTGGCAAGGCGATGAGGGACCAGGAGTGCCCAACGGAAAGGCTACCCTCAAATTGTTCCTCTCGCATCGCGAGGCCCTTATCCGTTATGCAAAGAGGATAATGGGCGAAACCGCCGACGCGGAAGACATTGTGCAGGAGGCCTGGCTTCGCGCCAGCACTGGAACCGCCAAGCTGCCAGCGCCGGACGCTATTGCCTATCTGCGAATGACGGTGCGCAACCTTGCGCTGAACGGGACGAGGCGCAAGCAGATCGAGGCGCGGATCTTCGATGCGCGCGACGAGATAGAAGCGATTGGCATTGCGTCAGATCAGCCGGACCCGGAAGTGATCGCGATCTCGCGCGACGAATATGCGCGAATTATTTTCGCGCTCCGGGAGATGCCGGAAAAGATGCGGATCGCTGTCGAAATGCATCGGATCGGCGGTAAAAAACTCACAGAGATCGCAGCCTTTCTGGGAATCTCGAAATCGACAGCTCACACGCTGATCCTTGAAGGCATTGAGCGTTGCCGCGCCATAGCGGATCGCATGTCCGCATGAAAATTCGCATTTCATCCGGAAAAATGCCCTGCTCGATTGTTTAATGAATGGGGGAAAGCCATCATGGCGACTGTTCATCACAAAGGGAAACCATGAGCGCCGGGCGCGACACAGGTGAAGACATGGCCGAACGGCGCCGCGCCAACCGCGAGGCGTCAGGATGGGTCATTCTCCTTCAGGAAGATCCTGAAGATCACGCCCTACGCTCCGAGTTCGACGCATGGCTGGATGCAAAGCCGGTTCACCGGGACGCATGGGCCGAAACGCAGCGCATATCGCATGTTGTCCGCACGATGCCTCCGGCCCACGCCCATCGTTGGCGCAGGGTGAAGCCATCCATCCTGCCGTTCCTCGGCCGAAACAACAGGCGGCGAGCCGCGCATATCTTTCTGGGAGCAGCGGCAGCCTGTCTTGCGATCACCGTGGCCCCCGGTGTGCTGCTCGATCTGCGCGCCGATGCCATTGCGGGGACCGGCGAAATGCGATCGGTTGAGCTTGCCGATGGCAGCAAAATGATCCTCGCGCCAGAAAGCGCCGTCGCGTTCGATGTGAGCAGGGGCGGAGAACGCACAGTGCAGCTGCTTCGGGGCAGGGCATGGTTTGATGTCGCGCCCGATCCCGATCATCCATTCCAGGTCGTCACGGACGTTACCACGACCACGGTTCTCGGCACAGCTTTCGAAGTGCGGAAAGGGGCGGGGCATCAGGTGTCGGTGGCCGTTCGGAACGGCCTCGTCCGTGTGGCCTGCGACGACCAGCCAGATCAGACGGAGAGGCTGACCGCCGGCGAAGCACTCGATCTGAGATGTGCGGAGCAGAGCGCCTTCCGGAAGGATGTCGATCCTGCGCGGATCGCGGCCTGGACCGATCATCAGATCATCGTAAGCGACAGGCCAGTGCGCGAAGTGATCGACGCGCTGAGACCCTGGCATAGCGGTTTGATCCTGACCTATGGCACCGGTCTCGACACACGGCGGGTTACCGGCGTTTATGACACGCGCCAGTCGAGAGAAGTGCTGCAGGCCCTCGCCCAGTCGCATGGTTTGACAGTGCGGAACGTCACGCCATGGGTCACGGTCATCACCGCCGATCAGGGCGACGATTAACAGGGATTCGCGCTTTTTTCCGCTTCCTGTGCATTTTTTTTCCGGAAATTCCCGAGCCTCGATTGTTCTTTATAGTAGGGGCATCTGCAATTGATTATCAGTTGCATGAGATGCCGCCGCTAAGGAATGAAAGGGTGGCTCATAGTGCGTTCGGGGGTTTCAAATTCAGATAAAACACAGGGCCGGATGCTGGCGATATCGTTGCTGGCATCGGTTGCGGCGGTGGGCATTATGGCCCCGCATGCAGCGCAGGCCCAGACTGGCGGCGAGGCTGCTACACATGATTTCAACATACCCGCGCGGACGTTGAGCGAAGCATTGGCCGATTTCGGGCGCCAGTCAGGGATGCAGGTAAACGTGGACGCGGACGAGATCCGCGACCGCGCGTCGCCGGGTGTGTCGGGCCGCATGTCGAGCGACCAAGCCTTGAACCGCTTGTTGGCAGGAACTGGCCTGACTTGGAGACTCAATAACGGGTTCGTCACGCTCCAACCAGCACCCCAGACGGCGCAAGCCTCCGGGGATACGCGAAGTACCGTCAATCTGGGCTCGTTGCGTGTGGAAGGCCAGCAATCCGGTGGCAATGGCGGGTTCGGTCGTGACGGGAGCGTCGGCACCGGTGGTGCGGCGGGCGGCGCGGACGAGATTTTCGCGGCCCCACGCGCAGTTAGCGTCGTCACGCGCGAGGAAATGGACCGCACGCCCGCACGCCACGCTGCCGATCTGATCGCGGAAGTTCCCGGCGTTACCAGCGCGGTCAACCGGCTCAATCCGGGGCTCTCGGTCAATATCCGGGGCATGCAGGACTTCGGCCGCGTCAACATGATGATCGACGGTATGCGCCAGAACTTCGTCCAGAACGGCCACCAGGGTCGAAACGGGCAGATGTATGTCGATCCTGAATTACTGACAGCCGTCGCTATAGAGCGAGGACCGCGAAGCAATGTTTACGGGATGGGTGCGATAGCGGGTAGCGTCGATTTCAAGACTATTGGACCAGAAGATATTCTAAACGGCGAGAGCGATCGCATTGGCGCGAGACTGCGCGCTACGACTGGCCTTGGCGGGGAAGGCAATGGAGTCAATTTTCTTGGAAGCGCCGCGATCGCCGGCAGGTTGACCGATAACATCGAGCTAATGGCTGCTTACTCACGGCGCGACATTGGCGATTACGACGTCGGCACCAAAGGTGATGATGGGCTGGCCAATTTCACTTTTACGGGTGCTGATGGGCTGGAGACGATCAGCCGCATCAAATATGCGAGTCAGCTTCAGGAATCCGCGCTCATCAAAGCGCGTTGGACGCTGGGGGACGGCCATGTCGTTCAGCTGTTGATTTCCACTGAGAAGTGACCCGGGTAGGGCATAAATTTCCACTGAGAATTGACCCATGTTGAACTCGTCCCTGGCTTTGACAAGCGAGGGTATATGGAGTGTTGGACATGGCGTTATTGAGCGTTATCCGGCGCTGGCATTTTCGCGATCATCTACCGATCCGGGAGATAGCGCGGCGCACCGGACTATCACGCAACACGATCCGCAAATATTTGCGGTCCGAGACGATCGATCCGCGGTTCAAGGTGCCTGATCGACCAAGCAAACTGGACCCATTTGCTGAGCATCTGGCGGCCTGGCTGCGACGCGAGATGGGCCGATCGCGCAAGCAGAAGCGCACGATCAAGCAGTTTCACGCCGATCTGGTGAGCCTGGGTTATGAAGGATCCTACAACCGGGTTGCCGCTTTTGCTCGGGACTGGCGCGAAGATTATCGGCGCCAGCAACAGATTGGCGGGCGTGGGACATTCGTGCCCCTATCGTTCGCGCCGGGGGAAGCTTTCCAGTTTGATTGGAGTGAGGACTGGGCAATCATCGCCGGGGTTCGGACCAAGCTGCAGGTCGCGCATTTCAAGCTCAGTTACAGCCGGGCATTCATCGTGCGCGCCTACCTTCTGCAAACCCATGAGATGCTGTTCGACGCCCATAATCACGCCTTCCGCGTGCTGGGCGGCGTGCCGCGCCGGGGTATCTATGACAATATGCGCACGGCCGTCGACAAGGTCGGGCGTGGCAAGGAACGCACCGTCAACGCACGCTTCCTGACGATGGTCAGCCACTATCTGTTCGAAGCCGAGTTCTGTAACCCGGCTGCGGGATGGGAAAAGGGGCAGGTCGAGAAGAATGTCCAGGATGCGCGGCACCGTCTGTGGCAACCCACGCCGCAGGCCGAGAGCCTTGATGCGCTGAACCTGTGGCTGGAGGAGCGCTGCAAGGCGTTATGGGGGGACATCCCTCACGGGATCGAACCCGGATCGGTTGCCAATGTCTGGGCCGATGAATCTGAGTGTCTGATGGTTGCGGGCAGGCCCTTCGATGGTTTTGTGGAATATCGCAAACGGGTATCGCCGACCTGCCTCATCCACTTTGAGCGCAATCGCTACAGCGTACCGGCCTCTTTCGCCAATCGCACTGTCAGCCTGCGCGTCTATCCTGATCGCTTCCAGGTCGTCGCCGAGGGGCAGCCAATCTGCGCACATCAGCGCATCATCAACCGCTCTCACGACGGTCCAGGTCATACGGTTTATGACTGGCGCCATTATCTGGCGGTCGTGCAGCGCAAGCCCGGCGCCCTGCGCAACGGTGCGCCCTTCCTTGAGCTACCCGATGCGTTCCAGCGTCTGCAGCGACATCTGTTGCGCAATCCCGGCGGCGACAGGGAAATGGTCGAAATACTGGCGCTGGTTCTTCATCATGATGAGCAACTGGTGCTGACGGCGGTCACCATGGCGCTGGAGGCTGGCGTTCCGACCAAGACCCATATCCTCAATCTGCTCTATAGGCTGGTCGACGGAAAACCGATCTCCACGCCGCCGGTGACGGCGCCCCAGGCGCTCAAGCTGGTCAGCGAGCCGATGGCCAATGTCGAACGCTATGATGATCTGCGCAAGGAGAAGCGTCATGCGTCATGACCCTGCCAGCGGCGCCATCGTCGTCATGCTCCGCAGCCTCAAGATGCATGGCATGGCGCAGGCCGTCACCGATCTCATGGAACAGGGATCTCCAGCGTTCGAAGCCGCCATCCCGATCCTCTCCCAGTTGCTCAAAGCCGAGACAGCAGAACGGGAGGTTCGGTCTGTGGCCTATCAGCTCAAGATCGCGCGCTTCCCTGTCTATCGCGATCTGGCCGGCTTCGACTTTACCAGTAGCGAGGTCAATGAAGCTCTGGTGCGTCAGTTGCATCGCTGCGACTTCATCGACATCGCCGACAATATCGTGCTGGTCGGCGGTCCTGGCACCGGCAAGAGCCATGTGGCAACGGCGCTGGGCATCCAGGCCATCGAACATCATCGAAAGCGCGTCCGCTTCTTCTCGACGGTCGAACTGGTCAATGCGCTCGAGCAGGAAAAAGCACAGGGCAAGGCCGGTCAGATCGCCAATCGCCTCCTGCACTCCGATCTCGTTATCCTGGATGAGCTTGGATATCTGCCGTTCAGTGCTTCAGGTGGCGCGCTGCTCTTCCACCTGCTGAGCAAACTCTACGAGCGCACCAGCGTCATCATCACCACAAACCTGAGCTTCAGCGAATGGGCCACCGTGTTCGGCGACGCCAAAATGACCACGGCGCTCCTCGATCGGCTTACCCATCACTGCCACATCCTGGAGACCGGCAACGATAGCTTCCGCTTCAAAAACAGCTCTGCCAAGCAGGCCAGAACCCAAAGGAGAAAACCACGGGTTGACCCACCCGTGACACCCGAAACATAATCCGCAGACGGGTCACTTCTCGATGGAAAACCCGGGTCACTTCTCAGTGGAAATCAACACGAACGGCAGAAAGAGCAGCCCAAGCCAGAGCCGGATGTGGTTGTGCCAACGCCGCTTATCCAGCTCCCGATTCCATCCAGGGCTGTGAACGAAAAGCGAGAGCAAGAGGTTGAGGTGGTCGATCCTGGTCCCCCTGTGCCGGAAACGACCGCGCCCAAGAGTATCGCTGCACCTGCGGCAAGCCGTGCATCGAATGACGCGCAGCCCAATTGGGAAGGGCAGATCCTGGCGCATCTTGAGCGCTTCCGCCGCTATCCGGCGCGGGCGCGCGCGGCGCGCCAGGAGGGAACTGCTTTTCTCCGCTTCACGATGAACCGCGAAGGACAGGTGCTGTCCGCCACGATCTTCAAGAAATCCGGCTCATTCGATCTCGATCGTGCAGCGCTCGATACGCTTCAGCGCGCCCAGCCTCTTCCTCCCATTCCCGCAGGAAGGCCCGATGTAGTCGAACTGACTATTCCTGTGGAATTTTATCTGAGGCGGTGATGATCGGAGGAATGTGCCAATTATGAAAAGCGTTTCAGCAAGGATCGGAACAGCAACCTTCGATTGGTTATACACGGTCGCCAGTGAGACACCAATAGAACATCCGGGTAATGCGCCCGGACTGCGTCGGAGAGCGTTAACCTGGGAGGGCGATTGACGATGTATGTTGGTCCGCGTCTGCGCGATGCGCTCTCCCGTCTCAACAGGGCGTCCTCGATTGGAGCGCTGCGCGACGGACTGGCCGATGCCGCCCGGCAGACAGGCTTTCCCTATGTCGCGCTGGTCCAGCATGGCGGCCTCCCACGGCTGGCCGAGGGCGCGCTGGTGGTCACCAACTATCCGGAGAACTTCGTCCGATCCTATATCGACAATCACTACTTCGTCATCGACCCGGTCTATGAGGTGAGCCAGCAGCTCGATCGGCCGTTCGGCTGGGAGGAGATCGCAGGCTTCGTTGAGCTTACCGAGCACCAACTGGCCCTGTTCAAGGAAGCGCGCCGATACGGCATTACCCATGGCGTCACGGTGCCGCTGGACATTCCGAGCGACTCCCGCGCGTCCTGCACCTTCGCCGGCCCGGAATCGATCGAGATCACGCCGTCGTTGATGGCCACGCTCCAGATCGTCGCGGGCTTCGCGTTCAAGGCGGGGCTCTATCTACATCACGCCATGCACGGCCGCAATGATGCCAGGCTCACCCGCCGCGAGGCCGAGTGCACGGCGCTCATCGCGCTCGGCAAGACTGACTGGGAGATCGGCCAGATCCTTGGTATCGCCCAGACCACCGTACGATATTTCATAACGAGAGCGAAGCAACGTTACGGCGTCTTCAGGCGCTCGGAACTGGTCGCGCGCGCAATCGTCGACGCTCAGGTCATCCCTGATAGCCAGGACAAGGTCCCCGAGAGCGCCGGCGACAAGCCGGAACGTGAATAGTCCCCATGGTGCTCTCACTGGCGTGGCGGGAGCGAACCGTTGTCCAAATACGGCCTGTACCTTTTTCCGGCGAGCAGCGCGTAAGGGTGGAGGTTGGTTGAGGCAGGGGAGTAGAATCGCAAAGGTGGGGAGTGGGGATGCGTGTTAAGGCCCCCGAGCGTATGCGCCGTGCTCTTTCAAGGCGTACACTGCTTGACGAACTGCAGCGGAACAGCGTACTAATTGAAGCTGTACGATTGGAGGCGCACAATGCCGCGAGCAGTAGTAGAAGACAACAGACGCATGAGCCTGCGGATTCGGCCGGAGCAAAAGGCTTTGCTTGTCCGGGCGGCTGCGCTCAAGCATACCGATCTCACGACCTTTGTCACACGTTCGGCGCTGCGCGAGGCCGAGAACGTGATCGAAGAGTCGGAGCGGACGAAACTGAGCGAGAGAGACAGCCTGCTCGTTCTTGATCTGCTCGAGAACCCGCCGCCGGCGAATGCGAAACTGCGCGCTGCCATCGCCGCGATGCCGAAGTTGGCATGACGCTTCCTTCATGGCACGAGGAAGCGATTTCGAAAGCGCATGACCGGGCTTCATTCGACTGCGGCGACAATGATCTGAACGTCTACTTGCAGCGTTATGCGCGGCAAAGCCACGAGGCAGGCGGCGCGAAGACGTTCCTCGCCATCGACGACACCGACAACAAGACGGTTCTCGGCTTTTACAGCATTGCTCCGGGCAGCATGGATCACGCGGACACGCCAGAACTGGCGAGGCGAGGACTCGCCAGGCATGAGGTGCCGGGCTTCCGGCTCGCGCGGCTTGCGACGGATGTGCGTGCGCAGGGGAAAGGACTCGGGGGTCAGCTCCTGGGCGCGATCGGGCGCAGATGCATTCGCGTCGCGGCCGAGGTCGGCGGGGTTATGCTGATCATCGACGCCAAAAACGAGCGCGCCGCCGACTGGTATGCCAGCTACGGCGCTATTCCGCTCCATGATAAACCGCTGACGCTCATATTGCCCTTTGCGACACTCGAACGTGAATTGAGAGCGGCAGGCCAGCTCTAGGCGTTTAGGTCGCAAGGGGCCGTGCAACGTCGTTCGCCTTCGACGCGAGCTCCATAGCGGGGGTCGCTCGCGCGACTATATCCTACATCAGAACGCAAACGTAGAGGCGCGCTCCAGATCTGCTCGCAGAGAACAGAATCGGCGGGGTCAAAGCAGTATTCCGGTACGATTTGCCGCACAAAACCGACTATGAATGATGGAACAATGACAAGATATCTGCTATAGTCGCACGTGAGGAATTATCGATGAATACCGCAGTCGACATGCCCCCAACCGATCCCGTGGCGCCGCGGCTGAAGCTGGCCGATTGGCTGTGGCGTCCGTGGTACGCGAAGGCGTGGTGGGCTGCGATACCGGTCTGGTGGACCGGCATGGCGGTTTCCACCAAGGTCGCCCCGCTCGAAGTTTTCTACGACAGCGCGCTTGCCGGATTCCTCAATGTCGCGTTCTTCCCGATGACCGCGCTCATGGTGTTGGGTGTAGGTTTTGTACAGCAATGGCTCGCGTCCGTTTCACCCCGCGGCGATGGCGTTCCCCTGTCTGATGACGAAGCCGCCAGAATTGCCCGTCTGTGGGAGCAGCATGAACGAGACATGGAAAACCTCCGGGCGGGTTCTGATATCTTTGATCCGAGGTCGGGTGGGCTTTATATTGGTAATCCCTCGAGTCTTCAGCACCCCAATCGCTTCTTTCAGCACTAACGCTTTTTGAAGCTGCTATCGCCATCCCCGGCGCTTCCGTCGATGTCGGTCGAGAATCTTCCGCTTTTCAGAACGGAGTTTTGCTCGATCGACGTAAGCGGACCGGTGATGTCGAACGTGGCTCGACCGGAATCAGCGTCCTGAAGGTAGCGGTTACGCATGCCGTCCGGACCGAGAATACGGTCGGATAGTTCGCGCGAGAAGGTGGCAGCCGGATCGCTGGACCGGGCCGCGGCTCGTTCGGAGGCAGCGATGGCCTCGCGGACGTCATAGTTGACAATGTCGAGGGACGATTGCGCCGTCTCATTGCTAAGTCCAACATCGCGGCTCTCGAACCCCAAACTCCCGCCAACCCGCCCAGATGTGGACCGGCCCTTTTGGGTGGTCGAAGCTTGGTTCGGCTGCTGGCCTTTGCCGGTAGGTTGTCCGCGACCGCCTATGGCTTCGGATTCCTGGGTGTCGACACTTCCACCGAGGTGGCCACCGATCGTCGTGCCTATCGTTACCTGATCTTGCGCAGACCGCGATAGCCCGCGCTGCCATCCGGTCTGCGCGATGATCGCCTGCACGTCCCGCGTGAGCGTATCCGCCACCTGCGGGTTGAGCCGCCAGTTGCCGTGACGATCCATCTCGAACCCGCCGCGCAGCCAGTTCTGCATCATGGCCTGGCCCTGCTCGCCGCTGCTCAGGAAATGCTCGATCGTATCGGGCCCGGCCTGTTTCCCCGCCTCGAAGCGCGTGCTGGTGTCGTTGCGCGCCGATTGCTGGAAGCCGACCGAGCTGGAGACAAGGACGTCATTGTCAGCGAATGAAAAGCGCGCACGCCCGCCATTGGCAATCGCCCCGAGCTGGCTCTCGTTGATGAGACCGCCGCGCCACATCTGCGCCGCCGTCTCGGGCGTCAGGTTGAGGCTAAGGTCGCCATTCTGCGACATGGCGATCTGCCGTTTCGACATCTGCACGCCATGCTCGCCCAGCAGCTGCTGCATGCGGGTCAGACGCTCATTGTCGACGATCCGGGTCAGCCGCTCGTTACGTGCGCGATCGGCAATTCCTTCCGCGCCGCCTTCGGCCATATCGACCTGATTGCCGGCACCCTGCGACAATGTGCGAATGAAGCTATCGAGGTGGGCCGCCTGCCGCACCGACATGCCCGCAGCCGCCGCACCCTCGGCAAAGCCGGCATTGTCGGCCTGTCGACGCTGCTCGCCGATCCGAGCCGCAGAGCGCGTTCCATCATGGCCGACCTCGCGCTGCGCATCGAGCTTGCCCGACCGCTCGGCGAAGTCGTAGCCCGCCGCCTCGCGTGTGCGCCCGTAGACGCTGGTGCCTTCCCGGGCAGCCTCGGCCGTCGCGCCGTCGGCGGTGCCGACCTGCACAGCGGCATTGTAGGTTTCGAGCGCGCGCATCACCTGCGCTTCGTTGCGGCCAGTTGCGCGGGAGAGCTGGGAAATGGCGGTGGAGCGGGCTTCGCCCGAGAGGGCGTTGATGAAGGCGATCCGACGGGAGGTTTCCTGCACGCCGAGGCCGAGCATCGATGCGGCATTACGCTGCCCCTCATTGCTGCCGGTGCGGTGTGCCTGCTCGGTCGCGACATTGCCGCGCTCGATCCGCGTCACATTGTCGCCCGCGAAATCGCGCCGTCCTTCCATCGCGCCGACCTGGACCTGAGCGGCGGTGAGGTCGTTCCGCAGCATCTGCTCCTGGTCGAAGGTGTTGGCAATCAGCTTGGCGAAGGTTGGATCGGCCGATGCCTGCGCGATCACCGTCGAAGCTTTCAGTACCGCGTCCTTCTGGTCGTAGCCGTTCCGCTCGAAATGCCGCTGTGCGCCGGACAACATCATGTCATAGGCGCGCGTATCGCCGAACGCCTTCCACTGGACCATCCGTTGCGTAAAGGCGGCAAAGGCACCTTCGCCCGCCTGTCCCTGGCCGAAATATCCCGTGCCCAGCGCGCGCAGCGCATCCTTCTCCGCGAAATTATGGATCGCCGTCGTCGCGGCATTGTCGCGCACTGCGCGAACGGTCGCTGGATCGGTCAGACTACGGCCAGTGAGCGCTGGCGATAACCCGCCCAGTTCTCGTGCGCTATCGAGCCCACCCATGCCGAATGCGGCCGTGCCGTTCGCCCCGCCGCCGTGCTCGCCGAGGACCCGGCTTGCGGCGCCGAATGCCCGGTTCGCGCCGAAGGTCGAGCGCTCCCCGAAGTCGCCGAAGTTCGACGCCGCACCGCGCCGCGCCATGGTGCCCGCCGCCGTCGCCTGCGCCTCGAGCGCGCCCGCATAGCCCTCGCTTGTGGCGAGCGGCGCGGCGGCGGCCGTGCCCTGTCCCTGGACACCGAGGGCGCCGCTGGTGAACGAGGTGAACACGTTGCCCGAAAAACGGAACACGGTGAACACGAAGGCGCCCGCAAGTCCCGCCGCAGCCGTGCGGAAGCTCCCGAAGATGGCGAGCGCCTTCATCGCGGAGGAGGGCGCGAGCATCCATGCGTTGGCCGCGACATTGTTCGCGCGCATCTCGGCCAGCACGTCGGTCGCGCGGCCCAAGGTGAGTTGATAGATGCCGGCGTCGATCACGCCCCAAAGCGCGACGAACACGAAAAGACCGAGCGCGAACGACGCGACGCGCAGGTTGATCGGGGTGAGGATGAACAGGAGCGCGATCGGCATCATGAATAACATGATTCCGAAGACCGTGGCCCGGATGGTCGGCATCCATTCGTTGGCGGTCGACATGGTGGCGAGGCCGGAGGAGACGACGGCGCGATTGGCCATGACGCGCGCGGCGGTTGCCGGACTGTCCTCGAACAGCACGTCTCCCACCGTACTGCCGAGCATGACATTGGTCAGGAACTGCTGGAGCGACTGGGGTGTGTCCATCATCATCTGGCCGAGTTCGCCGATGTTGGATCGGCAACGCTGTAGCTGGGTCGCGTTGGTGATATCGTAGCCGGTGCGTGTGCAGACCTGCGCGACGTAATTGTCGAACAGCGCGGGCTCGGAGAGGCGCGTCGAGATATGCTCCCAGGTTTCGGTGCAGCTGACCGTCGTGCCGCCCTTGTCGGTGGACGTGAACACCGTGCTGAATGTCGCGGGACCCGCCATACCCGCGAAGGCGGCGGGCAGATCGGTGGCGGTGCGGAACAGCATATCATCGTCAACGCCATAGGCGGGCGAGACGCGCGCGACCGGATAGCATTGCCGGACATAGTCCTTGATCGTGCTATCTAGGAAGGTGTCGGTCATCGGACCGCGCGGGGACGCGGCATTGAGAAACAGATCGAACGTGTGGCCGCCCGCGCCGAACTCGAGCTTGGCGTGCGGATCGGTCGTATTGTCGTCGATGACCTCGGCCAGCGCGCGCTCCATCATATTGGTCACGCCCGCGACCAGCACGATCAGGTTCGGCACGTCGCCGACCGGCTGATAGGCGTTGCGGACGCGGTCATAGACATGGACCGTGCCCGTGGTCGCCACCATGCCGACGAACAGCCCGACGCCGATCAGCATCTGAAAACCGAACCCGACCAGCCCCATGCCCTGACCGCGGATGCCGGCGAGCAGGACACCGAGGCCGATGCCGACCACCGCGACGATCAGTACCAGTGTCTCGTAGCGCGGATCGCCGAAGATCATCGAGACCAGGCGGAAGGCGTCCACAGTCTCGGCAAAGCCGTCATAAGTATGGAAGCTGGTATCGATCGCCAGCGCGGGTGTGGCCACGAAAAGCGCGATCAGGACGGACAGGGCGCGGAGAATGCGGATCATGGCGTGGCCCTAGCTCAGCGGTTGCGGTTGGCGGCGGCGCCGGCGGCATCACGCGCATCGCGGTCGCGCTGGCGAACCACCCCGGCATAGTTGGCCGAGAGATTCGCCGACTCAAGCGCTGCCATATAGGACTGACGCATCTGCGCGCGCTGGCGCAGCACTTCGTCGCGCAGTCCGCTCAATTGCTCGATTCCCTTGCTGAGGATGCGCGTCTGGCAGACCTTGGCATTTCCGGGATCGCTGGCCCCTGCCGCCGTCGCGCCGCGTTCGGCATTGGACACCGCGAAGTCGATGCTGCGCGTGAGGTCGTTGAGCATCTGATAGGCGAGCGTCAGGGCGACCAGTTCATCGGTGTCACCGATCACGCTCTCGACCATGCCCTGCCGCACGCCCCATTCCAGCAGGCGATAGACCGGCAATGTACGGACATTGGCGACGAACTGGCGTTCCTCGGGCGTCAGAGCAGCCCGGGTGCGGATTTTGACCGCAATTGACTCCATCCGTCCGCGCGAAAGGATCAGTGCGCCCTTGCCGCTGCCGTCCACGGAACAATCAGTCGAGGTTGGCGGCACGGCGATGGCTCGGGTCTGGACCTTGCCCGTTAGAAAATCGTCCACGCTCTCGGTATCCTGCCGTGGACAGGCCGGGATCGCGCTAAACAGAGGCACGCGATCGGTGGCGTCCCAGCGCATATAGACGTCGCCGACGCGCGCGCGCATAACGCCGGCCCATTCGGATGCTCCGACCCGCGCGGCGGCGTGGGCGAGCAGCGAGCCGGTCTTGAAGATGTCGGTGACCTCGGCGGGGCAGTTTTCGAGCGCGTCCTTCAAATCCTCGGTCGGATTGCCCTGATTGGCCTGGATTTTCTCACGGCTCTGCTGATAGCTTTTCGAGAAACCTTCGCGCACCGACTTATAGCCGGTCATCTCCTCGATGATGCCGGACATGTTGTCGTCACCCTTGGCGATCTGCACCATGCGGTTGGCGAGACGGCAGTCGTTGACCTGGATCGAGTTCAGGAAGTTGGTCGCGGCCTCCATCTTCGAGATGATGTTGCCCATCTTTTCATCAAGGGTTTCGAGTAGATATTGAAAAGCAACGGCGGGCGCGGCCTGCAGGATGCTTTCGAGCTTTTGCACGAGGTAGTCCGGATCGAGGAAACTCATTCCCCCCAGGAACATGTCGATTCCGCCGCAGCCCGCCCTGATCTTCGGCAGCGTGACGCTCATCAGATAGTCGTTATGGACGTCGACCCGGCCCGACATGCCGCCCGCGGTGATGTAGCCGCGAGTCTGATCCTCGAAGCTGCCGGGGCTGGTGTAAGTAACATTGTCGAACCAGCTCTCGGCCCAGCTTTGCGCGGACGCGGGGGAAGCGAAGCCGCAGACCGCCAGCAGCGGCAGGGCAAGCAAGGTCAGACGACAACGAGCGGAGGCCATGGCAGACAACTTTCCTGGAAGTGGGCGAGGACGTGGCTCCCCATGTCAATTCCTCGCCCGGTTGGGGACGGGGCGTGGCGATGCGGCCACGATCCCGGTGAATTTCGACATGCCGCGCACGCCGACGGTGGGCTTCACCCCGGTCAGCATCTTGGCGGCAAGGTAGAGGTTGCGCGCCAGGTTCGGCTCGTGGTCGGTTCCGATCGCAACCGGAATGATGCGATTGGGATCGGAGACCGGGCGCACCCAGGCGACGGGATGCCCCACCCAGGGCAGACCGAGTCGCCCGGAGCGCAGCATCGCCTCCTGGCTACCGATCGTGCGCACCTTCCAACCATAGCGTTGCCCGAGGGCACCGAGTCTGTTCCAGAGATCGGCACAGGGCACGCAACCCGGCGCCGTGCTCATCTCGACGATGAAGGCCGGTCCCTGGCCCTTCATGGTTTCCGCGAAATCGGGCGGCCAGTTGCGTGTCACCGGCACGCGGGCGAGCCATTGTCGCATCCCGGCCTCGGTTGCGACGGGATGGATCGCCGCGCGCATCGCCTGCTCGCGGGTGACAGGCTGTGCGGACGCCGGGGAAGCGCCCGCAAGGAACACGGCCAGCGTGCAGGCCAGGTGCCGCTTCACCGCTGCGGCTCCAGGCTCGCGCCGACAAGATCGCCGCCAAGCGCGCGGGGATCGGTTGCGGACACCGGCCCGGCCGAGAGGGCATCGAAAAAGCCGTCCTCTTCGCCGGCCCCGGTCAGGAACTGTTCGGGCCGGATATCACCCGCAAGCAGCCGCACCGCCTGATAGGCCGTCTGGATGAGATTGGGATAAGCCTCGACCCCGCTCGCGATCACCATGCGCTGCTGGCTGTTGCGCCTGATCACCATCGTCGTCGGCGTGATCTCGACCCCGAACCGCTGGGCCAGCTCGGGCCTGCGCTCGATGTCAATAAGCGTGACCTGCCAGCCCATCTCCTCCTGGAAGCGCTGGACGATCGGCCACTGGACGCGGCAATAGCCGCAAGTCGAACGCGAGAACATGACCAGTGCGAACTCGTTGGCCCGGCCGCGCAGATACTGGCGACGGACCTGATCCTTTTGCGCGGAAAGCTGGTCGCGGGCCTCGCCGACCATCGGATTGGCGGACTTGGCGTTGAGTTCGGGATTTTGGAGCATGGCGATCTGGGTGACTCCCGCGAAGGCGCGCGCCTTGCGCCTCGCGAAATCCTGCAACCGCCAGAAATCCGCCACGGCATCGACCGTCAGTACGGTCGCAGCATAGTCGCGTTGCTGCTCGATCAGATTCCTGATCTTCGGTGGTGTCCATGTCGCCAGCTCCGCCATCGGCGGGATCGCCGGCTTCATCAGCGCATCTGGATCGGCTTCATCATCCGCAGGGCCGGGCGGGGCCTGATACCACCAATAGCCGGTGCGCTGGTCGGCGGCTTGTGCAGGGGCCGGCATGGCAGGCACGAGCGCCGCCGCGAGCAGGAGGGCCGCCCGGCTCACAGCAGTTTCTCCATGCGTTGGAGTTGTCCGATTTCGACCGGACCATAGTAACGGCTGTCGAATCCGCTCGCGTGCGGTGATCCGACATAGATTGTTCCGGGCAGGATGAGACCGTTGTCGGGTTGCCAATGATCGAGACGCTGACCGTCGTGACCGAAGGGCTTGCTGACGCCAAGCAGCCTGCCGTTGCAGTAATACCAGCCATCCCATTCGCCATAGGTCATGGACGGCTTCTCGATCAGCGAGATGCGGTCCCCTGGGAGGCACATGGCATATTTGGTGACAGCAACCGGCTTGGGGCCGGCGAGCGGGTGCGACAAGGTGAACGAGACGAGATCGTCCCGGCCGATCGGTCCCGGCGCCTTGCGGACGAGCCACGCGTCGATCGACGGGCTCATGACGATCGTCGCCTGCGGGATCGCCCACCAGGTGAAGAGGCCGACCGGCAACACGATGCCAAAGGCCTTCCACAGTTGCTTCGGGCGCGGAGGCTGGCCGAGCCCCGAACTGCCGAGCGCCACCGCCGCCTTCAGCGGCAGCGCCTTCAATTCGACGAAGCCGGCTTTAGCGGCCCTGAAGGCGAGCCTGAGCATCGCTGACCTCCTTCTTTCCGCCGAGGCGGGCATATTCTTCGAGAAGTCCGGAAAGCGCCGCGTCGCCATAGACGACATGGGCCGCGCGCGGGCTGTCATCCTCGCGCTCGCAATAGGGCAGGGCGGGATCGCCCGGCACCATGGCGAGCGCTGGAACGCGGGTGACACTGTGCTGACGGAAGATCAGTGGATCGACGATCAACTGCACGTCGCGCATCGCGCAGGCCGGGCCTTCGCAGCCGGGATCATGGCGCAGGATCTCGGCCGAGAGCTTCGCCATCGGGGCGACCTTCGTGAGTCCGCCCGGCATTCCGCGAAAGGCGAGCACGCCGCCGACCCGTTCAAGTTGCCCTGCGTAGGTCCGCAGCGTTGTCACCGGCATGGACGAGGACACGAACAGCACCGGCACCCAGCCTTTGGCGCTCGGCGGCGCGGTGATGCCGACGACCGCCTCCATGTCGGGCGCTTCGAGGCCGAGAGCTTGGCCAAGGCGAAGTGCCATTGCTTCGCGTTCGGCCGCCATAGCCTCCTTGGCCTTGTCCATGGCTGTACGCGCGCGGGCGTCCATCGCAGGGGACGGGGCACGCTTGCGCAGGCCTTCAAAGGCGCGGCGGCGGGATTCTTCCGATGGCGTCGGCAGTGACGTCGGACCGCGCGTTTCCGCTTCCTGCTTTCGGGCGGCCGTGGCGCGTTCGAGCCGGTCGAGTGCGGCCTCACCTTGCGCTGCTGCCCCATCACGCGCATTGTCCGGGCGAGGGTTGTCCTGCGCCAGAGCGGAAGCGGAGACGAGCATCGCCATCGCGGCGGCGAGAGGCCGCACGCTACTGGCCGATGGCCTGCATATGGGCATCGATCTTGTCCTTCATGTCGATCTGGATGTCGGCCTGGGCGCGGGCCTCGATCTCGGAATAATATTCGGAAAGGTCCATTTTGGAGAAATCCAGCGCCTGGAACTCTTCCGGGGTGAAGCCGCGGCAATAGGGGTTCTTCGGCGTGCCCCAGCCGACGCTGTTGAACGATTTGAGCTGCGGGCGGCCCTGTTCCTGGATGATGCGGCCAAGCTTGGTGTTGAAGCAGCAATGGCCGCGCGACCGCTGGACGCAGACGCCGAGAATGCGCGAGGAGCAGTAGCGCCCGACCTCGTGGCACATGCCCGATCCCCGGAGCATGCCCACTTCCATGTCTTGCTGGTCACAGCCCGACAGCAGAAAATCCATCATGAAGTTGATCGCAAGGCTGATCGCGATCGAGGTCGGATCAATACCCGCGATGATGGCGTTTGCGCCTGATGTCGCGGCCTGACCAGCGGTCGCTCCGGCCCGGAAGGCTGTGTAGGCGGCGCTCATGCCGGTATAGACGCCTTTGGCCACGGCGATCTTGGTCTGGATCGATGAGATGGACGAGCCCATCCCGTCCTTGACGATCTTGCCCTTGTCCTTGCAGCAATTCTGGAATGTGGTGCGCAGCCCCGCCGGGCGGCAGCGCACCGCGCGCCCTGCGAAGATCTCGATATTGCCGAGACAATGCCCCTCTGCATCGACCACGCCGTCGGCGGGCGCGCCGGGATCGTCGATGACCGGATCGTCCTCGATTCCAGCGCCGTCGCTCCCCGTGCACGCATGGGGCGAGCACATCGGCGTTCCGCCGCCCGCCGGGGTCAGACATTGATGCTGCGATCCCAGCGGGCAGCTATATTCGCCCTGCGCATCGGCGACGCACATCGTCTGCTGGATCGGGCAGAGCCAGGCATCGTCCGCCATCGCGGAGCAGCTCGCGACCTCGCCGGGATCGCCGGCATCGCCATTGCCGTTGAGATCGGCCGCGCAGATCGGCTGCTGCGCCTGCGCCGGGCTGAATTGCCCTGCAAGCAGGAAGCCCACAACGGCGAGCGCAATCAGGGCAACACGCGTCGGCCAGAAGAGAGGACGCCAGATCATCGCACTTCTCCGGTGCAGACGAGATCGGCGCCGCCGAGGCGGACGGTCTGCATCATCACGACCGCTTCGGGAAAATCGTCGAGACAGCCGCAGGCCGAGACGATCTCCTCGCCGGGGCCGGCGGGGCAGATGTCGCCGCCCGCGCTGCCGGTCTTGCAAGCGTGATAGAAGGTGTCCCAGCCGGTGGGCGCGTTCTGCTTCGCGCCGACCACGCCATCGAGCGCCGCCGCCGTGTTCCGGGTCGGCGCGCGCGTCTTGCAGACCGGCTCGCAGGCCGGGACCGAGCCGCGATCGGGCAGCGCAAAGGGACGCGAGGACGTGGCATGGCCCCCATCGGCCGTCTTCACGCGGTCGGCGAGCATGGTCTCGGTCGAATGGTCGATGATATAGGCGCCGCGGCTGAGATCGGGCTCCGGCATCGATCCGGTGTCGACCATGCAGCGATAGCGTCGCTGGCGTCCGAACCAGTCGCGGGTGAGGCTGAGCGAACAGGCGCCGCCTTCGAACAGGCGGGTCTGCGGCAGAGGTGTGAGGCCGGTCGCGACACCGTTACGGAAGATCTCTACGCCATCGACCGTTTCGTCATGGAGCGTGCAGTTGGCGTCGCCGGCATAGCCCGCACACAGGTCGACGATGCGCTCGGTCGGATTGCAGCTCATGTCGAGCAGCGCGTCGAACTGCGCGAAGGCTTCTCCCTCACCGCCGACCGCCACACGCATCGATATGACGTGCTCGCCCTCGGTCAGCCACGGCTTGAGATCGAGATTGGGATAGGCGTACCATGTCCGGCCCCGCTCACATTTTGCCGGCGGCAGACCGCTCCCGGTCCAGTTCGCGGGATTGGAGAGGACGAGTTCACCATCGATGCGAAGCTGAATCCAGTCGTCGAAGAAATATTGCGAGAGGCGGAACTGCAAGAGCCGGTCGGGATCATCGACGCGCAGTCGCATTTGGAACTCGAAGATGCGGCAGCTTCCGCCCCGCAGACTATCGTCACGTGGCGAGCCCATCTGGAAGGTCAGCCGGTCGGGCGACGGCGCGTAGGTCGCATAGGCTCCGCCGACATGTGCGATTACGTCCTCCGCCTTGGTGGCATTCAACGACACTTCGCGCGTGATGGTGCAGGAGCGGACTTGCTCGGCCTTTCCCATCCCGGCGGGCGAGCCCTTCAATGCCTGGAACACGCTGTTCGAAGCGGCCGCACTCGCCGCATCGCCCTGGATCGCAGCCGGGCTCGCCCGATAGGCGGTCTGGGGCAGCGAGGGGTCGGTCGAACAGGCAGTGCTCTGTGCGCCGGTATAGCGGATCGCCGGGCCATCGATCACCGCCTGCGCAACCCCGACACGCGGATCAGCGGTGGTGAGCGCACCGATCACGCCGCCGCCCAGATCCTTCAGCACTGAGGCCATATTGCCCCAGACGAGGTTCGACCCGCAGCTGTTGTTGACGCAGTAGCAGCCGGCGAGATCGGTGAGGCCGACTTCGGTGAGCTTGAGATCGCCGCCGGAAGCCACGTCCCATTTGAAGCTCTTGCACAGGTTCCATGTGCCGGGCTGACAGGAGACGACGCCATTGGCGCAGATGCCCGATACCGGCACCGGCAAGGTCAACGTCTGATCGACCGCACCGTCGAGATTCTTGTCGCGGCTGATGCGGAGCGTGCCGATATCGCCCGTCGATGCGGGCTGCGCGATCAGCTCGAGCAGGGTGGCCGTCTTCTGGCAGGCGATATTGGGATTGAATGTCTGGCTGTTGTCGACGGTCGAGATCGCCTGTCCGGCAAGGCCCGGCGTCAGGTAATTCTCCTGGATCGCCTCGCTGTCGGATGTCTTCTCGCGCGAGGCTTCGGCGGCGGCGCGGGCGCGTTCCTCTATGGTCTGCGCCGACGCGGGGAGCGGCATCGCAAAGGCGGCTGTCAGAAGAGCCAGGCTGCACCGTTTCATGGCTGCCTCGCACGCGTACTGCGCGACCCGTAGGCGAAGCGCAGCACGTCTCCCGCCCAGAACGCGGCGGATCCGGGCGAGAGTACCCTATAGACGGCCTGTCCTTCGAAGATGGTCAGCGCGGCCGCCACCGAAGGCGTGGCAATAGGGGGGCTTGCCTGCCGCGATGGGGGGCTTTCGGCCGCGCTGACCGGGGGTGGAGCGACGGTGGCAGGGGGCACCGCCGCCGCTCCTTCCGCGCACCCGCCCACGGTGGGGAGCGTTCCGTGACGAGCGGGACAACCGCCCGTGCCGGGAGCGCGGGTTGGGGGAAGCGACCTGGTCATGGCGTCGAAATCCCGGCGCAGCAGATCGCTTTTTCGAAGAGCATGAATTGGGCGTTGTCTTTGCCTGGTGCGTGCTTGCCAGATGTCCACAGTGCGCCGGGACGTCCGATGTTGACGCATTTCCCGCCTTTGACGGGCTCCATGATCTGGAATTTGTAGCGGCTCTTCGTCCAGATCGGCTGCGGCTTGAACGAACAGCCGTCTTCCGAATGGATCGTGAGCGCGCCGAGGCGGCCCATCATGAAGGTGCCGCGCGCGGCGAGGCCCGCCCAGGCTTCGACCCTATCGCCCATATGGATGTCGCCCGCGACCGGATAGGTGCTGCCCCAGCTGCCCATGCACCAAAACAAGGGATCGATGGTCTTGCCCGCGGCGGCCGCGGCGCTGTCGGCCATGCAGGCAAGACCAGCGGCGGGATTGCCGAAGAGGATTCCCTCGGGCTGGATGATCGCGCCCAGCGTGCCCGACTGCCAGGTCGGCAGCACCTCGGTGATCATCGCGACGTCGAAGCCGTCATCCTCGATGCACGGCAGGTCGGTGAACATGTCGAGCATCTTCCAGACCGGCGCGATGTAATAGTGCATTTGCGCGAACAGCTTCGTCGTGTTCGTGCCGTCCGCGATCGACGACTGGCTGCCCTGCAGCTTGCCGCCGGTTGGCATTAGATCGACACCCAAAGCCATCATGCAGCCCGGTTCCGTCACCACATCGATCATGCGATTGGGCGTCCAGAACGACACTTTGACCCCAAACCAGAAGGTCGCGCCCTTGCGGCAGGCACAGAGCGGCTTCGACGCCGATTGCGCGTCGAGCGCCTTGTCGAGTTTGTCGTAGCTGCCGACGCGCACGCCGCCGATGGTAATCGGAAAGATGCAGTTCCAGCGCACCTTTGTGATCGGGTTGAACACCGTATCGCTGGGGCATTTGGAGGCGTGCGCAGGAGTGGCAGGCGCCAGCAGCGACAGCGCAATAGCCGCCGCGCCGGTCCGCAACATGGAAGCTACCCGGCTCATGGATTTGCCTTTCGGGATTGGGCGCGGTCGGGCCGCACTTCGGTCAGTTCGAGTTTCTGGCCGATCTGACGGATAATCACCGGCGCGACGGTGAGACCGAGCCGGTCCTTCACCCGCTCTTCGAGCATGAACAGCGCACGGCCATGGCGCTCGCCCAGCGACAGGGCGTCGTCGCTTGGATCACCACCGCCGGTCACGATGATCCAGTCGGTCAGCGCAGCGGTCTTGAGTGCCCAGCCGATATCGCGCGGATGGACGACCACCAGCTTTTGCGGGAGCGACACATAGGTGAGCGGATTGAAGGTGAAGCCCTTTGGATAGAGCAGCTTGCCGTCCGGGAGCCGAATCTCGGTATCGAGCGTGTAGAAAGGCACGACATGCCGGACCCGATCCTCGCGCGTCGTGGCGAGGGTCGCGCCCTTGAGCGCGCTCCAGCCAGAGCGTGGCCCGAACTTCTCAGCCATATTCGGGGGATGCTGCGCCGCACGGGCCTCGATTTCGGCCATCGCATCGGGCTCGGCGATCGGCCAGGTGCGCCCGATGGTCGAGGTCTCGGCGCGAGCGGCGGACGCAAGCAGCAGAGATCCGGCGATCAGCCCTGCGATCAAGGCGGACTGGAAGACGACGATCGGCCAGCCCGTGCGGTCGGATTCATCGGCCACGGTGGCGCTCCCTCCATGGAACAGGCGGCGTCCGGCTTTCGCCGCAAACCGCGCAGATGAACGCCGACAGGCCGAGCACGAGGGTCAGCCAGATGAGCGCCTGGTTGCCGCCGAGGTCCGGGGCCGACCACAGCACCAGCCCCGACTGCACGATCAGCAGCAGATGAGTGCCGACCAGCAGGCGGATCGATGGCGGGCAAGGCGAGGTGGAGAAGATGCCGTTCATCGCCGCCTCCACCACAGCGTCAGCCGCGCTAGGCCGGTGTTGGCAAGATCGGAGAAGCCGAGAAGGAAGAAGAAGCCGACTAGGCACACGACAAGGACAAGCGGTGCATCGGTCATCACGGTGCCGAGCGGTACGCCAAACCGGGCCCGCATGGCGCTGAGCGTTATGGTGATGATCGCGGCCTGGAAGACCGGAAGACCGAGGCCCCAGAGAAAGGTGCGTGTCTCCAGCCGATCGACGGTAAGATCCTCAATGAGCACCGTGATGTCGGGATCGCGGTCGAGATCACATGCGAGAATCTCGGTCTCCGGCATTGGTTCTGATGCAAGGACTGGTGGCTGAGCCTCGCCGGCGCTCACCAAGGTGTGGACGGTGGCACATGGCTGGGTGATCCGCCGGGGTCGGCGCAGAAGCCGCCGTGCAAGATCCTCCGATGCCAATGTCCAGGATGGAACGCGGCCCAGTATGGATGCAATGCCAAGAGGCACCGCGGCGCCAGCCAGCGCGCATCCGCCGATTATCGCGGCGAGGAGCGGCGCAGGCCCGCTGCCTGCAAGCCCCTCGTGGGCGAGCATGAGATAGGTCGCTGCCGCGAAGCCTGATCCACCGAACGCAAGCGAGATCATGGTGCGGCGCGAGCGGGTGCGTTCGGACTCGAACAATTCGGTCTGCGCGTCGCTGGTCGCTTCGAGCATTCGGATATGGAGAGCCATCTCTTGTCGCGAGCGGAGCAAGAAGTCGTAGAGCGTTTCACCGGGCCTGCGCTCGGTGTAGGCCGGGATGAGATGACCATTGCCGTCGCGGTTGAGTGACACGGAGATCATCGCGGCCTCCTGAAGCGGGCGAGCAGGCGACCCGCAGCGCCGGTGAGGCCGATCAGGATGAGCCCGGTCACGAAGCAGCCGGCTCCGACGACGCCCGCGCCGCGCAGGACGAGACCGATCGGCTGATCGAGAACCACGCCGGCCGCGAGTACCAGCGACGCGATCATCACCGATTCGATGACGACGAGCCGGAACCGCCAGCGCAGCGCATCGGCCTCGGCCCGCGCGGCGACGCGCGCCTCGACATAGGATTCAAGATCGTCGCCCGGCGAAAGCTCGAGCGCGAGTTGGTTGGAATGCGACTTACGCTTGAGCATCATAGCCTCCCTGAGGGGTGAGGATTTCCGCGGGATTGACCCCGGCGAGATCGCAGACCGCTTCGAGCGGCGAGCGGCCTGCGCGCACCAGCGCCTCGAACGCGGCAACGTCCTCGGGGGCGGAGGTGTTGATCCAGTAGGAGAAGGGATCGACGACGAGCCGGGCAATGCCGAGCCCGAGCGGGCTGTCGATGAACACCTCGCTATAGTTGGGCTTGTTGTTCCGGACCGATTTCAGCAGGTCGAGAACGAAGCCCGAGTAATCGAGGATCTTGTTCTCGACCGCCTTGTCGTAAGTCGAACCCTGGAGCAGGAATCGGGTAGCGGCATTTTCAAGGATGACCTGACCCGTGCCGCCGAACAGCAGCAGGTCGTTCATGCTCTGGAGCACGATCCCGAAGCTGCCCCGATATTTGCGGGCACGACGATAGCCCTGGCTGAAGGCTTCGGCCAAGCGCGAGAGGTCCTGACCGTCGCCGCGCGTCATGAACTGCGCGGCTTCGTCGCAGAGCACGAAGCGCGGGCGGTCGCGGGCGGACAGGTAGAGTTCCTGGGTGACCGCGTTCACCACCACCATGATCACGACGTTGAACAGGTCGGGCATGGCCTTGAGCCGTTCCAGCTCCAGCACCACGAATTCGTCGGCCGATATGTCGAAGGTGGAAGGGCCGTTAAAATAATGGCCGTAAGCCCCCTCCGACCCGAAATCGCGCAGGTTGAAGGCGAGCTCGCGCGCGGTCGGGATCAAATGGTCGACCCGGTCGAGGTCGGAGGCCGTGTTGGCCGGATAGGCGCCCAGCCATTCGCGCACCGCGTCGATCCCGGCTTCGGCACGCCCGCTGTCGATCGCCCATTGCACGGCGGACTTGAGCAGGTTCCATTCCGACGTCGTGACCGGTTTCCGCGTTGCAGCGTTCGCCATTTCCGCGACGATCGACACGGCCATGCTGATCGCGGATTCGCGATCGTCGCCATCGAGCGCGAGGCCAAGATCGAAGGGATTGAGGACGAGATGCTCTTCGCCGAGGTCGATGTAGCGGCCCGAGCAGAGGGTGCAGAGCTTACGGTACGAACCGCCGATATCGATGATGCGGATGAGCGCGTTCTGTGCGAAATACTGCTGGCACAGGTTATTGAGCAGGAAGCTCTTGCCCGCGCCGGACTCCGCCGAGACGATGAAATTATAGTTGTTGATCCGCGGATCGAAGAGATCGAGCGTGATCAGCTGTCCCTTGCGTCCGGTGTAGAGCAGGGCGGGGCGCCCCCCGCCCCGAAAGTCGGTCTGGATCGGCGACATCAGGACGCCCGCGCGCACCGGCACGCGGAAATCGCGCTGGAGCATGCGGATCGTGCGGCGCTCGGGGTAAAGACCGAAGGGCAGGCTCGCGGCGAGCAGGATAGGGTTGAGGTAGCTTTCCTCCTGCACCATCCATGGCAGCGGTTCCGATTCCCACAGACGCTTGGCGCGGGCGGCCATTTCGCGCGCCTGATGGCTGTCGCGGCCGAACACCCATAGCGTCGGGATCACCGAGACGAAGCGGCTGTTGCCGACCTCGTCCAGGATCCATGAAATCTCCTCGATCTGCTTGCCGACCTCGACCGCAAAGCTGCCCGCCGCCTTCTGCGCCGAGAGGATCTGCGCTCGCTTGTGGATCTCGAACTGCGAATGGTCGAACAGGACGTTCAGGGTGAACAGGAAAGGGCCGCCGATCTGGTCGCTGTCCTCAGCCGAGCCGCGCATGCCGCCGGTCAGGCGATTGGCGCGCTCGGCGGTGATGCGCCTCGGCGGCGACTTGGGCGTGAGACAGCGCGCAACCTGGTCGCCGAGGAAGACTTCCGGCCCGTCGAAGCGCAGCGCCGGTCCCGCGTCGATGATCTGGCGGCGCAGCGGTACATCGGCGGTCTGAGTGAAGACACCGGGTGCGGCCGCGCGCACGCCGTTGAAGATGCGCCGGTAGAAGCTGACGATCTCGCCCGCCGCCATCGGACGGATGCCGAGCTTGGACAATTGCTCCTCGATCTGGCGCCTGAGATCGCTGTCCATCGGCGCGCGCGTCTTGACCGAGAGGAAGGTGCGGAAATTGCGGACCGGGATGCCGTGCAGCGCCTTCAGCCCGTTGGTGCCGTCCTGCAGATAGTCGAAGGTCCGCCGCGCCGAGGCCTGGATCAGCGGATCGGGCCGCGTCTTCAGGTCGAGGAAGGCATCGAGCGCGCCTTCGACCAGCGGATCGGCGAAGCTCTGAAGCTGGAGGATCGTCCCCTCCGGAAAGTTGACGTTGAGCAGCCCGAGCAGCGCCTCATGGACATGCGCGAACAAATAAGCGGCGGGAACCAGTTCCCAGGCATAGCCCCAGCCATCGTCGATCGTGAGGAAGGCCTGTTCTTCCTCGACCCAGGCAGCGAGCGGCAGAAAATCGGAATAGCTGTCGCGCTCGACGCTGCGGCGGAGCCGCGCGAGCGTCATGCCCGATTGGTAGCTGGTCATGGCCGCGAGCCCCCGTCGTTCGGGGTGTCGTTCTGGCCGTCGTCGGGACGATCCCTGACCTGCTCGAGCACGTTCGCGCGCGCTGCCGGCGACGCCGGCGTGACCAGATAGTCGCCGACCACCCATTGCGGCCGCTCGACCAGCGAGTAGACGTAGCGCGGCATGTAGAGCCGGTCGGGACGCTGGCGGTCGGCATAGGGCAGGATCAGCGTGCGGACCGTGCGCGGGGGCTTGAGCATCGGCGTGACCGGCTGCTCGATCAGGCCCTGCAGTTCGCGATAGACGGAGTCGCGGTAGCCGGCGAACGCACCCGATGCCAGTCTGCCCGAGCCTGCCTGGCCGGAACCGCGTGCGGTCCTGCCGTCCTTCAGCAGCTTCCTGTCGTTGGTGACGGCAGGATCGGACTTCGATGCCACGCCAGCCACCGCATCGGCATAGGCCTTGTCGGGATGGATGCACTGGCCATGATCGTCGTTCTTGCAACTGAACTTCTCGCTATACGGCGACATGACCGATCCCAGCGTCGCGCAGCCGCCAAGTGCGGCAAGCGCGGGAAGGAAGAGGATGAGCTTGGCGGCGCGCATGGCGCGCTGACGCGGCGTGTGGGGCATGAGGTGTGCTCCGTGGCGGGGGATGGGCGGGCGCATCAGAATTTGCTCCCCGCCGTCGGTTTGATTTCGAGGGACACGCCTTCCTGGATCACGACGACCACATCCTTGGCCGCACCCACTTCGACGATGGGACCGGCCTGGCGCGCGAGATCGAGATAGAAATCGGTGAGCTTGTCCGACGAGCGCGACAGGCCGCCGGCGATGCCTGCCTGGGCCGCATCGCCCGCATCGAGCGTGCGGACCGATCCAAGCGCCGAGGTCGAGACGTTGCCGGCCGTGTTCTCGACCGTCTGCGCGACCCCGGTGATGGTTCCCGCGATGAACGAGCGCGCGAGCGCGGCGCCAGCACGCGTGACGACCTTGCCCGAGAGGCCCTTCTTACCGTCCGCGTCGACGAAGAAACCCTTGATCGGCTGATCGACGACCGAGCGTTCGTCGAAGTCGACGCAAGAGAGCGAGACGAGCTGGACCTCGACCCGTTCCTTGGCCAGCGATCCCGTGGCGTTGCCGATGACGAAACAGCCGGAGAGGTTGGCCTTGACGTCATTGGGCAGCACGGCAGGCGCCTGGACACGTGCGATCAGCGGCTCGGGATTGTTGGTCGCGTCCCGGCTCGCCAGCGCGTCGATCCCGGTCAAGAGCCGCGCCTTCATGAAACCAGGCGGCAAATAGATCGTCCGGGTCTTTTTTTTAGCGCCCGCTGCCGCATCGCCGCCGCCGACGGGCGCCGTCGCGGCGCCGATCGCGCCAACGGTCTTCTCGACCGGCGGGGCGGGGGGCGCGGGCGGCGCTGACGGAGGCGCCGGAGGAGCAGACGCCGATGGATCGATATCGCCGGCCGCGGGCGGCTCGGGAAAGTCGGGAACCGCGCCGGGGATCGCCGGCGGCAGGTCGCCGTCGATCGCGCCCGCCGTGCCGGCCCCAGGCACGATCTTGCCTTCCTCGATCGCGGTCACGCGCTCACCGAGCAGGGTCTGGCCATCAAGGATTTTCTTCAGATCGCCGCGCAGCTTGATCTCGAGACTGTCGCCGCGAAGACCGGCGCCCATGTCGAGATGCGAGCTCGGCGGCGCCGTGGCTAGTTCCGCCTTGTCGCCGCTCGCCGAATACAGGCCGAGCCCCAGCGCGCCGATCACGCCGGCGACCCCGAGTTGCTTCAGGCGCAGTTGTTGGCGCGCGTTCAGCGTCTGCCAGCGCGCCTTGAGATCGAGCAGCGCGGGGCCGCGAGGGGCGAGGTTCGGGCGGGCACGCTCTTCCTGAAAACCATCCAGGTCGAGCTCGTCGCTACGATCGCCGGGGCTGCGGTCGTTGGGGCCGGCGGGGCTCATTGCCCAGCTCCCCGGCGCACGACGATCAGCCGCGCGGTCTCTCCCGCCGAGAGAGTGCCGCGATCGAGCGTGACCGCGAAGATATTGGCGCCGAGCGCGCTGTCGAGGAAGCTGCGTTCGTCGAGCTGCGTGTCGGCTGCCACCGACACCAGATATTCCGATGCCGAGAGGCCCGAGCCGTCGACCTCGATGCGGCGGCGTTCCTCGATGCTGGCATCGGGCAGCAACCCCAGCCGGAGCGGGCTCGAGCGCGGTGCGACACTGGTGAAGCTTGCCGGTATCCGGTCCTGCAGCATTGAAAGCGTGATCGAGACCGCGCGTTCTTCCTCGACCAGCGGCCCGAGCAGCTCCTCGTTTGCCTGTGCGCGCTGGGCACCCCCCGGCTGCAACGTCACCGTCTGCGCCGGAATGTCGGATGGCTCGGCGTAAAGCGCATAGACCGCGCCGTTGCAGGTGATGAAGAATTCGGACGGGACCGTCACGAAGGTCCGCGTCACCGCACCGGCATCGTCGATCTCGCGGACGAGAAACTTGATCCACGCGTCACGTCCGGCTTTTTCGACGGCGATCGCCTTCTCGGCGGAGAACTTGACGTCCTCGATCTCGCCGCCCGCGCAGATGACATGGTTGATGTCGCGGTTCGACAGGCGGATCGTGCTGGTCTGGTCGGGCAGCGCGGCGATGGTCTGCGCCATGACGGGCAGCGGCATCAGGGCGAGGCCGAACGCCAGCAGCCGCTCAGCGGGGCTGTGCATCAAACTTCTCCTCATTGAGGGCGGTCAGCCAGAAGCGGCCGTTGTCGATCACGTATCGAATCCGCAGATTGCCCCGGAACTTGCGGATCACGCCGCCGATCACGCGCACCTTCTCGACGGGGACGAGGATCTCGGTCCTGGTCCAGGTGACGGGCTGATCGGGGCGGATGTATGTGGCGATCGACAGCGTCGGATTGTCGGCCAACTCGTCGAGCAGGCGGTTGAGGCTGTCCCGTACGCTGTTGTAGGTCGAGGGGTGGACGATCGAGAGCAGTTCCTGGAACTGCCGGTCCGCCGAATAGGCCGAATAGGTGCCCGACAGCGACACCACGTTGCGTGTGATCGTGCGCAGATATGCCGCGGACGGCTCGCTGCCGGTCACATAGAGGTCGCCGCCGCTACCGAAGGGCACCACCACGGTGCGGGTATTCTGGTTCGAGGTGTAAATGAGCGTGCCGAGCACCGCCGTGATCCCGAACAGGCCAATCACTGCGAGCTTCAGGAGCCGGTTCTCTTCGAACAGGTTGCTCGACCCTTGCAGGTAGCGGTGCAGCCCGTAGCTCGCGGGCTTTCCGAGCAGCGGATCGCGTGGCGGCGCGTCGGGGGATTTGCGTCCGAACATCGCTTGGACTCACTCGAAGAAGCGGGTCTGCGTCGGACCCGGATAATTGCGAAAAGCCACCAGCCCCCAGCGCCAGGCCATATGCGGGATGAAGCCGCGCGGCTTGGTGCGGAGCCAGGGAACGAAAAGGAGAAGACCCGCGACGAGCCCCCAACCGAGCATCCCGCCGAGGATTACGGCGACGAAGATGACGGTGATCACCAGCACGAATTCGTCCGATCCGAACCACAGGATCTGAACCGGCTTGTGCAGATATTGGGGTAGCCGCTCGTCCACGAGCCTTCTCCTCCTTGCGTCGTGACCTCCCTGCGAAGCCGGTTGAACTTCGTGGGCTGTCTCGCCATCGCGCCTGCGCGCGCTGGCCCATTGAGGTCCGCAAGGTCCGCATGGGCGGACCACGGACCGAACCGTCAGATCACCATCCCGAAGGTCTGGAGGATCGAGTCCGCCTTGATCAGGCAGACCGCGGCCACGATTGTCGGGATGCCGATCATGATGTTGCTGAACAGCCTGCTCACGCCGAACAGGAAGGCCGCGACGCCGCCGACGAAACCGAGCGGGCCTTTGACGCCCTGGTTCACGACGATATCGTAGATGTCGTAGCCAAGGTCGCCCGCAGCCGGCGCGGAGAAGGCGTGGGCCCCTCCCGCGCCGAGCAAGGCGATCGCGGTCAAAGGGATGCCGACATTGGCGAACGAGACGGTCTGCCGACCAATGGTCCTCAACATGCATTTTGCTCCTGTGAAGATGGGCCGCTCCGGGATCTGCTTGCCGGCATCGATTGGGATCGCTGTCGGCCGGCGGCGAGGCTGGACGACCCGGTTCGGGCCCTGCCGCCGGCAAGGGGCTGGCGCAGCGATCGCCGTGCCAGGGATCGGGACATGATCAGCGCCCGGCATCGGCGAGCGCCTTGGACCCGGCGAGGAACTCCTCGATCTCGGCCTGCCGGAAGCCAGAAATGATCTTGCCTTGTGCGATCAGCGTCGGCGTGCCCGTGATCCCGATGCTGCGCACGACCCCGGCGTCGGCTTCGACCCGCGCTCTGCCTTCGGCGCATTTGCGCATGGGCGTGGGCGCGGCTCCGCCATAGATCGCCTTGAACGCGGCCTCCTTGTCGGGCGAGCAATGGACATGCTCTGCCTTGGCGGCCGCCTCGGGATGGATGCCGGAGACGAAGAAGATGAGGCGCCGCACCGGCTTGCCCTCGGCCGCCTTTGCCGCCCAGAAGCGATCGAGCGCGCGGCAATAGGGGCAATCGGGATCGGTGAATTCGATGACGGTCGGTGCGCCCTCGGGACCGATGGCCAGCGCCTTGCTGATGTCGATCGCGGCGAGCTTCCTGGCAGCAGCGGCATTCTGAGCCAGCGCGGTCAGGTTCTGCCCGTTGCGGTCGTATACCTCCGCGAATAGCAGGTGCTCGCTCTCGGGCGCGTAGTAGATAATGCGACCACCCGCGCTCGCCTGGTAGATCGGACCCTTGACCGGCGCCGGCCCGAAATCCTCGAACTGGAGATTGGTGAAGGTCTGCCGCAACTCGCTCTCGGCTTCGCGCGCCGCCGCTGTGAGCGGATCGGCTTGTTGCGCGGAGGCTGCGGTTTGGCTCGCGAGGATCAGAGGCAGGGCGAGGGCTACCGCCCCCAGTTTACCGATGCGCATGCAAAATCTCCTGATGGGGACTGGCCGGGCGGGAGAGCAGCCGCACATCGAGATGCGTGCCCGATCCCACCTGAATGTGTTCACGATCCATGGCGGACACGGCACCGCGCTCCGCCGTGCCCGGGGCCGACGATGCCGCCGCGCGGATCACGAAGCCTTCCGCCGTCGCGGCAATGGAGCGTGGCCGCTCGGGGTCGGGCGTGACGCCGGCTCGCCGGGCACGATCGCCCGCCGTCGCGCAGGCCGTCGTCGTGACGACGAGCACGCTCAGGGCAGCCGTCATCGCTCTGGCAATCGGCTTCATGCACGACTCCTTGTTGACGCACCGCGCCAAGGTTAAAATTACTTAACGATCCGAAGTATCAGGTCAGATTCGACTTGGGTTGTTCGGCTGAGTTCTGACTGATGGGAATCGAAGTCGATTGCAACAGGCCCCGGCAGAGGAGTGCCGCCAGCTTCGAAATTAGCCGGAATTGTGCGAAAATAGTTTCGTTTGGACATCAATGGGTGGGTTTATGCCGCTTTGACACGATTTGGGGAAGCTGAGGTCCTGATCAATTCACATTGGATGAATTCGGCAATGAAGTGCCGATTGCGGCGTATTCAGACCTCATTGCGGCATCATCATCCGTAATCGGCAGTTACTTTCCTCTAAAATCAACAGCATCTATTATTGCGGATGATTATCGGGACCATTTAGATCTTTCGGTCGATCCATCGCGCCAGAAGGCGTTGCCGCGGAGGACGAGACCATGGAGCCTGACGATAAATTTGCCGCCGTCGACACGTCGATTTTCAGGGAAATCAAGCTGCTGTCCGGCGAGCGCATCAGGCACGAGCGGACTCTACGTGGCATCACGCAAATAGACCTTGCCGGCAATATGGGCGGCAGCCCGCGCTGGGTGCGCGAGATCGAAGCGGGTGCGCCGGGCACGAAGCTGGAGGATCATCTGCGGGCCACGCTTTGCCTCGGTATGCCGACGGGACATATCGCCTTTTCGATCCTTTTTGCGGGCCAGCGCATGCGGTTCCCGCGCCAGCTGATTTACGGCGATCTGCCCGCGATCGAGCGCAAGTGCATCGAGATGATATCGGATTCGGTGCTCACCTCGCTCAAGCAGGATCTCTCACCTCAATGGCGGCGCGGCGATGAGAGCGACCAGATATGAAACCCGAAGGCTCGCAGAAGTGCGACGCTCGGCCTCGTGGCGAACCATCTCCTCTCGAGCGCCAGCGAGTGACATGCTCGGATGCCCTCCGCACTTTTCACCTGGCGGACACTGAATGCCATCTGTTCCCGACCAGATCTGTCAGCAGCGCAAAAAGGGGCACACCGCGCACAGCCGGAACCCCAGATGCTGCTCACGAAAATGCGCGACCCTGTCCTACGCCCTCTGGCTGGTTCGCATAGCCGACGCGAGGGATCTGTCAGGATGTGAAACCAGAGCGACCTTGCCCAGAGCAAGGGCGCATTGGCGGCGGGAACCGTGAACGGCTCTAGCCGCGAGCCGATTGCGGGAAGTTTGGTGGCAGAAGTGCAACCCCCCGAACCGAGAAAGGATGACCGCCGTGCCATGACCAAAATGACTTATCGGCGCTCGATGCGATCGACCATCTCCCGTTGATCGCGCTCGAACGGGCGCACGGTTGTCCGGACCGGCTGCTCGCCAATGCGGAGTTCGTTTAACGGCCGCTGGTCGGCATCACCGACAACCAGAAGGCGATCAGCGTCGTCAGATGCGCGGACCAGTCGTGAACCGCGTCGTTGAAGATTGGGCCAAGCTCCGCATCCTCCCGGACCCGCGCATAAAAGGCGGTGACGAGCCGGCCCAGCGCGGCGTCGTCGATTCTGGCGTCAGCCGCCACGGTCCCGGCTTCCGTCTGGATGACCGCCGGCGTTTCCGGGCGGAATGAGGCCGGGCCAGTAATGTGCGTCGCCGCCCGGACGCGCGCCGAAAATCGCCTGCCCAACGCGCACGACGGTTGCGCCTTCCTCGATGGCGATCTCATAATCCCCCGACATCCCCATCGACAGCCCGGCAAGACGCTCATCGACGGTAGCCGCCTGGTCGCGCAGCGCGCGCAGCAGCCGGAAGCACGGCCGCACGCGATCGGCGTCCGCACTGAACAGGGCTAGCGTCATCAGGCCGCGCGGCCGCAGCCGGGGAAAATCGGCAAGGCGCTCGACGAAAGGCGTCAGATCGTCCGCGGCCAGGCCGAACTTGCTCGGCTCCCCCGAGGTATTGACCTGCACGAACACATCCAGGTCGCGCCCCTCGGCCTCGAGCCGGCGGTTGAGGGCGTCGGCCAGCCTCAGGCTGTCGAGCGCATGGAACTCCGATGCGAAGCGGACGAGATATTTGACCTTGTTGGTCTGGAGATGGCCGATGATGCTCCACCGGATCGGCAGGTCGGCCAGCAGGCCGTGCTTGTCGCGGGCCTCCTGCAGCTTGTTCTCGCCTATATCCGACAGCCCGGCGTGATGGGCGAGCCGCAGGATCGGCGCCGGGACGGTCTTGGTGACGATCATAAGCCGGACACCCTCGACCGCGCGCCCACTGCGCGCGCAGGCGGCGGCGATGCGGGCGCGGACGCTTGCCAGGTTGCGGGCGAAGCTCGCGGCAGGCGATGAACCAAACCGCTCGCCGTCCACCGCCGAGAGAACTGTCTCTCCGCTCATTGTCGCCAACTGCCGATACCATCCACGACACTGTTGCTCCTTTCCCGGATTTTATATACATCGTAGTCCGAACTAAATAAAGGCTGCCGATGACAGCAAGCGCCAACATAGCGACGGGCCTGGCCAGGATCGGCATGGCGCTGCGCGCGGACGCCTGGAGCCAGGCCGGCACGAAAAATCTGAGCCCGACCCAGGCGCAGATCCTCGTCCATCTTGTCCAGCGCGGGCCGGCCCGCGTGAGCGCCGTCGCCGAGGCGCTGGCCGTGACCCAGTCCACGGCCAGCGAGGCGGTGACGACACTGGTGCGCAAGGACCATGTCGAACGGCGTTCCGATCCCGACGACGCGCGCGCCACCCTGCTGCATGCCACCGAAACCGGGCGGCGTCTCGCGCACGAACTGGCGGTCTGGCCCGATGCGCTGCTCGGCGCGATCGACGCGCTCGATCCGGTGGAGCAAGCGGCCTTCACCAGGGGGCTCGTCAAGATGATCGGCGCGCTTCAGGAGCGCCGCGCCATACCAGTGCAGCGGATGTGCGTTTCTTGCGCGCATTTCCGACCCCACGCCCATTCGGATGCGGCCCGCCCGCATCACTGCGCCTTCGTGGACGCCGCTTTCGGGGACGCCGCCGTGCGGCTCGATTGCGGCGAACACGTTGCGGCCGACGCTTCGGTCCAGCTCGAAAGCTGGACCCGTTTCAAGGAAGCGGCGGCATGAGAGCGAGCGCCCCGCCCGCGGTAACGGACGAGGCACTCTTGGTTGTCCACCCTCAGGTAAAGAAAGCGAACATGTCATCATGACCCAGAAAGCCACGTTTTACCACGCCGGATGCCCGGTGTGCCTCAGCGCCGAACAGGGCTTGGCCCACGCGCTCGATCCCGCCGCCTATGACGTCGAGATCGTTCATCTGGGCGAAGCGCCCGGCCGGATCGCCGAAGCGGAAGCGGCCGGCGTCGAGTCTGTCCCGGCGCTCGTCATGGGCGGCCAGCCGTTCCATATCAATTTCGGCGCGTCGCTCGCCGATGTGAAGGGAGCGGCCTGACGGCCCGCCCGGCGGCGCGCGTCGTCGCCGGGCGATCGCCGCCCGTCCCGACGAGGAGCGGTCCATGACCCAGACCAGGCCCGCGCCGCCGATCGCGGCAAGCCAATGGTTCAACACCGATGAGCCCGTGACGCTCGACGCGCTGCGCGGCCGCGTCGTCGTCATGGAAGCCTTCCAGATGCTCTGCCCGGGCTGTGTCGGTCATGGCCTGCCGCAAGCCGGCCGCGTGTTCGAGACGTTCAGCCGCGACGATGTCATCGTCCTGGGGCTGCACTGCGTGTTCGAGCATCAGGACGCCCAGACCCCGGTTTCGCTCGAAGCGTTTCTTCACGAATATCGCATCGGCTTTCCCGTCGGCGTCGATGAAGCGGGCGGGGATGGCCCGCTGCCGCGCACGATGCGCAATTACGCCATGCAGGGAACGCCGACGCTGATCCTGATCGACCGCAAGGGTCATCGGCGCGCGCAGCATTTCGGGCTAGTGCCCGACCTTCGCCTCGGCGCCGAGATCATGGCGCTCATTCGAGAGGTGTCGTCCTGAATTCGCGATTCTGGCGGGGCGCCGACGATGCAGGTGAACTGGGCTCCCCATGCTTTGCCCGTAACCTATATGCCTGAACTCGGGCACGACGACGCCAGCGCCTTCACGCCCGCTTCGAAAAAGCCACGCACGGCTTCGGCGCCTTCGCCTTTCCTGCCGATTTCGTCGAAGCGGGCAGTCCAGGTGACCTTGCTATGGTCCGCATCGACGGCATCGATGCGGAACTCGGCCATGTAGTTTTCGACCGGAAGTCCCGTTTCGACCATGGCGTAGCGATAGCTGCGCGACGCCTCGTCCCGCGATACCAAGCGCTCAACCTGTTCCTGGCCGTCTTTGGTGTAAGCCCGGCGCCTCGCGCCAGGTTGGTTTCCGTCAGCTTCGACGCGCTCCAGCATGGGGTGCCAGTCGGCCACCGCCTCCCAGGCTCCAAACGCGCGCCAAGCGTCGTCCGCATTGCGGTTCAATTCCGCGCTTTCCTCAATCTGCGCCATTGCATTGCTCCTGGATAGTGCGTGCTGATGCCAACGCCCGCTTTGGGAAAAGGTTGTCAGCGCGGGCGCCAGCGCCTCCATTTCCCCCGTCGGCACGTATCTGCCGCCGTGGCACTACGATGCGGATTGCTTGTTGCCCTCACCGATCTAGCGGCTCCTTTACTCATCCCCGATCGCTGGGGATAACCTCGCTAGCGTTCTGGTAACGGCCCGAGCGCACCAATGTCTCCGCGACATCCTGTTGATGATCGGTCAAAACGACGTTGCGGGTCGGCATAGCAGGGTCTTCTGCGTGCGGATGATCGCGGGGGGATGGGATTGTTCGGGCCGCGAAGGGCAGCGGTGTCTGTCGAACGAAGTCCCTACTCCCGTCTCGTGCGCGCAACAGTCGCCGGGCATGATGGCCCGGAACGAGGGAAGAAGAAGATGAAGCTGGCTGTCTATAATGTCGAGAATCTGTTCGACCGTGCCAAGGCGATGAATCTCGACAGCTGGGAAGAAGGTCGTCCGGTGCTGGAGAAGTTCGCAGCGCTCAACGGACTTCTCGGTCAGATCCATTATGCGCCCGCCGACAAGGTGCGGATGGTGGAGTTGCTGCGCGACCTTGGCCTGGAAAAGTCCGACACCGGCCCGTTCGTCATCCTGCGGCGCAACCGCGGCGGCCTGCTGCGCCGGCCCCAGGCGGGCGGCATCGTGATCGAGGCGGAGGGCCGCGCCGACTGGGTGGGTTCGCTCGAACTGCGCGACGAGCCGGTCAACGAACATGCGATGCGCAATACCGCGCGGGTCATGATGGATCTCCAGGCCGACGTGCTCGGCGTCGTCGAAGCCGAGAGCCGCCCGGTGCTGGCGGCGTTCAACAGCGAGATCCTGCCGGCGCTCGGCGGCACGCCTTTTCGTCATGTCATGCTGATCGACGGCAATGACGAGCGCGGCATCGACGTCGGGCTGATGAGCGGCGAGGACTATCCGATCGGCGCGATGCGGAGCCGCGTCGATGACCGGCTGCCCAGCGGCCAGCCCGTTTTCTCGCGCGACTGCCCGCAATTCGAGGTGACGACGCCGGGCGGCGAGACGCTGCTCGTCCTGGTCAACCATCTCAAGAGCAAGGGCTATGGCGGCACGGCGGCCTCGAACGCGAAGCGCAAGGCCCAGGCCGAGCGCATCGCCGCGATCTACCACGAGCTGACCGATCATGGCGCGGCACATGTCGCGGTGATCGGCGATTTCAACGACACGCCGACTAGCGCGCCGCTGGCGCCGCTACTCGAAGACACAGACCTTCAGGACATCTTCGCCCATCCCGCGTTCGACGACGGCGGCTATCCCGGCACCTACGGCCTGTGCAACGCGGCCAACAAGATCGACTATATGCTGCTCTCGCCTTCGCTGTTCGATCGCGTGCGGTCGGGCGGCGTGTTCCGCACCGGCATGTGGCCCGGCTCGCGGCCGAAGCGCTGGGAGGCCTATCCCGAGGTCGGCAGGAAGGCCGATGCCGGCTCGGACCATGCGGCGCTGTGGGCCGAGATCGACTTGTAACGGAGCCTGCGATGCGCGTCCTCATCCTCGACGGTCATCCCGACGAAGGCCGGCTCGCCAGCCACCTGCTCGATATCTACCAGGCCGCGCTCGGCGACGGTTTCGAGGTTGAGCGCATCGCGGTGCGCGATCTCGCGTTCGAGCCGAACTTGCGGCGCGGCTATGCGGAAGTGCAGCCGCTCGAACCGGATCTCGAGCGGGTCGCCGCCGCGATCATCGCCTGCGATCATCTCGTAGTCGGATTCCCGATGTGGTGGGGCAGCGAACCGGCTTTGCTCAAGGGGTTCATCGACCGCGTGCTGCTGCCCGGCTTCGCGTTTCGCTATCACAGGGACGATCCTTTCTGGGATCGGCTGCTGGCGGGGCGCTCGGCCGACGCGATCGTCACCACCGACACCCCGTCCTGGTATCTGTGGCTCGCCTACGGCAATCCGGTCGTGCGCCGCTGGCGCGGCCAGATCCTCGGCTTCTGTGGCTTCAAGCCGGTTCGCATCGTCAAGCTCGGTCCGGTTCGCCACGGCGGCGCCGAGAAGAACATCGCCGCCTGGCGGCGCACGATCGAGCGGCTGGCGGCATCGGCAGCTTCGCTCCGGCGCGGCAGGACGACCGGCCATGGATGACGGTCTCGACACTTTGTCGCACAAGGAGGGCTTCAGCATTGCTTGACCCCTTCACCTTCTGGACCCGAATCATGGACTCGGCTCTCGAACTGGCGCGGGCGGGGCACCGCACGGCCGAAACGATAGCGGCTTCGCAGGACGTCATCGAGGCTCGATCGGATCTGATCCGAACCGCATTGCGGTCGCCGCTCGAGGCGGACTATCACGAACTCGCGCTTATGGTCCCGGAAAAGGTCGAGGCATTCTCGAAGGCCGGCTCGGCGATCGTCGGCCAGTGGTGGGCGATCCATGCCGACGCGCTGACCCAGGCTCAGCACCTCGGGGCGATGGCGTTCAGGGGACGGCCGCCGACTGCGGCCGAGTGGAACGCGATGACAGCCCGCACGATCGCGCATGGCGTGCGGGCGTTAGAACGCAGCGTTGCGCTTGGCGCGGGCGCGGTGAAGCCGGTTCATGCCCGCGCAACCGCGAACGCTCGCCGGCTGAAACGCATGAAGAAGCGGTAAGAGCGACGACGATATCCTGCGTCAGGCTGCGATTCCGATCGGCCAGAGCGCCGGCCGCGGCGCAGCCCAATTGAACAATGGCGGTCCGCCTGCGGGTTCACGCTCCGCCACGATCGCCTCGAGCGCGGCGATGAATTCTGCAAGCCATTGGGCATCGCCGCCGGCGCGATGGCGGACGAAGGAGCAAGCATTCACCCGGACCTGCGCACGCGCAATCTCCGCGTCGTCGGCACCCAATCGGTCGATCACCTCCTCAATATGCACGATCTCGGCAGGTGAATCCGTTCGGGCAGCGTCCGCCAGGGTCGTCAGCCATACAGCGTCGAGGTAGCTGTCAGCAACGAGCCGGGATGTTCCGATTGCAGCGGTCAGTTCCGCGATCACATGTTCGGCGGGGAGGCCGTCGCGCTCGAGCCGCTCGCGGGTCAGGCCGTGAAGCGATTGCGCTTCGCCGGTCCAGTCCCAGCCCGCCCAATCGTCATGGGGTCGGATCAGCCAGGATCGCGCCGCTTCTCCGGCGCATGCGATGCCCACCTCGATAGGGAAGGAGCGGCCGTGGTACGGCAGGCAGGAGGCTTCGAAGTCGATTGAAATGAAGGTCATGGGACATGCTCGGCGAGACTGAATGGAAGGAAGCGGCAGCGCGACGCCGGTCGCGCCGCCATCGGTTCCGTGTCATTCAGATGCCTGGATAGGTCATGCCGTAGGCGCGGTAAATCTGCTCGCCATAGGCGCGGTCGAAGCGCGGTTCCTCTTCGGCATAGCGCGGCGCGGCCTCCAGCGTCTCCTTGTCGAGATCGACGATATAGCCGCCCTGTTCGGTGTCGTAGGTGAGCGATTGCCAGGGCAGCGGATAATAGTCGGCGCCAAGTCCGAACAATCCGCCGAACTGCAGTACCGCATATTCGACCTGACCCGAGACCTTGTCGACAAGGAAATTGTGGATGTGGCCGAGCTTGTCGCCTTCTTGGTTATAAACGGCGGTGCCTTCGACCTTGTCGGATGCGATCAGGCGGTCGGATTCTTCGATTTCGACATCGTCACGTTGGTCTGTCATGTGGAGTCTCCTTCTTCGAGAACCCCCCGTCTTGTGGTCATTGCCAGTGCAGCAAGACTCTGTCGTGACGGCCAAGGGAATGTCGCCGGAAGGTGCGCGAGGCGGGACGGGCCGATACCCCGCATGCTTTTCGCCGTTTCAAAATCCAACGGGCTTTAGCCGTCCACCTTGTCAGGAAGGCCTTGGGGCAAGGCCACTGGCCGAGATCCAATTGCCTTATTTGCTGAGCACATCGGTGCAACGCCCCTCTTCTGAATGCGGCAGAAAAAGACGTCTGTAGAGGACAGAAACAACCTGCCAATCTCGGTCCAGCAATCTGGGTCCAATGCTGGGAGCTTGGAGAAGCTGCCGCGTGACCGTCTGCCCACCGGATATGGTCAGATGGGCATCACTTCATGTGGGCCCTCACATTACCGGAAAACTCTTCCTCAAACCGGAGGTAGAAAAAGGGGCGGACGTCCCAGACGCGCGGCCAGGTTTCGCGCTAACTCAATGGCCGAGAATCAGCGGAAGCTTGCCGTGCGCGAGCATGCGCTTGGTGACACCTCCGAACGTCTCCATCAGGCGACCGCGTCCATAAGCGCCCATCAGGACATAGTCCGCGTGCCAGTTGGCGGCTTCATCGGCAATCAGATGATCAGCAGGAGTCAGGCCATCATCGACGATATGGACCGAGGCATGAATATTGTGCCGGGAAAGATACTGAGCAGCTTCGGTCGGCTCGGTCTGCTCAGCGCCGTCACGGGCCATGAAGATTTGCACTTCCTCGGCAAGCGCCAGGAGCGGGATGCACGCCCGCATCGTCGCCGCCGAGGAAGCCTGTCCATCCCATGCGATGAGCGCACGGCCGAGTTTGAAGCCTATGACATCGTCAGGCATTGCTACGACAGGCTTGCGTGCTTTCATGACGACGCGGCTCGCGAGTTCGGCGAAGTCAGGGTGCGGAATCTGATCGAGCTTGCGATTCAGCACGATGAGATCGGCGAGGGCCGCGGCGTCGAGAACGGCCTCGGCGGCGAACCCCGTCGCATCGCCCCAACTCCACGCAACATCCTCGGACGCAAGACGGGCCTGGAGGCTGGCCTTGTTACTGGCTTCCCGGTCGCGTTCGTCGGCGAGCAGCATTGCCGAGCCCATGCCGTCATAGTCGCCCGCGAAATTCGGCACCATCGTGACGTCGATACAGGATAGGTGCCCGTCCAGTGCTCGAGTGAGGTCGAGTGCGGCCTGCAGCCGGGCTTCCTGACCCTCATCGTCATGTGCCAGGAAAAGGATATTCTTCATGCGCGCCTCCATCTCGATGGGCCAAGGCTAGGATGTGTTTATGCCGGTCAATATGCGGGATATTACGGAGGCGAATCATTCCTCGGCGCGAATGATTGAACATCTGCAGACAGAGGTTTGGCCTAATCCGCGGGTCGATAATGCACGATCAGCAGATCGCCTTCGAGCATTTCCAGGAGCGTCTTCGCCGTGCTCCCGATCAGCGCGTCAAACAGCGCACCCCGGCCATGGCTGCCGATCACGGTCAGGTCGATATCGTGGTCTTCCACATAATCACTGAGCAACCGCTCGGGGCTGCCATGCGCGATCACGACGTCGGTCCTGCCCCTGAGGGGTTCATCGACGCGCTCATCGGCCAGAAATTTGTCGCCGAGTTCCTTCTCCATGACGCCGAGGTCACGCTTGAAGTCCTGCTCGTCGAGATAGCCGGAGAAGGGGACGTCATAGCCGTGGAACAGCGTCAGCGCGGCAGCCGGGAAACAGGCCGCCGTGATGAGCAGCGCCTGAAGCGAAGCCTCCGAGAAGTCCGTGCCGACGACAATATCGCGATAGTGCCGGACCGCGCGATCATGAACGACGAGCACCGGCACCGGCGATCCGCGCACCAGCCGGTTGAGGGTGTTGCCGAGCAGCATACGGCCAAGCGTCTCGTCGCGGGCGATGCCGGTCACGATGAGATCGCAGTCCTCGCGTGCCGCCATTTCCAGCAGCATCTCGGGCGGATCGCCTTCCTCGACCAGGATCCGGATCGCGTCGGCCGCGGTGCCCAGATCGCGCCTGAGGCGCCATTTCATCCGGTCGACGGGGCTAGGCAGCCGACGCCACGAGGCGGGCTTGCGGTCGAACCGGAACTGACCGGTCTTCGCGGGATCGATGACATGGGCTGCGATCAGTTCGGCGTCCCACTCCCGCGCCAGTTGGATGGCCCGGTCGAGCGCGCGGTCGCAGCGGCAGCTCATATCCGTGGCAAGGAGGATTTTCCGAGGACGGGCAGGAGTGGTCATTCGGCTTCCCATCGCAAATAGGGACCTGGCGGTCAGTTGAGTTCCTCGAACCAGCCAAGGCGGCGCATCAGCAGCTTTTCGCCTTCAAGGCAGAGGAACAGAGCGATGGCGAGGACGATGATAAGCGCGCCATCCTCCAGCGTGAGCGGGCGGCTTTCGAAGATCGCCTGCATGAAAGGGGCATAGGTATAGAGCAGCTGCGCCAGCACCACGCAGGCGATCGCGCCGAGCACCGCAGGGGTTCCGATCGCGCCGCGCCAGGTCAGTGAACGCATGTGGAGGTAGCGTACGTTGAAGAGATAGAAGATCTCCGCGACCACGAGCATGTTGACGACCATGGTGCGCGCGGTCTCCAGATCGCGTCCTTGTCCCAAGGTATGGAAGAAGACACCCAGCGCGAGAACCGCCAGCAGGACAGAGACAAGCAGCACCCGCCACAGCATGAACGGCGAAAGCAGAGGCGCGCTGGCCGGCCGCGGGCGCCGCTCCATCGTACCCGGTTCACCCGGTTCAAACGCCAGCACAAGACCCAGAGTGACCGCGAGAATGAGATTGATCCAGAGGATCTGGGTCGCTGTCATCGGCAGGGTGAAGCCGATCATGATCGCCAGCACCACCGCGACGGTCTCACCGCCATTCGACGGCAGTGTCCAGGCGATGACCTTGCGGATGTTATCATAGACGGTGCGCCCCTCGCGGACCGCGGCGACGATCGATGCGAAGTTATCGTCGAGCAGCACCATCTCGGCCGCTTCTTTCGCGGCCTCGGTGCCTTTGCGACCCATCGCTGTTCCGACGTCTGCCTGCTTCAACGAGGGTGCATCGTTGACACCGTCACCGGTCATGGCGACAATCAGGCCGTGCGACTGCAGCGCGCGGACGATCCGCAGCTTATGTTCGGGACTGGTGCGCGCGAACACATCGATCTCCATCACGCGCGCCGCGAGCGCGTCGTCGGAGAGGTTTTCGAGTTCCTTGCCTGTCACTCCCCGCGGGTCTTCGCTGATCTGAAGTTGGCGCGCGATGGCAAGAGCGGTGCCGAGATGGTCGCCCGTGATCATCTTGATCGCGATGCCGGCCGAGCGACATTCGGCGATCGCCGCTTTGGCCTCTTCGCGCGGCGGGTCGATGAAGCCCATCAGACCCAGGAACTCGACGCCGCCTTCAAGGTCATCGAAGGCGATCCGCGTTTTGCCAGCCGGTAGCCGCTTCATCGCGAAGCCCAGCAGCCGTTCGCCATGGCCGGCCGCCTGGACGATCCGCTGTTCCCAGTTTCGCGGATCGATCCCGGCGATCGCCATCACCTCCTCGGGCGCCCCCTTGAGGAAGATGACATGCTCCCCGGCTGGCCCCGCATGGAGCGTCGCCATGAAGCGGTAGGCGGCGTCGAACGGGATTTCGTCGAGCCGCTTCCATTCGGCTCGCAGATGATCGGCGTTGAGGCCGGCCTTCGTTGCCAGCGCAACGAGGGCGCCTTCCATGGGATCGCCATCGACCTGCCATCGGTCGGCATCGCGTCTCAGCGTCGCGTCGTTGCAGAGCAGGCCAGCGCGAATGATCGCACTGGCGGCCGCGATCGCATCGGCATCGTCTTCGGCGCCTTCGCTGGTCAGACCGCCCTCCGGGGCATAGCCGGACCCGCCAATCAGAATATCGTCCTTCTCGATCAACACCCGCCGCACCATCATCTCGTTGCGCGTGAGCGTGCCGGTCTTGTCCGAGCAGATCACCGAGGTAGCGCCCAGCGTCTCGACGGCAGGCAGTCGCCGGATGACCGCATTGCGCGACGCCATACGCTGCACCCCAATCGCCAGCGTGATGGTGATGACCGCCGGCAGGCCCTCGGGGATGATGCCGACGGCCAGAGCCACGACGGCGATCAGCGCATCGATCCAGTGAAACTCGCGCGCAAGCACAGCGAAGGAAAACAATAGAACCGAGCCCGCCATCACCAGCCAGGTGAAGCGGTGTGCGAACCGGTTGATCTGGCGAAGCAGCGGCGTCGTAACCGTCTCGACAGCCAAAAGCAGGCTGCCGATGCGGCCAATCTGTGTCTGCGGGCCGGTCGCCGCGACGACGCCGCTCGCCTGGCCCGAGGCAACCAACGTGCCAGAAAAGGCCATGCTGCGCTGGTCGGCGATGCCGGCGTTATCGTCTACAGGCTCTTCCTGCTTTTCGACTGGCACGGATTCGCCCGTGAGTGGCGCTTCGTCGATCAACAGTCCTCGCGCCCGCAGCAGGCGCAGGTCGGCCGGGACGCGGTCGCCGGCTTCGAGCATCACGATATCGCCGGGCACCAGATCGCGTACCGAGACCATCCGCCGCGCGCCATCGCGCAGCACGGTTGCGTGCGGGGCGATCATGTCGTGGATCGCACCGAGTGCGCGCTCTGCCTTACCTTCCTGGGCGAAGCCGACGATCGCATTGACGAGGACAACGACCGCGATGACGAGGGCATCGACGAGGTGGCCGAGCAAAGCGGCCGCAAAGGCTGCGGCGAGCAGGAAATAGATCAGCGCGCTGTTGAATTGGGCGAGGAACCGCAGAAGCGGATGCATGGTCGCCAAGTCGGGAAGGGCATTCGGCCCATGCTGGGCGAGCCTTTCGTCGGCTTGCTGCTGGCTAAGACCGGCTAAACCGGAATCCAGCCGGTCGAGCACCGAGTCGGCCGCCAAGGCGTGCCAGGCTGCGATCTTTTCCGGCTTCACCGCAATTACCCCGTTGGTTCGTTGACTTGCAGCGAAGATCAGGATTGCGATTGCTGCGGAATATACGGGATCATACTAGGGCGACCGCCCCCGCTTACGGGAATCTGCGTAATGCGGGTGAGGCAAGAGTGCCGCACGCTTGCCGAGGAAAGGCGAGACTGTGCCAAGCAATGATCATCACTATTATCTCAAGCGCGCCCTGTTTCACCGCCGCCAGCTTGAGCTGGCGCACTGCCCGGAAGCGCGTCTTTGCCACGCACAGTTGGTGAAAGCCTATCAACGCCGTCTGGCGGAAATCCGCGGCAGGCGGGTGCCGAGCCCTGAACTTGCTCCAACGGCGCCGGCATCTCGCGCAACCCTCGCGCTCTTAGGGTCTGGCGGCGCGACGTCCGACATCATCGAACGATGCTGAGGCTTCCATGCGTACAGCACTTGTGACGGGCGGCACCACGGGGATCGGCGCGGCGATCTGCGCCGCGCTTCAGGCGGCCGATTTGCGCGTCGCGGCAACCTATAGCGGCCACGAAGCCCGCGCGGCCAGTTTCACGGAGGCAACCGGCATTCCCACTTTCCGCTGGGATGTGAGCGACCATGCAGCTTGCGCAGCGGGCGTCGCGCAAGTGGAAACGGCGCTCGGTCCTATCGATATCCTGATCAACAATGCTGGCATCACACGCGATTCCAGCCTGCTCAAGATGAGCGAGGAGGCGTGGAAGAGGGTGCTTGGCGTCGATCTCGACAGCTGTTTCAACATGGCGCAAGCGGTGGTCGGCGGCATGAGGGCGCGGCGATGGGGGCGCATCGTCAGCATCGCGTCGATCAATGGCCAGACTGGGCAGTTCGGACAGACCAACTATGCCGCCGCGAAGGCCGGCATGCTCGGCTTCACCAAGGCGCTGGCGCTCGAGGTGGCGCGTGACGGCGTGACGGTCAATGCAGTCGCACCGGGCTATACTGACACCGAGATGGTCGCGGCCGTGGCGCCCGAAATCATGAAGACCATCGTGGCTCGAATCCCGGTCGGCCGTCTTGCCCGGCCCGAGGAAATCGCCCGCTGCGTTGCGTTTCTCGTTGCCGATGAAGCCGGGTTCATCACCGGATCGACGCTTTCGGTCAATGGTGGCCAGGCCATGATCTGATGGTCAGTCGTCGCCGCCTGGCTTCAGGCCAAGCAACGCCCGCGCCTTTCGGGAAAGGTCAGCCAGCAAACCCTCGCTGATCAAGATATCCCAGTTGGCGGGTTTGCCGGTTAATTTTTGCGACTGCGCTCGCACGATTTCGGCGTTCGCATCCGATGCGTCGGATATCCGGCGATCCACGCGAGCGATGCGCTGAAGTTCGGGTAGTTCGAGCCAAAGTCCGGCGAACGCGCACCCTGCGCGTCGCGCGACCTCCGCTATCGCTTCGCGCTCATCCGGAATGCCGAACACCGCGTCAGCGATAACGGCGTGGCCCGCTGTCAGATCGCGCTGGGCAAGGCCGCCAAGGGTAACATAAACGGCAGCGCTGGCCTCGGCGCTATAGGACGAGGCGGGCAACGGCGTTTCCGAGGAAACACCCGCGAGGCGCTTGCGCAGGATATCGCTGCGCAAGATGCGCGCGCCGGGCGGTCTCCCGAAAAACGCGCCTAGCGTTCGCGCCAGCGTCGATTTGCCGGTGCCGGATAAGCCGCCGATCGCGATCAACCTCGGTCTTTTCTCGGCGATCAGACTTCCCGCAAGCTCGAGATAATGCACGGCCTCCTTGCCGGCACGAGCGGCGTCACCGCCGCGCTTTGCTCGCACGGCCGCCACATGGGCGCGGATCGATGCGCGCACGCTCATGAACAGCGGCATCAGGCCGATGGCGCCCTCGTCCTCGGGCGATTGATCGAGATAGCGATTGAATACCATGTTGGCCTGTGAGCGCAGGCCCCGTTGCCAGAGATCCATCAGCAGGAAGGCAAGGTCGTAGAGCACGTCCGTCGTCGCGAGTTCGGTATCGAATTCGAGGCAATCGAACGGCGTCGGCACGCCATCGATCATCGCGATGTTGGCGAGGTGCAGGTCGCCATGGACATGGCGGATGTGGCCGGCCTTTCCGCGCGCATCGAGCAGCTCGCTGTTGTGATCCACCAGGGCGCTGAGCCGCTCAGTCAGTTCGATAGCAGCGTTGGGCTCGAGGATGTCGGAAAAATTCCCCATCGCTTCGGCATTGCCGGCGATGATCTGGCGCATACGGGCGGCGCCGTCGCCGGGCCAGACGATCTGAGCTCTGGAATGGAAGTCGACCAGGGAATCGGCCAGCTGCTGCAGCGCCGTTTGATCGAGCGCGTCGCGGTCAGCCAGTTCGCTCCAGAGCGCGCCGTCCGGGAATCGTCGCATCTCCAGGATCCAGTCGATCGCCTTGCCGTCGCCATCGATGGCCAAGAGGCCGGCCTTGTCTCGCGTGATCGGATGCACGGCTGTGTAGAGGCTTGGCGCGGTTCGGCGATTGAGCGCAAGCTCGGCTTCCAGGGCCGTCCGGCGCTTTTCGGGCGTAGAGAAGTCGAGATAGCCCAGATCCACCGGCCGCTTGATCTTCCACGCGGTGTCGCCACTCAGGAAGATGCTCGCAGCATGTGTGTCGATCCGCCGGACAGGCCCAGAGCTTCCAAAAGCGTTGCCGCGGGAGAGCCACCCGTCCAGATCGGAAGCACTTTTGTCGGCATGATCAGCCATGGTTGCCGCTCGCCGCGTCGGCCTGCGGTGAAATGACGACGGCGGCGCCGGTGAGCGTCCCCTTTCGCAAGCGGTCGAGCGCCACATTGGCCTGTTCTAGCGGGAAAGTCTCTGTGACCGCGCGCAGGCCCGACCGGGCGGCCACCTCGAAGAAGGACGTGCCGTCCTCGCGCGTCAAATTGGCGACGGAGAGGATCTGGCGCTCTTCCCACAGGTCCGCATAGGCAAAGATCGGAATGTCGCTCATAGGGATGCCCGCACACACGACCCGGCCGCGCTTGCACACGAGCGTCAGCGCGGCGGGGACGAGCGCACCGATCTGCATCGCTATCATCACCGCCACGGGTTCACCAATCTGGACAGGGGGCCTATCTCTCGCTGATGGCGCATGCGCTCATGTCTCGGGGGCCGTGTCTCCAACAAGGTCGGCTTCCAATAAAATGAGCGTGGGATCGCCGGGACAGGCTCGCGCGGTGAAGCCCAGATCGCGCTCGACCTCGATCGCGGCATGATTGTCGCGGCTTTCGATCGACTGCAGGCGCAGAATGCCCCTTGCGCGCGCGAGCAGCGCTACGTGCCGCAGCAGGCTCCAGCCAATGCCTTGCGCCTTCCTGTCGCGGTGGACAGAAACCGCGACTTCGGCGGTTTCGCCCTGCACATCGGCGGCAAGCATTGCGACACCGACTAGCGCTGCACTCTCCTCGTAAGCGAGAAGCGTCACGGTCTGCTCCCGATCGGTCCGCAGCATCGCAGTGATCTGGTCGTGCCCGACATGCTGGACCGCCGAGAGGAAGCGGAAGCGCAAATCCTCGAGCGTCACATTTTCGAAGAAGGTTTCGAGCGCGGCTTCGTCGGCGGCATCGGCCGGGCGAACGTGCAGGCGCAGTCCGGTGCCGGTCGTGAGGATTTCTGCTTGCGGGCTCGATGGTTCAGAAGAAGGCGATGACATTGCGGATGCTCCGGAAATCCTGGTGCGGGATTGACTGGGGAAGGGCGATCAATGTCCCAGAAGGACGGGGATAGGCGCGCCGTCGATCAGATCATGAGTGACGCCGCCCAGGAAGAGTTCGCGCAGCCGCGAATGGGCAGAGGCGCCGATGATCAGCAGATCCGCGCGGTGCTGCCGCGCAAAATCGGTCAGCACAGCCGACTGATTCTCGCCTTCCGAGAACAGGGCATGAACCGTCACGTCGAACCCGTGGCGACTGAGATTGCGGGCGATATCGGCGCCCGGCTCGGACCCATGCCCCTTCGTACTGGACTTGGCATCGACGACGAGAATGTCGATCTTTGCGCCAGCCTGCGCGAGCTTCAGCGCATCGCCAAGCGCACGGGTCGCCTCACGCGTCGCATTCCATCCGATCGCAAGATGAGCGAAAGGACGTGGTGTCCATTGCGCGGGCAGGACGATCACCGGTCGCCCGGAAGAAAGGGCAATGTTCTCGAAAAGCCGCCGCCGCAGATGCTTGTTGGCATAGGCATCCACCGGCCCGAAAAGGATCAGATCGGCGTAGCGCGCCTGCACGGGGGCTTTGTCGAGCAGGGCGCCAGGATCGTCGCTCAGGATACGAACCTCGAAGCCGTCCCGCTCGCCGATCCTGGCGACCTTCGCCTGCTTTTCCCCAGCCGCTTCGACATAGTCCGACAGCAGAAAATAGGGCTGCGCGTAGGCGAGGGCATAGTCCGGCGTGGGGACCACCGACAAGATTGCCACGCTCAGATGCGCCTCGTGAAAGCGAGCGAACTCTCGCGCGTCTTTCAAGAACTGCTCGTCAGCATCGCCTGTGTCGACGATCGCCAATATGTCTTTCACCGTCATGTCGCCCTCGCGCGTAGAAGCTGGCGAGAAGGTCGATCATCCCAAGGAGAAACGCATTCGTGGAATCTACTTAGATCCAGACGGGATCAGACCGGAGAGCGCCGACCGGATTGCTGGTTCCGGGCGTTCGTCATTTTTCCAGTCGAACAGTCGCTCTCCCGCCATGGGTATCGCGCTTGTGGGGGACAGCAAGGACGGACCACAGGGTTCGATGCGATCTGCAAGCACCTTTGCTATCATGATCCGCGCCGACCGGACGGCGCACGAGAAAGCGGCTGCCATCCCCTCGCTGCATCGCATTGCGCGATGTTGGTCATGCGCGCCGTCGAAGATGCCCAGCAGTGCCTGTTCGTCGAGCGACAATCTGGTTCCGCCTACGACGATCGGCCTGCCCAAGGCGGTCTCATACAGTGTCAGCAAGCCGTTTAATACCGGGGCAAGCATTCCGCAGTCCTGATCGATGACCAGCGTGTAAAGACGCTGTTGGACCTTCGCCCTTTGGTCGCGTGCCGTGCGCCAGCAGCGCGCGGCGGCCGTAATAAGGCCATGAACTTCCGACAGTCTGACAGGTGAGGAGAGGGCGATAGGGTTCATGACGAACCCCTGGGATTGTGACGATCGAAACCGGGCATAGCGTGGAGGCCGGGATCGACCGTCGTTCCGATCGCAAGATCGCTGCTCGTGCCGGATCGGTGACGCCGCGCGGCCATTTTTTGCACTCCTTCGCGTTGATCGTCCTTCGCGAGGATCGATAATGCATAATCGCGATTAGTCGTCATAAGAAGCCGTTGGCAGCAACAGGCCATCGAGCGAGAACTTTGCCCCACAGCTTAGCGTCAAGCACTGCGAGTCGATCTACGCACATTCCCTTATCGTGCTGTGGGCCGACAGCACCTGTCTCCCCCTGACCATCATTGCGCTGTTTGGATCCGCGATGCGAGCTAAGCGCGACCCGTCGCGCGGTCGACGCATGCGCATAGGCGGCGGTCGAGCAGGGGCTTTTCCAGTATCTCATCAAACAGTGTATCCTCGCCCTCGGCAATGTAGTCGCTGCGGTGGGCGGTGATCAGGATGGCGGGACGTCGCCATCCCACGGCGCGAAGGCCGCGCAGCAGGTCCAGTCCGGTCATGCCCGCCATGCGATAGTCGGTGACCAGACAAGCGGCCTCGACCACGGATGGATCGGCAAGCGCCTGGACACCACTGGAAAAGGCGCGCACGTCATAACCGCGGGCCTGCAGGATCAGCTGGATCGACCGGCGAACCATACTGTCATCCTCCACGAGGAGGACACGCGGTCGTTCCGGTTCGGTTGAAGGAGCGAGGTGGGGCATCGTGCATCCCTCCCGGCAAAATGCGGTTCTATTGCCACTATGTGTCGCGGCCCGGACCCTCGTCCCTACGTAAACATCCCAATCTGCGAGCGAGGCGCTCGCCATCTTCGCGTTGCGTCACAAGGACGCGGCTTGGCGGCGTCAGGTCAAGCGGTTGCCCGGATCCTTCCCATCGGTCCCAGCGTCACGCAGGAGATGACGATCCCTGTTCCCGGTCGGTGCCCAATCCCGCCGCGAAAGCGATCCGCAGGGCATCGGGGAACGAGTGGACCCCGAGCTTCGTCATCAGATTGGCACGGTGAACCTCGACCGTTCGGGCCGAGATGTCGAGATCAAAGGCAATCGTCTTGTTGGGCAGACCTCGGGCGAGACCTTCGAGCACCTCGCGCTCGCGTGGGGTGAGACTGGCGATGACCAGCGCGGCTTCCTGTGCGGATGCCGCATAACGCTCCTGATCGTCCAAACGTGCGAAGGCCGTCTCGATGGCACCGAGGAGGACCGCCATGTCAAAAGGCTTTTCCACGAAATCCACCGCGCCAGCCTTCATCGCGCGTACCGCAATTCCGACGTCGGCATGCCCTGTGAGCAGCACGATCGGCATAGTCACGCCTTGATCGACGAGTGCTTGCTGGACTTCCAGGCCATCGATGACCGGCATGCGGACGTCGAGCAGAATGCAGCCGTCGGTCGCGTGGCGAACCCCCTTGAGAAAATCGACGCCTGAGGCCCACGCTTCCACGCGGTATCCCGACTTCTTGAGAAGGAAGCCAGCCGAGCGGCGGATCGCGGCCTCGTCATCGACGATATGTACGGTACGCCTATCCGACATCACGGTCCTCCGAAACGATATGCATCAACGTGAAATGAAAGCGCGTTCCGCCTCCCGGCGGGTTTTCCACCCAGATCTTGCCGCCATGTGCCTCGACGATCGTTCGGCAGATCGACAGCCCCAGACCCATCCCTTCCGTCTTGGTGCTGAGGAACGCCTGAAACAGCTGGGCGGCGACTTCCGCGTCAAGGCCGGGCCCGGTGTCGGCGATGGTCACGCGCACCATCGCCGGCCCTTCCAGCCCCGTGGCGATCGTCAGTTCGCGCGTGGGGCTTTCCGCCATCGCTTCGGCAGCGTTGCGGATGAGATTGACGAGGACCTGCTCGATCTGGACACGGTCGGCCAGCACCGGCGTCGCATCCGGATCGAGCAGGAGCCGGGTCTCGATGCCATGTTCGCTGAGACCCACCAGGCCGAGCGAACAGGCTTCCTCGATCAGCTTCGGCAGATCCTCGACCTGCTTCTGCACTTCGCCCCGCGCCACGAAAGCGCGCAACCGGCGAACGATCTGGCCGGCACGGAGCGCTTCCGACGCCGCGTCCGCCAGCGCTTCGCGTATCTCCGCGACTGTGTCCGGATCGGGATCTTCCAGAAGCACGTGAGCGATTTGCACATAGTTGACGACCGCGGTGATCGGCTGGTTGAGTTCATGGGCGAGCGTCGATGCCATGGCGCCCATCGCGCTCACGCGCGAGACATGGATCAATTCCGCCTGCAGATCCTGGAGACGCGCCGCCGTGGCCTCCTGGTCGGTGAGATCGCGCATGAAGCCGGTGAACACGCGCTCCCCGCCGCCGGTCGCTTCGCCGATCGCCAGTTCGTGGGGCACGAGCGTCCCGTCCTTCCGGCAACCGATGACCCGCCGCGTGCTGCCGATGATGTGCGCCACGCCGGTTTCAAGATATCGCGCGATATAGCCATCATGCGCCTCGCGGTCGGGGGACGGCATGAGCATCGAGACATTCTTGCCGAGCACCTCGGCTTCCTCGTAACCGAACATCCGCTGCGCGGCATGGCTGAACGAGAGCATTATGCCCTCGGCATCGATGACCACCATGGCGTCGGGAACGCTGGCCAGGATCGAGTTCAATTGCGCTTCTCGCTTCTCGATCGCGCGTTCGGCCGCCTTCTCGTCAGTGATGTCGCGAACGACCTTCCCGAACCCGCGCAGCCGTCCGTCTTCGTCATGAAGCGGGGTGATGGTCACATCGGCAAGAAATTCCGATCCATCCTTGCGCAGGCGCCAGGTGGCCTCCTGAAATCGGCCCTCCGCGCGTGCGCGATCGAGATCGGCCTGGGGTTTGCCACGCGCGACATCGTCTTGAGGATAGAAGACCGCAGCGCTGCGCCCCAGAATGTCCTCTTCCTTCCAGCCCTTGATCCGCTCGGCGCCCTTGTTCCAGATCGCCACCCGGCCTTGTTTATCGAGCATATAGATGGCGAGCGTCGTCGCGCCGTCGATCAGGAGCGCCAGCTCTTCGGCCGTCTCGTGCGCTTTGCGCGAGTTTTCGCCCGCGTCGATTTCGTGGACGTGCGCGGCCTCCCGCCAGTGCGAGAGGCGGCTGGTGAGCAGGATCAGCCCGACCGAAATCATCCCGAAGCCCGACGCGTGAACCAGATGATCCATGTCGCGGAACGGCGTATCGATCAGGAGAAAGCCGGTAACAGCCGAAGCCGCCGTCGCAAAACCTGCCGTCGTGACCCCGCTTGTCCATGCCGATGCGAGAACCGCCACTGTCAGCAGGAGCCAGATCGGGCGATCGGCGAGCAGGGGTTCGAGCGCAAGCGCGGCCACCGTTGCGATCGCGACGAAGACGATCGCCACCATGAGTGATGCTATCGGGCCCGCGCGAGGTGACAGGGTTGAAGAAGTCTTTGTCATCTATTTCGATCCGCGAAACTAAGATGCAGCATGCCTCAGACTGCGCTCACAGTAGCTTACTGCAACTCCTGCGCGGCATCGACGCGATTGTTGTCGCGCGATGTGACCGTTCGGCGACGAAGTCCGGCTAAGTACATTCCACAATGGCTGCGAACAGCTGCCTGGACGAGGCTGCCATCGATCCGTCTGAAAGGACGCGCCCCATCAGGAGAAGACCATGGCACAGCGTCTCGAAAATGTCGTCGCTCTCGCTCAGGCGAATATCCGGTTGGGCCTGAAGCTTGCCGAGACTTGGCGCGAAAGCGGCCAGAAGCTGATCGAGCTCGGAACCAAGGGCGCATCCGAGATCGGAGAGGAAGCTCGCCTCGTCCTCGCGAACGGCCTGTCGAGCGAAAAGAGCGCTTCGATGAATAGCGTCAACGGGCACTGGCAAGACATGCTCGCCGAAATCGAGGCTGTTCGCACGGCGACCGCCCAGGATATCGAGAGCGCCGTCGGCGACTGGCGCAAGAGCTGGGCCGAGGCTCTGACAGTCGAACCGGTTCTCCCGGTGGAGGGGCTATTCAAACCGTGGCTGGCCCTGGTGGCATCGACCGCATCGACGGCTGCGCCGGACAAGGACCTGCCGACGGAGAAAAGCTAGAAGCATCCGCCTGCGCGAGCACAAGCTCAAGCCATCAAATGTTGTCCGCCATCTACCGGGATGATGGTGCCCGTGATCCGGCGGGCCGCATCGCTGACGAGGAAGGCTGCCAGCGCCCCCACATCGGCAATATCGACCAGCTGGCCGGCTGGAGCGGTGGCAGCGGCGCGCTCGAGCAGTTCGTCGAAGCGCTCGATCCCGCTCGCGGCGCGGGTTGCGATCGGCCCGGGCGAGATCGCATGCGCGCGGACGCCCTTGGGGCCGAGCTCGGCGGCGACGTAGCGCGTGGCGCTCTCCAGTGCGGCCTTGACCGGCCCCATAAGATTGTAATTCTCGACCACGCGCTCGGAACCGTAGAAGGTTACGCATAGAAGGCAGCCGCCATCGATCATTAGCGGCTCGGCCAGCTTCGCCATGCGCAGGAAGCTATGGCATGAGACGTCCATCGCGAGCGCAAAGCCCTCGGCGGACGAGTCGACCACCCGTCCGTGCAGATCGTCGCGCGGCGCGAAGGCGATCGAATGCAGCAGGAAGTCGAGCCCGCCCCATTCGGTCCGGACCCGTTCGAACAACGCTTCGAGTTCACCAGGCTGCCGGACATCGCAGGGGGCGAGCCATTCAACGCCGAGCGCCTTCGCGACCGGCTCGACATAGGTTCTCGACTTCTCGTTCAGATAGGTCGCCGCCAGACGCGCGCCGCACCGGGAAAAGGCTTCGGCGCAGCCGGCCGCAATGCTGCTGTCATTGGCGATGCCGACGACCAGCCCGCGTTTTCCGGAAAGATCCACCAGCGGATTCATCGCGAAATACCTCCTTCGGATCTGATGAGGTCGACTACATGATGGGCAATCACGGCTTCCTCGTCGGTCGGAATGACCCGGACGAGCACCTTGCTATCCCCGGTACTGATGACGGCGGCGTTGGCCTCGTTGGCATCGGCATCGAGAGCGATGCCTGCCCATGACAGGCTTTCGCAGATGCGCGCGCGGATGCAGGCGTCATTCTCGCCGATTCCCGCCGTGAAGACGAAACCGTCAAGACCGCCCAGCGTGGGGATGAGCCCCGCTGCCTGACGAGCAGCCTGCCGCACGAACAGGTCGATCGCCTCAGCGGCCTCCGGCGCGTCGCTGGCATGGAGCGCGCGCATGTCGTTCGACAAACCGGACACGCCGAGCAACCCCGATTGCCTGTATAGCAAGGTCTCCACCTCCTGAGCCGACATGCCCAGCTGGATCTGCAAATGCAGAACGACGCCGGGATCCAGCGCGCCGGAGCGCGTGCCCATCATCAGGCCATCGAGCGCGGTGAACCCCATTGTCGTATCGATGCTCTTGCCCTCGCGCATCGCGCACAGGCTGGCGCCGTTGCCGAGATGCGCCGCGATCACGCGCCCGCCGGCGTGTGTCGGCTCAATGTCCCGCAGCCGCTTGGCGATATGCTCGTAGGATAACCCATGGAAGCCGTAGCGCCGAATACCTCGCTCATGGAGGGAGCGGGGCAAGGGGAGACGGGTCGTGAGTGGCGCAAGGTCGTGGTGGAAGCCGGTGTCGAAGCAGGCGATCTGCGGCAGGTGCGGCGCAAGGGCGCGTAGCGCACGAACGGCGGCGAGATTGTGGGGCTGGTGCAGCGGTGCCAGCGGGATCAGGGCGTCGAGCGCATCGAGCAGCGCATCATCGATCAGCCGCGGAGCGGCAAAGTCCGATCCGCCATGAACGATGCGATGACCGATCGCGACGATTTCGCGATCGCCAAGCTGCGTCGCCGCCCAGGCGAAAAGGTCTTCGAGCAGATGCTCATGCGAGATGGCGTTCGCTTGCTGCCAGTCGCGTTCGAGGATGACCTCACCTGCGGCGTTCCGGGCGCGCAGGCGTGGTGCCGTGCCGATCTCTTCGATCTTTCCGCCCGCATCGAAGCGGAAGCCATGCGGCAAAAGTTCGTACAGCGCGAACTTGATGCTGGAGGAGCCAGCGTTGAGCGTGACGATCGCTTTCATGCAGAGTGCACGAACGGCCCCGGGGCGGCTTTAGGCGCGGCGCGGGCGAGAAGCACCGCAACCGCGCAGGAGGCGAGGCTCGTGCGCAGGGAATCGGCGCGGCTGGTAAGAATGATGGGCACGCGCGCGCCCAGCACGACGCCGGCAGCATCGGCGCCGCCGAGAAAGGTGAGCTGCTTGGCGAGCATGTTGCCCGCTTCGAGATTGGGAACGACGAGGATTTCGGCCCGCCCGGCGACGGGGGAGACGATGCCCTTTTCCATCGCGGCCTTCTCGCTGATTGCATTGTCGAAGGCGAGGGGACCATCAAGGATGCCGCCGCTGATCTGGCCGCGATCGGCCATCTTGCAGAGTGCGGCGGCTTCGAGCGTCGATCGGATTGCCGGGTTCACCGTCTCGACCGCCGACAGGATCGCGACCTTCGGTTCGTCTATGCCCATGACATGCGCCAGATCGATAGCGTTGCGAATAATGTCCGCCTTGTCCTCAAGGCTCGGCTCGATGTTGATCGCGGCATCGGTGATGATCAGCGGCGTGGGATGGCCCGGCACATCCATCACATAAGCGTGGCTGATCCGCCGCTCGGTGCGAAGACCCGTCGCTGCGCAAACCACCGCGCTCATCAACTCGTCGGTGTGAAGCGAGCCCTTCATCAGAAGCCGCGCTTCGCCCGAGCGAACCAGATCAACGGCCCGGGCTGCCGCTGCGTGACTGTGCGGCGCATCAATGACCTTGAAGGCGGAGATGTCTTTGCCAGCGTCCTCGGCCGCCTTGCGGATACGCGCTTCCGGGCCGACCAGCTGGGGTCGGATGAGACCGGCTTCGGCCGCGTTGACGGCGGCCGTCACCGCGGCCGCGCTACAGGGATGCACGACGGCCGTCGGTACCGCTTTATCGCCGGCGGTCCGTTCGATCAGCTTGCGATAACCGTCATGATCCGAGATCTGGACGTCGGGCAACGCAATCCGGGGACGCCGCACCTTCTCGGTCGGCGCGCGGACCTCGGCTTCGCCGATGATGACGTCCTTGCCGTCCTGATTGATGCAGCGGCAGTCGAACAGGATCACCTCATGCTCGGCACGCTTCTCCTTCACCGTGACCGATGCGGTGATCGAATCGCCCAGGCCAACCGGTCGGCAGAACCGCAAGCTCTGGCTGAGATAGATCGTGCCGGGACCAGGAAGCTCGGTGCCGAGCACGGCAGAGATCAGGCCACCGCCCCACAAACCATGGGCGATAACGCGGCCAAAGAGATCGCCGGCGGCGAACTCGGCATCGAGATGCGCCGGATTGACGTCGCCCGAGACCAGCGCGAAGAGCTGGATATCCCGCTCTCCCAGGATGCGCGTAACACTGGCGCTCTCGCCCACGGCGATCTCGTCGAAGGTGCGGTTCTCGATGATCTCGGCGCTGCTCATCTCAGCGCTCCATCACATAATGACCGGGAGCATCGCAGATCGGGTGGTAGGGACCTTCGCTTTGTCCCATGACGGGCGGCGCAACAGGGTCGCTCGAATGCTCGCTGAGCCATCGACCCCAGTCGATCCACCACGAGCCCTCCTGCGGGTCCGCCTGCTCCAGCCAATCATCCGGATCGAGGGCAGGGCCATCGACCGGCCGCGTTGCGACCTGAAAACGGCGATGCGCATGGCCGGGCTCGGACACGATCCCCGCATTGTGGCCGCCGTTGGTCAGGACGAAGCGGATCTCCGCGCTGGTCAGCCAATGGATCTTGTGGACCGAACGCCAGGGCGCGACATGGTCGCGCTCCGTGCCGACCACGAAAAGGGGCTGGCGCAGCGCCGAAAGGGTGACGGTGCGGTTTGCGACCTTGAAATGCCCTTCGGCCAGATCGTCGTCGAGAAAAAGCTGGCGCAGATACTGGCTGTGCATTGCAAAGGGCATGCGGGTGCCGTCGGCGTTCCACGCCATCAGGTCCGACATGGGCTCGCGCTCGCCCAGGAGATAGGTGGCGAGGATCCGCGACCAGATGAGATCATTCGAGCGCAAAATCTGGAAAGCGCCGCCCATCTGGCTGCTGTCGAGATAGCCGCGGCTCCACATCAGGTTCTCAAGAAGATTGAGCTGCGCCTCATCGATGAAGAGGCCGAGTTCGCCCGGCTCGCTGAATTCGGTCTGCGCGGCGAGCAGGGTGAGGGTGGCAAGGCGCTCATCCTGATCGCGCGCCATCGCCGCCCCCGTGATGGCGAGCAAGGTGCCGCCGAGGCAGTAGCCCAGACCATGGACCTTGGCCGAACCGGTGATCGCCTGGACGGCGTCGAGCGCAGCCATCGGCCCCAGCCGACGATAATCGTCCATGTCGAGATCGCGATCTTCACGCGAGGGATTGTGCCAGGAGATCGTGAACACCGTGTGACCCTGGCCGACCAGCCAGCGGACGAGCGAATTCTCAGGCGAAAGGTCGAGGATGTAATATTTCATGATCCAGGCCGGGACGATCAGGATCGGCTCGGGATGGACCGTTTGGGTGGTCGGCGTATACTGGATCAGTTCGATAAGCTCGTTGCGGAAAACCACTTTACCCGGCGTCACGGCAACCGTCTCGCCGACGCGGAACTGTTCCGTGCCCACCGGCGGCTCGCCGCGGCTCAGGCGCTCGACATCCTCCCACCAATGCCGTGCGCCATCGAGGAGGCATTGCCCGCCGGTCTCGACGATCTTGCGCTGAAGCACAGGATTGGTGGCGAGGAAGTTGGTAGGTGCGAAGACATCAAGCATCTGGCGCGCGGCGAAATTGACCATGTCCTCATGATGCCGGGAAACCCCGCCGATGCCCGTCGTTGCGGCATGCCACCATTGCTGGTTGAGGAGGAATGCCTGCGAAATCAGGTCGAAGGGCTGCGCGGCCCATGCGGGATCGACGAAGCGCCGGTCTTGCGGCAGCGGTTCAATCGCAGGCAAAGTCTTGGCGTTTCCTGCTCGCCGGGCGGCATAATCGGCAATGCGCCCAACCTTGCGAGCCGCCTTGGCTGCAAGTTGCACCTGCTTCCCCGGCGATATCGTGAGGTGCGTGCTCCAGTCCAAAAAAGCCTGGATCATCGTGACTGGCGAAAGACCTGAGGTCGCCTGGGCGACAAAGGCCGCAGCTGCGCGATCCAGCGTCTGGGCAATGCCATCGAGCGGATCATGACCGTTAGAAGATGAGACCATGTTGGACATATCTGCTCCGCTCGCTTGCCTCGGCTTGGGACATGCCGTCCGGGATCCTACGTCGCACTACGTAATGTCCGTTGGATCGTAACCCGCGAGGATTTACGGAACGTCCCTTTCCGATCGAGCAACACCGAACCCGTCTCGATAAAGCTCCGGTGCCGGGACAAGACCTCGACCGGCAGAGACGGGGATTGCTGGCCGTAGGGGCCTTCGCGCGCGCCGCGATAATAGTCGGTGAGCGCGGGCCGGTACTCGGGATGCACGCAATTCTCGCTCTATCAGGCGAGCCTGTGCGGCGATCCTGACGTCGCTTCACGGCAAAAGGCACTATTCGCTCCCGACCAATGTCAGAAACCAGCGGGCTCTCCGTTGAAAACCGAGCTGCGACCGGGAGCGGAGTGTCGGATCTAAAGCACTGATTTAGGAACGGTGATCGTTTCTGGGCCCGGCCTCTTACCGAGCATGAATGCCTGGACCATAAACCACGCGAACGCAAAGACACCGACGGCAAAGACGACGTCGCCGGGCACCCTTGCCCAAACCAGCGCTTGCATGATCGGGCTATGGATGAACTCCGCCGAGCGGGCATAGGCATAGCCATGTTCGATGCTGGCATAGGTTTGCAGGATACCCTGCGGGAGCAGCGACAGGAAGGTCATCATCGCCAGGCCGATGTTGAGTGACCAGAAGGATATCCTGATCCATTTCTGGTTCCACCGCGTGACGTCGGTCAATCCCCGCATGCAATAGAGCGTCAGCCCAAGGCCGAGCATGCCGTAGACACCGAACAGGGCGGCATGGCCGTGGTTCGCCGTCGTGTTCAGTCCCTGCATGTAATAGAGCGCGATCGGCGGGTTGATCAGGAAGCCGAACAATCCGGCGCCGACCAGATTCCAGAACAGGACGGCAGCGAAGAACATGAACGGCCAGTGATAAATCCGTTCCCATTCGGCCTCATGCTCGACCTTGTGCCGTGTGTAGGCCTCGAACCCGACCACCAGCAGCGGCACCACTTCAAGGGCCGAGATCGTCGCACCGACCGCGATCACCGACGTCGGCGTCCCGCTGAAATAGAGGTGATGGAAGGTCCCGAGCACCCCGCCGAACAGGAAGATGATCGTCGCGAACAGCACCATCACGGTGGCGGTGGAAGTTCGCAGGATACCCATCTGCACGAACAGCAGCGAGATGATGGCTGTGGCGAAGACCTCGAAGATGCCTTCCACCCACAGATGTACCACCCACCAGCGCCAATATTCCATCACGGCGATGTTGGTATGCTGGCCCCACATCAGTCCCGCGCCATAGAGCAGCCCGATGGCGAGCGCCGATACCAGTACAAGATAGATGAGAGATTTACTGCCTTCTTCGCGCAGCACGGGCCAGAGCGCGCGCACGACCAGCGCCACCCACAGGAACAGACCGATCAGAAGATAAATCTGCCAGAAGCGTCCGAGATCGACATATTCATAGCCCTGATGCCCGAACCAGAAATTCGCTGTCAGGTCGGTGAAGAAGCGGTGGACGGCCGCCCATTGCCCGGCAAAGGAGCCGATGACGATGATGAGTAGACTGATGAACAGGAAATTGACGCCGAAGCGCTGGAACCTGGGGTCGCGGCCTCCGAGCATCGGCCCGACGTATAGTCCGGTCGCCAGCCAAGCCGTGGCGATCCACAGCACCGCGAGCTGCGTGTGCCATGTGCGGGTGATCGTGTAGGGCAGATATTCGGCGAACGGCAGCCCGTAGAGACCTTGCCCTTCAACCGCATAATGGGCGGTGACAATACCGAGGAGGACCTGCGCCACGAATAGGGCGCAGACGACCCAGAAATATTTTGCCGTAGCCCGCATAGATGGTGTGATGACAGCCTGTCCCAGAAGGTCGGAGGTCGCCATGCCGCCTTCGGGCAAGATGTCGCCGCGCCAGACGTCGAACTGCTTGGCGTAATAGGCGATCAACGCTCCAGCCGCGGCGAGCAGCAGGATCACCGACGCCAGGCTCCACAACAATGTGCCGGTGGTCGGGCTATTGCCTACCAATGGCTCATGCGGCCAGTTGCTGGTATAGGTGATGGTGTCGCCCGGACGGTTCGTGGTCGCTCCCCAGGCGGTCCAAAAATAGAAGGCCGTAAGCTGCCGGGCTTCTGCGGCCGACAATTCGCCGTAGATGGGGAAGGCGTAATCGCGGCGCAGCTTCAGCGAGGTCGGGTCGCTGCCCACATACAAGCTGACGAAGTGCTGCTGCACCTGCCCGATCGCGCGCGCGCGGGTGTCGCTGACCGTTATGACACCGGATGCAGGATCGTAGCTGTTCCTGCGCATTTCTTCCTGCAGCGCGGCCTTTCGCACGGCATCGGCCTGCGCCGCGGAGAGGCCTGCTGGCAGCGGTGCGGTGGACAGAGCGAGCAAGGCCTCCGTCTCCCGGTGCAGCCAGTCGGCGCTCCAGTCAGGCGCCAGATAGCTGCCATGCCCCCAGATCGAGCCCTGCTGCATGCCGCCGATCGACTGCCAGATATTCTGGCCGGCCTCGATATCGGCGCGCGTGTACAATGTCTCGCCGCGTTGGGATTTCACCGCTTCGGGAATCGGCGGGGCCTGCTGGTAGATCTGCTGACCGAGCAGCAGCAGGATACCGAACATGACCACCATGCCGACCGACAGGATGATCCACAGCCTTTTGATGCTGAATGTCGTCTGATAGCTCTTCATGCCCCAACCCCTCTTCGCTCAGAACAGTCCCTGGCTGCCGCCTACAGCGGCGAAAATTGTTATTGTGCTGACAGCAAGTATAGCTGATGCAGTCGTATAATGCGGACGAAATCCATCTCCGATGACTGTGTATTGGCCAGGCGACGATGGAGATATAGAGGTTCGTATTCGCCAAGATGCGCGCGTTCCCGGATGAACTCGACTTGCCTCGTGATGCGCCCGGGCGGAACGAGATGATGGGTTGCCTGCGGCGGACTGATCGCCGGCCTGTCGGACGTCATCCGATGCTCGCATCGGCAGGTGGAAAAAGGATCGTCAGCAGCAGCACGGAATCTTCAACGCCCTTGACCGAATGCGCCGCGCCGCCTTCGAGATAGACCCATTGATGCGCGCCAAGCTCGGCCACCGTTTCGCCGAGCCCCAATTGCACGCGGCCCTCCAGGCAATGCAGCGTGATGCTGCCCGGAACTTGATGCTGGGGCATATCCGTCCCCCGCGGGATCACGAGACGAATGGCTTCGAACTGGTCGGTCTTGACGATCGCCGTCGAGTGTTCGGTTTCGGCTGAGATCGGCCGCAAGGAAAGATCGATCACCTCACCAGATGTCGCGTGATGCAGCGCCACTATTCGCATTCCTGAGTTGCAGAGCGATGACCGCAATGTCTGCGCGGATCGCTGCCGATGATCCGGCGAAACAATCCCGCGAGCGTTACAAGCAGGCCCGACGATTGGTGACGAGCGTCGAACGGCGCGGGATCGACCGGTTGACCGCACTCGGGGCAGAACATGGCTCAGGCCTCCTTTTGCAACGCCAACTCCTGGCGACGTTTTCGGATCGGGGCTGCGTCAAGCGCACCGATCTCCTGGGAAGCGAAGATCGCGGCGATATCGCCGCGTTTGGCGAGCAGGTCGGCAAGCGTGTAGCGGTCAAGCACCGACATGAATGCGCCGAGCGCCTCCTTCAGCACGCCCGTCAGGCCGCAGGCCGGGGCGACGATGCAGCTTCCGCAGTCGACCAGGTCGAAGCCATCTTCGGTGTGCCGAACGACAGCGCCGACATTGATCTCCTCGGGCGGCATGCCCAGACGAATGCCGCCGGACCGTCCGCGCACACTTTCGACATGGCCGCTTCTTACGAGCTCGACGACCACTTTCATCAGGTGGTTTTGCGAGATGCGATAGGCCTGCGCCACTTCGCCGATCGAGCAGAGCCGTTCGGGGCGCGCCCCCAGATAGAGCAGCGTCCGCATCGCATAATCGGTGAACAGGGTCAGCTTCATAGGCACTCCGGAACGAGCCGTCAGCTCGTCGTATAATCATGCATTGCTATTGCATGTTTTTGACCGTCGGTATAGATGCATTCGTGAAGCATGATTTGGAGTCGGGGCGATGGTCGCGCTGGACATGGACGATGAAGGGCTAAAAGCGCTGGTCGATGCCTTCTACGCGCGTGTCCGTGCCGATGGCGCGCTCGGCCCGATTTTCAATGACGCCATCGCTGACTGGACCGAGCATCTGGACAAGCTCGCCGCCTTCTGGTCGTCGGTCATGCTTACCAGCGGCCGCTATAAAGGGCAGCCGGTGCCCGCACATATGAAGCACAAAGATCGCATCACGCCGGCGCTGTTCGACCGCTGGCTGGCGCTCTGGGCGCAGACCACCGACGAAATGATGACGCCGCCAGCGGCCGCCGCCTTGCAGGACCGCGCGGCTCGCATCGCGCAGAGCCTGCAACTCGCGCTGTTTTTCCGGCTGGATGACCAGCCGATCCCCGGACCCGCCCGCCGCAACGCCGACGCGACGGACCTTCCTCAACGGAGTGTGCTGCCATGACCGATATCCCTCTCGTGGACCTCAGCGTCCATCACCAGCCCCGGGATCTGCGCGACCGCATCGCGCTCGGGTTCACGAAGGTTCTGCGCTGGAGCGCCGACACCTTCTTCGCCAAGCGCTACGGCCACCGCGCCATCGTGCTCGAAACGGTCGCCGCCGTGCCGGGCATGGTCGGCGCGACCATCAACCATCTCAAATGCCTGCGCCGCATGTGCGACGACAAGGGCTGGATCCGCACCCTCATGGAGGAAGCGGAGAATGAGCGCATGCACCTTATGACCTTCATCGAGGTCGCCAGGCCGACCCTGTTCGAGCGCATGGTGATCCTGGGGGTCCAGTGGGTGTTCTATCTTGCCTTCTTCGCGCTCTACCTGGTCAGCGCCAGAACCGCGCACCGCATCGTCGGCTATTTCGAGGAGGAGGCGGTGATCAGCTACACCCTCTATCTCAAGGAGATCGACGAGGGACGCAGCCCGAACCTGCCGGCGCCGGCCATCGCGCGACATTATTGGAAGCTCGCCGACGACGCGACCCTGCGTGATGTTGTGCTCGTGGTTCGCGCCGACGAGGCCCATCATCGCGACGTCAACCATGGTTTCGCCAGCGAACTCGCCGGCCTTGCTCCGACGGGCAGGTCGGCGCCTTATCCTGCGCATGCCGACGACATCCGGATGGCCGCCTGAGATGGCGGCTCCGGCGCCCTACCGCTCGACGCCGGTGTTCGATCAGGACACGCTGCCGGCGGCGCTCCGCGCCCGTCATGACACCAAGGCGGGCGTCTGGGGCGTGATCCGGGTGATAGAGGGCGAACTCCGGCTTACCTATCTCGATCCTCCCTCCGAGGTCGTACTGACGCCGGACAATCCTGGACTCATCCAGCCACAGCAGCCGCATTTCGTGACGCCGATCGGCAACATGAAAATGCAGGTCGATTTCTACGATCAACCGCCTGCGGGCGTCTGAACCAGCACCACCCATTAGCCAACCAGGAGATTTTCATGTCGCAGCCCTTGAGCGAGCAGACCATCGCGCTCGTCAAAGCCACCGTTCCCGCGCTCGAAGCGCACGGCCTCGACATCGTGCGGGAAATGTATTCGCGCATGTTCCAGAATCCGGAGATCCGTGACCTGTTCAACCAGTCGCATCATGGCGATGCCGGCTCGCAGCCGCGCGCGCTGACCGGTGCGATCCTGGCCTATGCCAACAACATCGAGAATCTGGGCGCCCTTGCCCCAGCGGTCGAGCGTATCGCGCAGAAGCATGTCGGGCTGCAGATCCTGCCCGAACATTATCCCTATGTCGCCGAGGCACTGCTTGGGGCGATCAAGGCCGTGTTGGGCGATGCTGCGACAGAAGAGATCCTGGCCGCCTGGGGTGAGGCATACTGGTTCCTCGCCAATATTCTGATCGCTCGCGAACACCGCATCTATGACGATCAGAAGGAGACGACCGGTGGCTGGAACGGTTGGCGCGATTTCCGGGTCGATGAAGTCGTCACCGAAAGCAGCGTCATCAAGTCCTTCATCCTGCGGCCCGTCGACGGCGATCCGGTCATGGCCCACAAGCCGGGTCAGTATCTGACCTTCTGGATCGAAATCCCCGGCCATTCACCGATCAAGCGCAACTACTCGATCTCGGCCGCGCCCAATGGCGAAAGCTACCGTATCTCGGTCAAGCGCGAACCGCATGGCCTGGTGTCCGGATGGCTGCATGAACAGGCGAGGGCCGGCACGGTGCTCAAGGTTGCGGCGCCCGCCGGTGAGTTCTTCCTGGATGGCAAGCCGGAGCGTCCGGTCGTGCTGCTCTCGGGCGGCGTCGGTTTGACACCGATGGTGGCGATGCTCGAAGCTCTGGTGGCGCAAGGCTGCGAGGCGTCCGTCCATTACATCCACGGCACCCACGATCGCGACACCCATGCGATGCGCAATCACGTCCGTGAGCAGGCCGCAAAAGGAAAAGCTGTTGCGGTTACCGACTTTCATCAGATGCCGCTCGGCGACGAGGTCGAGGGGCGCGATTACGACGTTGCCGGGATCATCACCGACGAATGGCTCGTCGCCAACACCCCGATCGCGCAAGCGGACTATTTCATCTGCGGTCCGCGCCCGTTCCTGCGGCATGCGGTCTCCGCGCTGTCGCTCGCGGGCGTGCCGGCAAGCCGCATCCACTATGAGTTCTTCGGCCCCGCCGACGAACTGCTCGCCGCCTGAGGCTCGCCATGGACGACGTCATCATCGCGCGCGCGATCCATGTCGTGGCCGTCCTGTTCTGGATCGGCGGCGTCGCGTTCGTGACGCTCGTGGTGATGCCGTCGGTGCGAAGCGGCCATCCGCCGAAGGAAAGGCTCTCTGCTTTCCACCGCATCGAAGGCCGCTTTGCACCGCAGGCGCGCATCTGGGTGCTGCTTGCGGGCGCCAGCGGGTTCTGGATGACGTGGCGCGGCCAGATGTGGGGCCGTTTCCTCGATCCCTCCTGCTGGTGGATGCATGCGATGGTCGCCGTGTGGCTCGTCTTCGCGGCCATGCTGTTCCTTATCGAACCCTTTTTCCTCCACCGGCATATGGAGAGGACGGCGCGGCCGGCTCGGGATTTCGCGCGCATGGAGCAAATCCACCGCGTCTTGCTGGCAGCCTCCGTGGTCGCGCTAGCGGGCGCCGTGGGCGGCAGTCACGGCCTTTTCTGACGGCCTGCGCCCTTTGCAGAAGTTCGCAGTGCATCGTTCGCTCAGAAAGAGATACGATCAGCGCGGGATCATCCACCCGCATGCCCGGTCATCGCGGCGCATCGCAAAGATCGACGTGACACGCGAGACGCCGGGCAGCTGCCACAGCCGTCGCGGTGGAACGCGCCATAATCCTCGATGCCGCCGATGCGAACGTGAAGAATATAGTCCATCCGATTATAAGGTCGAAATCACTTTGACCGCCGCGCTGCCCTGAGCAGCGGGGCGAGGAGAGAAATCTCATCGGGCCTCGGCGCGACCTTGATCTTCGCCCTCGCAAAGGAAACGAAGGACTCTGCGGCGGCCGGCGAGATGCAGACGATCTCGCCGCCCCAGTCGGCCGCCTGCTGCATGAGCCATCCGGCGATGTGACGACCCGCGCGCGGCGAATGGACAAGGATAGACCCTATCTCGCCGAGCTGGCCAGCGATCCATTCGAGATCGCGTGGCTCCGCTTCTACGATGTGATAGCTGTGCAGCTGCCGCGCTCTGAAGCCGTCCTCGCAAAGCGCCTCGGTGAGCGCCCCAGCAGAATCCGCGGCGCCGACATGGAGGATGTCCGCGCCGGGCCACATCGTCTCGCGAACGGTGCGGCGCAGATCCTCGACAACACCGCCGGCGGAAAACACGTGGCGGTAACCGCGGGTGCAGGCAAAGCGCGCGCTGCGGTCGCCCACCGTGAAGATCGGAAGACCGGCCAGGCCCGGCAAGAACCGGTGCAGCCTGATGCCGTTCAAGCTTGTGAAAACCAGCGCATCCGGCACGGCATAGGCCACGGGCCTTGCAGCCGGCACGACCCTCAGCACGGGTTCGGTCAAGGCTTCATAACCGGCAGCGCGCAGATGCCGGGCGGTGAGACGGTTGAACGGATCGGTCCGCGTCACCCAGACAGCGAACGTCATGTTTTCGGCATCTGCTCCCGGACGGAGCGCCAATAGCCGTCAACGCAGCGTGCCAGGAACGCAATCGGGACGTCGGGCCCCAGCACGTCCTTTAACAGCGGCACCAGCGCGTCACCGAAGTGGCTGAAGACCTTTCGGCTGGAGATCGCTGCCGCGCCCGCGGTAAAGCCAACGTCGGCATGCGACGCGAGGACGACGTCCAGCAGCAGCCTTGCGGCGACCTTGTTGTCAGGGATCGGACTGCTGGAGGGCGTATCCGAAAGAAACTGGGCCATACGCGCTTCGAAAACGTCTCGTCGTTCGGCGAGCAGGGATAGAAGGTCACGGTCGTCGGGCGATGCGATCATACAAGATTCTCCACGGTGGATCGGCGACGGGGACGCGCCTCCGCGCGAGCGCCCGGTGCCGTTGTTCGACCGGCGGATGATGGATCCGGATCCCGGGAAAGCCTCGGACGTGCGGCGCGGTCAGGCCTGGGCGCCGTCCGAGGCGGGCAGGCGCGTCATCAAGGTGCCGCCATGCAACAGGAATCGAATCGCCAGCATGCCTTTGGTCATGCCCTCAGGGTAACATCCCCTCATTGGGGCAACCACGACTATCGACCGTTCTGCCCCGGCACAGGTCCAGGCTGTGTGACCTTGACGATTGTCAGCCTGCGCTCGTGCCCGTCGCGGTCGGGCCAGAGGATCGAACCGCCTTCGCGCAGCCCGATCAGACCTGCGCCGGTCGGGGTCAGGATCGACAGACGTCCGGCCGCGAAGTCAGCCTCGCCCGGCCAGACGAGTTCGACGATGTGCGGCATCCCGCGCGATTCATCGACGAACTCGACACGCGCATGCATGGTCACGACGTCGCCCGGGATCTTCGCCGCGTTATAGATCGTCGCGCGCGTGATCTCCTCGAGCAGCAGGCCGCTCACCTCGGGGTTGCGGTCCTCCGTCCGCAGGGCGAGGTCCGAGAGAGCATCGGCTTGCGTATCGATCATGTGAACGGGTGGGCGGGCCACGTGCTTCGGACTGGTCATGACAAGGGCTTCCTGTGGAAAGGCACGCCGACCGACAAGGAGGCGACGGCAGATGAGGCGATGGAGTTTGTGCCCCGAGTTCGGGCACGAAGCGCCGGAACCCGGGGCTAAATGCCCGCCATAAGCTGGCCCGCGTGATGACGGTTCCGGACAAGGAGACCGCGCATTTGCATGACGGGCAGAACATGTCCTGCCCGGTGCCTGGCGTCAACGTCGACGTGATAGCAAACGCTTGTATCCCCGCGTGATGCGCTTGCGAGATGTCGCGCGAGACAAATGCGACGCTCCTTGCTACCTGCTAACAGTGGCTTCACACTTTTCCTGGAAGCGGCCCGAACTCGCGATTGATTTCGGGACCGCCAATCTGCGCGTCATCGGCCGCGACGAGGGTATCATCCTCGACGAACCGTCGCTGTGCTGCTTTGCGCATATCGATACGGCACCCAGCCTCCATGCCGCAGGCATAGCGGCGCAGGCGATGGTCGATCGGACGCCAGGCAAGCTCCAGATCAGGCGGCCGCTGGCGCGCGGCGTGCTTCAGGACATCGATGCCGCGACGCATTTGCTGCGCTACGCCGTTCGCAAGGCGCGTGGTCGCAAGCATTTTCGCGCACCCCATGCCATGATCGGCGTGCCCGCCGATGCCACACAGGCGGAACGCGGAGCCCTGATGACGGCGGCACACGATGCCGGTCTCGGTTCGGTACGGCTCGTCGCCGAACCCTTCGCTGCCGCGCTCGGGGCCAGTCTTCCGATCGACGCCCCGACCGGTACAATGATCGTCGAGTGCGGTGCCGGTACGACCGAAGTCGCGGTGCTGTCGCTCGGCGGCATCTGCGTGACACGTTCGGTGCGTGTCGGCGGCGCAACGCTCGACAAGGCGATCGCCGACCATCTACATTTCAAGCACAAATTCCTGGCCGGCGAGCTGACCTCGGAACAGCTCAAGCTGGGCTACGCCGAAAATCGTCGCAACGATGCGGCGAAAGACGAGACGATCGAAGTCAAAGGGCGCAGCCTCGCGACCGGACTGCCGGCTGCCTTGGCACTGCCGCTCACTGAACTCGATCGGGTCGCCGAGAAGCACTTTCAGCAGATCATTGATGCCGTTCGCGAGGTGCTGGGCGGAACACCTCCCGAACTCAGCCAGGATATCCATGAGCGCGGCATCATTCTTACGGGCGGGAGCGCGGCAACTCCGCTGCTCGGCGCCATGATCGGGTCGGAAACAGGACTTGCCGTCGCAGTCGCGGACGAGCCGGCGCGCTGCGTAGCGCGGGGGCTACATCAAATGCTGTTCGACTAGGTGTGTTGCGGCAGCAGCCTGCCTGAAAGGGCGATCTTCGTCCTTTGGACCCCGCGTTCAAACTGGTAGATTTGGTTGGCGTCATGGCCTGCTTGCGTGCCCACCGGGTAGCAATCCATGCGCTATTTCAATGGCCCCCAAGATCATTTTGAGCGAACCGCGGCTCACGACGCGCGCATAACGGCTCAATCACTTCAGACCGCTCGGAAGGGAAGGGAGAGGGAAGGAAGCGGAGGCAGCGGGCTGACGATTTTCAAAGGCGCTACTCCCTCGACCGCAGCATGGAAGTCGGCAGCCGATGCGATCGGACATCGCGATGCCTAATCTGCTGGCATTTTCCGATCTGAAGGCGAAGGACATTCCTTTCACCCGCCAGCATGTGGCACGCTTGATCAAACAGGGGCGCTTTCCCGTGCCGATCAAACTGGGCGTGGGCACAAACCGCTGGATAGCGTCCGAGATCGATGATTGGTTGGACCAGCGAAAGGCCGCCCGGGATGAGGCTCTGGCGTCGAGGCCAGGAATCCCATAGCCAATTTTCACGATAGCGGACCGCACGTCCGCCAGTTCCGAGTGGTGTGCAGACACGTCCTTCATTCGGAGCGCCGCCTGCGAATCAGCTTCCGCGAACAGCATAAGACTCGTTCCCAGGCTGGGGCTGAATGCCTCAAGCCGCCACTTGCATGACGGTTTTTGTGGTTGGTGGACGCGAACAAGGCGTCACTCACAGGAACATTCTTAAACCTCTGGGAGCCTAGCATCACGTTAAATCTGCTGCACACTTTGCTGCACACTTTTGGAATTCAAGCGCGACGCTTGCCGAATGCTAAGTTCAAGTCATTGATTTTATCGGAGTTTTTGGTGGACGCACTTGGGCTCGAACCAAGGACCCGCTGATTAAGAGTCAGCTGCTCTACCAACTGAGCTATGCGTCCACACTCTCTTTCGGATCCCTCGGAAGGGCATGCTCCGTCGTGAGGTCGGCCGGTTAGCAACGATCCCAGCGGCTTGCAAACATAAAATGACGCGGTGCCGAAAATATTCCGGCCTGCGCTTCTAGGACCAGTTGCCTTCCGGTGTTCGCCGCCGGTTGGAACGATCGACGCTCATGACGATGCCGACGCAGAGCATCACGGTCAGCATCGACGAACCGCCATAGGACATGAAGGGCAGGGGAATGCCCACCACCGGCGCCAGCCCCATGACCATCATCAGATTGATCGCGACATAGAAGAAAATGGTGGTGGTGAGGCCCGCCGCGACGAGGCGGGCGAATTTGTCCTGCGCGCGCAACGACACGCGGATGCCCCAGCGGAACAACAGCATGAAGCCGCAGATCAGCAGGATGCCGCCGACCAGTCCCCATTCCTCCGCCATGGTGGCGAACACGAAATCGGTGTGGCCTTCGGGCAGATAATCCAGATGGCTCTGCGTTCCTTTCAGGAAGCCCTTGCCGAACATGCCGCCCGATCCGATGGCGATCTTCGATTGGCTGATGTGATAGCCCGCGCCCAGCGGATCGCTTTCCGGGTCGAGGAAGATGAGCACCCGTTTCTGCTGATAGTCATGCAGGAAGCTGAAGGCGATCGGGATGACCGCCGCCAGCGTCAACGCCGACCCGATGAACAGCCGCAGCGGCAATCCCGCGAGGAACATGACGGTGATGCCGCCCGCCGCGATCATCGTCGCGGTGCCCAGATCGGGCTGGATCAGGACCAGCGCCCACGGCACCCCGATCAGCACCAGCGCGGGCCAGATCGCGTTCCATCGGCGAATTTCCCCGACCGAAAGCAGGGCATAAAATCGCGCCACGGCCAGCACGATGACCGGCTTCATGAACTCCGAAGGCTGAAGCTGCATGAAGCCGAGATTGATCCATCGCTGGCTTCCCCCAGCCACGCCGCCGACCAGTTCGACCACGATCAGGGCGATCAGCACGGCCGCATAGGCGGGGAAGGCGAAATGGGCGAAGGTTTCCACCCTGATCCGGCTGAGGACCAGCGCCATCACCGAGAAGATGACGAAGCGTATGATCTGGTTGATCGCCCATGGCGTCATGCTGCCGCCCGCCGCGCTGTAGAGGACGACGGTGCCGAAAGCAGCGATCGCCAGCAGCAGCACCAGCACGCGCCATGGAAATTCGGCGAGAGGCTTGGGGACGATGCTCATGGCGCGCCTGTCGGGCTCGATGCGGGAGGCGGCGCGTCGCCATCTTCTTCCGCCGGCGTGGCCGCGGGCGCGGCGGCGTTTGCGGCCTGCGTCGCATTGCCGGCGGCAGAGGCGGGGACTTCGCCCTTCTCGATGGCCTTGGAAAGGCGGAAGGCGGCGGTTTGCCGCGCCAGCCGCTCGGCGGGCGTTCCGCCCCAGCCCTTTTCCAGCGTTTCCAGCTTCTCCATCGCTTTCTTCGGGTCGAAAAGATAGGACAGGGTGTCGGCGCAGATCATCGGCGCGTCCTCGATCCGGTTGACGTGGCCGCCATGCTCGATGATGCAGCCCACCGCATAGCGCGGATTGTCGAACGGCACAAAGCCCTGGAACAGCGCATGGTCGCGCAGCTTGAAGGGCAGGGAGGCATTGCCGCGGACCCCGCCCGCGCGCTCGGCCATGGTGATGCGGCGGACCTGCGCCGTGCCCGTCTTGCCCGCCAGCAGCACGCCGGGAATGTTGATCCGCGCCGCGCCGCCGGTTCCGCCGCCGTTCACCACCGCGCTCATCGCGTCGCGGATGACGACGAGATGGTCTTCCGAAGCGCCGACCGATTCCGGCGCGGGCCGCTCCGCGTCAAGGATGAAATTGGGCATCAACTGCCGCCCGGTCGCCAGCCGCGCCGCCATGACGGCCATCTGCAACGGATTGATGAGCATATAGCCTTGGCCGATCGTGGCGTTGACGGTGTCGTACACCTGCCAGGACTGGCCGTATTTTTTCAGCTTCCATGCCGGATCGGGCACCGTGCCATAGCTTTGGCTGGGGAAGGGCAGGTCGAATTTCTGCCCCATGCCCACGCGCCGGGCCATGCTGGCGATGCGGTCCATGCCGATGCGCTGGGCCATCTGGTAGAAATAGATGTCGCAGCTCTGGGCGATGGCCGTGCGCATGTTCACCGCGCCATGGCCACGCCTTTTGTGACAGTGGAACAGCGTGTTGCCAACCCTGATCGCGCCCGCGCAGCCCACCGTCTCGGACGGATGCACGCCCGCTTCCAGCAGCGCGAGCGCCACCATGGGTTTGACTGTGGAGCCTGGCGGATACAGCCCTTGCAGCGTCTTGTTGCGCAGGGGGACATGGTCGTCCTTCGACAGCATGTCCCATTCCAGATGGCTGATGCCGTCCGAAAAGCTGTTGGGATCGAAACTGGGCATGGACGCCATGGCCAGCACATCGCCGTTGCGGCAATCCAGGATGACCACCGATCCGCTCTGCGTGGCGAGGCGGCGGCCCGCATATTCCTGCAATCCCGCGTCGATGGTGAGGCGGATGGTGTTGCCGGGTATGTCCGGGCGCGTGGTCAGTTCGCGCACGATCTTGCCGCGCGCGGTGACTTCGACCCGTTTGGCGCCGGGCTTTCCGGTCAGTTCCTTGTCGAACGCCCGTTCCAGCCCGTCCTTGCCGATCTTGAAGCCGGGGGTGATGAGCAGCGGGTTCTTGCGTTCCTCATATTCCTTTGCGGACGCCGCGCCGACATAGCCCAGCAGATGCCCCACCGATGCGCCCGCCGGATAATAGCGGGAAAAGCCCTGGCTCGGCGCGACGCCGGGCAGGTCGGGCAGGCGCACGCTGACCGCCGCATATTGATCGTAGCTCAGCTTGTCGGCGACCTGCACCGGGCGGAAGCCGGGGGATTTCTCCAGCTCCTCCTTGATCCGCTCGATCTCCTCCGCTTCCAGCGCCAGCAGCTCGGCCAGGTTGCGTATGGTGGCGTCGGCATCCTTGACGCGCTCGGGGATCAGGTCGACGCGGAAATCGGTGCGGTTATTGGCCAGCGGCCTGCCGTTACGGTCGATGATCCACCCGCGCCGCGGCGGAATGAGCGTCAGGTTGACGCGGTTGCTTTCGGAAAGAAGGTTGTATTTCTCGTTCTGCGCCACGCTGATCCACGCCATGCGCCCGGCGAGCATCAGGCCGAAGGCGCCTTGCAGCCCGCCCACCACCATCGCCCGTCGCGTGAAGGTGAAGGTCTGGGTGGCTTCGGTGACGATCTTGCGCTTGGACCGGATGAATTTCATGCCATCACGCGCCAGCGGTCGATCCGCGCGCATTGCCGCACGACGAAGGGAAAGAGCAGGATCGTCCAGAGCATCTGCGGCGCCACCAATATCAGCTTGATTTGCCCTCCGCCGGTGATGTGGGCAAAGAACATGCCCCCGGCCAGGCAGAAGATAATCGCGACCGCCGCGATAAGCCAGTCCTGCCGATAGCCGCGCCACACCATTCGATGCTCGATGGCGTCGATGCCGATCAGCATCACCGTCCACAGGCACATGGCCGATCCGATGGGCTGTCCGCTCAGCATGTCGTCGAACAGGCCCAGCGGCAGGCCGATCCATGCCCGCCACAGTTCGGGCCGCATCAGCCGCCATGCGAGCAGGACCAGCAGGCCGAAGGGCGGCATGGACGGAAATTGCGCGATCACCGGCAGGGCGGTGATCATCGACCCCAGCAGGACGGTGATGACCGGCGTGCCGTTCAGGCGAAAGCGGGAGGGGTAGCGGCCCAGCCGGGTGGCATGGTGCAGATGCCGGTCGATCATGGAGCCGCCGCATTGTCGGCGGCGGGCGCTTCGGGCTGGGCCGCCCCGTCCGCTTCGGACCGGGTCACCACCTGTTCGAAGGCGCGTTCCACGATCACGGCGTCGACGCGCGAGGGGTTGGCGAGCGGGACGCCATAGGCGATCTCGCCCTGCACGCGCACGACCACCGCGACGGGAATGTTGGGCTGGTAGATGCCGCCGATGCCCGACGTGACCAGCAGGTCGCCCGGCTTGAACGGATTGCGCCCGGCGGAAAGAGCGCGGATTTCCAGCGTCCCGTCGCCCAGCCCCGTGGAGATCGCCGGGATATTGTCGTTGGCGCGCCGCACCGGCACGATATTGCTGCCGTCCGCCAGCAGCAGCACCTCGGCCGTGTTGGGCGTGGTGGTGAAGACGCGGCCGATCAGTCCTTCGGGCGCGCGCACCGGCATGCCCGGCTTCACCCCCTGCCAGCTTCCCGCGTTCAGCCGGGCGAAGCGCCGCGCGCTGCTGGAAGAGGAGCTGATGAGCCGGGCCGCCAGCACCTCGCTCTGGTCCTCGTCCACCAGTTTCAACAGTTTCTTGAGGCGCGCATTTTCCTGGGCGATGGCCTTGGCTTCGATGATGCGGTTGCGGTCCGCTTCCACCTGCCGTCGCAGCGCGACATTCTGCGTGCCCGCGCGCCAATAGGCGGCCAGCACCTCGTCGACGGAAGCCACGCCGCTCACCATATGGCGAAGCCCGGTGGAGACCGGGCGCGTCAATTCGGCCGTGCCGGTGCGGATGGCGGCAAAGCCGGTGGGATCGAATATGGCGACAACCACCAGCAGCAGGCCGACGACCGCGCCGGTCACCGCCACGACATAGCTGGCGAACAGGCTATATTGCGCCTTCCGGTTATGGCCGGGGCGTCGGCTGGTTGGCCGCGCCATTCCTTGTTCCCCTGTGCCTTAGGTGGTTTGCAGCACGCCCCGGAAGATCGGGTCTTCCATCGCCCGCCCGGTGCCGATCGCGACGCAGGTCAGCGGATCTTCGGCAATGGTGACGGGAAGGCCCGTTTCATCGCGCAGTTCGTCGTCCAGCCCCTTGAGCAGGGCGCCGCCGCCGGTCAGCACGATGCCCTGATCCACGATGTCCGCCGCCAGTTCCGGCGCGGTGTTCTCCAGCGCGATGCGCACCCCTTCGACGATGGTGCTGATCGGCTCGGCCAGCGCGTCGGCGATCTGGCCCTGGTTGATGCTGATTTCCTTGGGAACGCCGTTCACCAGGTCGCGGCCCTTGATGTGGATCGTCTCGCCCACGCCGTCCTCGGGGGGCTGGGCGACGCCGAACTGCTTCTTGATGCGCTCGGCGGTGGCTTCGCCGATCAGCAGGTTGTGGTGGCGGCGCACGAAGGAGACGATGGCTTCGTCCATCTTGTCACCGCCCACGCGCACGGAAGTGGTGTAGGCCAGACCGCGCAGCGACAGCACCGCAACCTCGGTCGTGCCGCCGCCGATGTCCACGACCATGGAGCCGATCGGTTCGGTCACCGGCATGTCCGCGCCGATGGCGGCGGCCATGGGTTCCTCGATCAGGAACACCTGGCTCGCGCCCGCATTGCTGGCGGCGTCGCGGATGGCGCGGCGCTCGACGCTGGTCGAGCCGCTGGGGACGCAGATCACGATCTCCGGGAAGCGCCACGGGCGCTGCTTGCCGCCATGCACTTTCGTGATGAAATGCTTGATCATCTGCTCGGCCACGTCGATGTCGGCGATCACGCCGTCGCGCAGCGGACGGATGGCTTCGATCGAATCGGGCGTCTTGCCCATCATCAGCTTCGCGTCGTCGCCCACGGCCTTGACCCGTTTGACCCCGTTCAGCGTCTCCACCGCGACCACGGACGGCTCGTTCAGGACGATGCCGCGCCCGCGCGCATACACCACCGTATTGGCGGTGCCGAGGTCGATGGCCATGTCTTGGGAGGAGAATTTGAAGAGACGGGAAAAGATCGACATGCTTTATCCTGTTCAGCCTGCCCTTGACCGACGAAAAAAAGCTGGGCTGTGGGTCGCGGAAAGCGTTCGCTTGGGCTAGTCATTGGTTAATGTCAATACGCCGCCTGCCCGAACATCTGGTCAATCGCATCGCCGCGGGCGAAGTGGTCGAAAGGCCCGCCAGCGCGCTCAAGGAAATCGTTGAAAACGCGCTGGATGCCGGAGCGCGGCGGATCGCTGTACGCCTGTCCAACGGCGGGCTGGACCGGGTGGAGGTCAGCGACGACGGCTGCGGCATGGATTCGGCGGACATCGCGCTGGCGCTGGAGCGTCACGCTACTTCCAAGCTGCCCGGCGACGCTATCGAACATGTGACGACGCTCGGCTTTCGCGGAGAGGCGCTGCCCTCCATCGCCAGCGTCGCCCGTCTGTCCATCGACAGCCGCCCGCGCGGGACGGACGGTTGGAATCGCACGATGGACAACGGTGAACTGGTCGGCGAAGGGCCTGCCGCCCTGCCGCCCGGAACGCGCGTCGTCATGGAGCAGCTTTTCGCCCGCGTGCCCGCGCGCCGCAAATTCCTGCGCTCTGCCAAGTCGGAATATGCCGCCTGCATGGATGTGGTCCGCCGTCTGGCGATGGCGCATCCCGCCGTCGCCTTCAGCCTGGAGCATGACGGACGCCGCATATGGAACGTGCAGGAGGGAGAATCGCGGGAAGATCGCGTCGCCGCGCTCACCGACCGGGCGCTGGCGGACAATCATGTCATCGTCTCGCTGGAGCGGGAAGGGGTGCGCCTGTCCGGCGTGGCGTCGATCCCGACCTATCATCGCGGCGTGGGCGATCATCAATTCCTGTTCGTGAACGGCCGCCCGGTACGCGACCGGCTGCTGGTGGGGGCGGTGCGGGCCGCCTATGCCGACATGCTGGCGCGGGACCGGCATCCCGTCGTCGCCCTCTTCATCGACATGCCGCCGCTGGAGGTCGATGTGAACGTCCACCCGGCCAAGACGGAGGTACGCTTCCGCGATCCGGCAATGATCCGGGGCATGATCGTCTCCGGCCTGCGCCGCGCCCTGGATGCGGAGGGCTTCCGCGCGGTGCAGCATGCCGATCCGGCGGCCCTCTCCGCATGGAAGAGCGAGCCCGTCTCGCCCACGCCGATCGGCGCCATGCCGATCTTCGAGGCCGCTTCTCCCGCTCCCGCCATGTTCGCGGACCGCCGCCCCGGCTTCTTCACGCCGCCGCCGCAGGCCCGTGCCGAAACCGCCGCCGCGCCCGCCCCGGAGTCGCGGAATTTCCCGCTCGGCGTCGCGCGCGGGCAGGTGGCGCGCACCTACATCGTCGCGGAGGCGGAGGACGGCCTCGTCATCGTCGACCAGCATGCCGCGCATGAGCGGCTGACGCTCGAGAGGATGCGCCGCGCGATGGAAGGGCAGGGGGTGGCTTCGCAGGCGCTGCTCCTGCCCGAAGTCGTCGAACTGGACGAAACCGCCTGCGACCGGCTGGAGGCACGGGCCGCGGAACTCCGGGACTTCGGTCTGGAACTCGAGCGTTTCGGCCCCTCGGCCATGCTGGTGCGCACGGTGCCCGCGATATTGGGGCAGGCCGACGCGCAGGGCCTCGTCACCGACCTGGCCGACGATCTCGCCGCCTATGACAGCGCGCTTTCGCTCAAGGAACGGATCGATCTCGTCGCCGCCACCATGGCCTGCCACGGATCGGTGCGCGCAGGGCGCGTGCTGAGCGTCGCCGAAATGAACGCCCTGCTGCGCGAGATGGAAGTCACGCCCCGCAGCGGCCAGTGCAATCACGGCCGCCCCGCATGGGTGAAGCTGGGCCATGGCGACATCGAAAAGCTGTTCGGAAGGAAATGAGGATGAAGCCTTTTCTCTCCATATTGGCGCTCGGCCTGGCTGCGCTGTCCGCCCCGACCTTCGCGGCGGAAGGGGAAAAGCCCGGCTGCGAAGCGCCTGCCCGGCTGGCCGAACCATGGACCAGCTGGACCCAGACCGGCACCGCCATCGCGGGCGGGGATAGCCTGAACGCCCCGCGCCTGATCCTTGGCAAGCCGGTCACGGCGACCCTCCGGCCAACCCGATATGTGCAATATGCGGCGACTCCCGGCAAAGGCGCGGATCAGGGGCAGGGCGGTCTGTTCACCCTGTCGCTCAAGTCGCCTGCGCGGATCGGCATCGCGCTGTCCGACGCGGCCTGGGTCGATGTGGTCGATGACCGGACCGCCATCGCGTCCGTGGAACATGGACACGGCCCGGACTGCTCCGGCATCCGAAAGATCGTCTGGTTCGATTTGAAGGAGGGCGCGCACCTCGTCCAGATCGCGGGCGCGCCAGGCCGGGAAATCCGCATCATGGCCGCAGACGAGCGGGCGAACCGGCCCATGCCCCGGCCGGATGATGGTTTCTAGGCGACGGGCCGTGTCCGTGTCATGGTGATCGGGATCATGGTCAGCACCGCCTCGTCCCGCTGATTGAACAGCGTGACCTTCGACTTCACGATGCCCATTTCCGGACGGCTGCGCGATGCCGTGGTCTCGATCACCTCGCCCGTGCCGCGCAGCGTATCGCCGGGGCGGACGGGCCTCAGCCAGCGCAATTCATCGATGCCGATCCCGCCCAGGCTTGCTTCCTGCCAGCCGCGTTTCTGCACTTCGGTCAGGAACATCTTCATATAGAGCGCCAGCGTATGCCATCCGCTCGCCACGATGCTGCCGAAATGGGTTTCGGCCGCCGCTTCGTCGGACAGGTGGAAGGGCTGGAAATCATACTGGCCGGCAAAGCCGATCACTTCCTCGCGATCGACGGTCAGGGGACCGAAATCGATGCGGTCGCCCGGTTTCACATCTTCGAAATAGATCGGTTCGCTCATGCTCGTTCCGTTTTCTTCCGCAACGAGGCTGGAGGTAGGGATGCTTTACGTTCACGTCAAGCAATCCCCGCACGCCCTAATCGATCCAGTTCCGCAACACCCGCCACGCCTCCGCCTTCCTCTCGCGCGGCATGGACGCATAGGCGCCACTGGAAGAGGGCAGGTCGATCAGCGTCAGGCCCTTGCCCGTCCCGATCTGCCGCCGTCCGTGCAGCGCCGCCGTCCTGCCGTTGAACGCGACGGCGCGCAGCAGCGGCAATCGCGCCACGAACGCGGAAAGATCGCGCAATTCCGCGCCCCGGATCGCGCTGTCCAGACTGCCTTCCCGATCCGCGCTTTCGATCACGTCCCACAGGCCCACGCTCCGCTCGCGCAGCCTCTTGAGCCGCATGGCATAAGCTTCGCTGCGCAAATCCTCGTCCAGCACGTCGCCGATCAACGACCAGAAGGCGTTGCCGCGATGGGCATAATATTCCCCCTGCCGGATCGATGCCTCTCCGGGCAGGCTGCCGAGGATCAGCAGCCCGGTCCTTTCATCCACGCTGGGCGGAAAGGCCGCCTTGCGCTGCGCCGCTATCTGTCCGGGGCGCGGCATGACGCTTCAAACGTTGAATCTGAACAGCATGATGTCGCCATCCTGCGTCACATAATCCTTGCCTTCGGAACGCCACTTGCCCGCTTCCTTGGCCCCCGCCTCGCCGTTGAACTGGACGTAGTCGGCATAGGCCATCGTTTCGGCCCGGATGAAGCCCTTCTCGAAATCCGAATGGATCGCGCCCGCCGCCTGCGGGGCCTTCGATCCCTTGGCCACGGTCCAGGCCCGCGCTTCCTTCGGCCCCACCGTGAAGAAGGTGATAAGGCCCAGCAGTTCGTATCCCGCCCGGATGATCCGCGCGAGACCCGCTTCGGTAAGGCCCAGCGCCTCCAGATATTCGGCGCGTTCCTCGACCGGCATCGTGATGAGTTCCGCCTCGATCGCGGCGGACACGATCACCGCCTTGGCCCCTTCCGCCGCGGCCTTCTCGAACACGCGCGCGCTATGGGCGTTGCCTTCCGCGGCGGCCTCTTCCTCGACATTGCAGACATAGAGGACGGGCTTGGCCGTCAGCAATTGCGCCTGACGGAAGAGACGTTCCTCCTCGTCGTCGCGCGGCTGCGTCAGGCGGGCGGGCTTGCCGTCGCGCAGCAGGTCGAGCGCCTGCCCCAGCACGGATGCGGCGGCCTTGGCCTCCTTGTCGCCCTGCGCCGCCTTCTTGGCGAGGTTCGGCACCCGCTTTTCCAGGCTCTCCAGATCGGCGAGCATCAATTCGGTCTCCACCGTCTCCGCGTCGGCGATGGGGTCGATCTTGCCCTCGACATGGGTGATGTCGTCATCCTCGAAACAGCGCAGCACATGAACGATGGCATCCACCTCGCGGATATTGGCGAGGAACTGGTTGCCCAGCCCTTCGCCCCTGGACGCGCCGCGCACCAGCCCGGCGATGTCGACGAAGGCAAGCTGCGTTTCGACGATCTTCTGCGATCCGCCGATCTTCGCGATGGTGTCCAGCCGCTCGTCGGGCACGGCGACCTGTCCGACATTCGGCTCGATGGTGCAGAAGGGATAGTTCGCCGCCTGCGCCGCCTGCGTTTCGGTCAGCGCGTTGAACAGGGTGGATTTCCCCACATTGGGAAGCCCGACGATACCGCAACGAAAACCCATGGAACTGCCTTCATGTCTGGGATGATGGCCGCGCCGATAGCCTGTTCCCGCCCGCTTGGCCAGCCTGCCGGAACGCGGAGGGTGGACAAAAGGCCCAATTGCAATATCTGCCATGCAACCGAAAGGGGCGCGAGCTTGAGGAGGCTGCCATGACCCAGGACGACCAGCAGATGTCAGCGGATGAAGCCGGGGAGCGCTGGCCGAAACTGCCCGCCCATGAAACCGGTCCCTTCAACCGCTGCCCCCGTTGCGGAAAGGGGCATATCTTCAACGGTTTCCTGACGATCAGGGATCATTGCGAGGTTTGCGGCCTCGACTATTCCTTTGCCGACCCGGCGGATGGTCCGGCGGTGTTCGTGCAACTGTTCGCCTGCGTGCCGGGCGTGATCTTCATCATCATGCTGGAAATCATGGCGCGGCCGGGCCTCTGGGTCCATCTGGCGGTCGGCATCCCGGTGCTGATCCTGACAGCCCTGCTGCCGATGCGCCCGATCAAGGGCTGGCTGGTCGCCGCGCAATATACCCAGAAGGCGCAGGAAGCGGGCACGGCCAATCTCTGGGCCAAGCTGCACGGCAAGGACGAGCCGCCCGCGCGGTGATCCGTCAGGTGATGACGCTCGGCCGCTCCATGCCGGTGAAGCCGGAAATGTCCGCCACCTCCTGTGCGGCGCTCACCAGCGGCGCCAGGGCATCGGCCGTCGCCATGCCGAGGTCGCCGTCGCTCGCGACATAGCGCTCGATATAGACGCGCAGGGTCGCGCCTTCCGTCCCGGTTCCCGACAGGCGGAACACGACGCGCGATCCGTCCTCGAACAGGATGCGCACGCCTTGATGGCGGCTGACGGACCCGTCGGTCGGATCGGTATAGGCGAAATCGTCCGCGCTCTTCACCGTGCCGCCGCTGCTGGCGGCGCCGGGCAGGGCAGGGAGCTTCGCCCGCAAGGCCTCCATCAAGGCGTCCGCCCTGTCCTTGGCGATGCCCTCATAATCGTGCCGCGCATAATAGTTGCGGCCATAGGTCGCCCAATGTTCCGCCATGATCTGCGCCACGCTCTGCCGCCGCGCCGCCAGGATGTTGAGCCACAGCAGCACGGCCCAGATGCCGTCCTTTTCGCGCACATGGTCTGATCCTGTGCCCGCGCTTTCCTCGCCGCAGATGGTCGCCATCCCGGCGTCCAGCAGATTGCCGAAGAATTTCCAGCCGGTCGGCGTTTCATAGAGCGGGATGCCCAGCTTCTCCGCCACCCGGTCCGCCGCGCCGCTGGTCGGCATGGACCGCGCGATCCCCTTGAGGCCCAACGCATAGCCGGGCGCGAGATGCGCATTCGCCGCCAGCACCGCCAGCGAATCCGAAGGCGTCACATAGCAATGCCGCCCGATGATGAGGTTGCGGTCGCCGTCGCCGTCCGAAGCCGCGCCGAAATCGGGCGCGTCCTCTCCCATCATCCGGTCGTAAAGTTCCTTTGCATGCACCAGATTGGGATCGGGATGATGGTGCCCGAAGTCGGGCAGGGGCGTGGCGTTGCGCACCGTGCCCTCCGGCGCGCCCAGCCGCTTCTCGAAAATCTCGACGGCATAGGGGCCGGTCACGGCGCTCATCGCGTCGAAGGACAGGGTGAAGCCGTCCGCGATCAAGGCCCGGATCGCGCCGAAATCGAACAGGTTCTCCATCAGCCCGGCATAGCCCGCGACCGGATCGACGATCTCGACCGTCATGTCGCCCAACCGGCTCGTCCCCGGCCTGTCGATGTCCACGTCTCCGGCGTCGAGGATCTTGTAGCTCTCGATGGCCAGCGTCCGGGCATGGATGGCGTCGGTCACCTTCTCCGGCGCGGGGCCGCCATTGGAGACATTATATTTGATCCCGAAATCCTCGTCCGGTCCGCCCGGATTATGGCTGGCCGACAGCACCAGTCCGCCAAAGGCGCCCGAAGAGCGGATCAGGTGCGAAGCCGCCGGGGTCGACAGGATGCCGCCCTGTCCCACCAGGACCCGCCCGAATCCGTTGGCCGCCGCCATCCTGAGCACGATCTGGATCACTTCGCGATTGAGGAACCGCCCGTCGCCGCCGACCACCAGCGTCGTGCCCGCATAGCCTTCCAGGCTGTCGAACACCGACTGGACGAAATTTTCCGCATAATGGGGCTGCTGGAAAATGCGGACCTTCTTGCGGAGGCCCGAAGTGCCCGGTTTCTGGTCGTCGAAGGGGATGGTGGACCGGACCTGTATCACCCAGAACCTCTCGGCTTGTTGGAAATCACAGCCTTATGACCCGCCCCATCGCCATTGTGCAATGCAAAACGATCCATCTCGGCGCTATAGGAAGTCCTGTCGCCGCTCTAAGCCGTTCGCTTCGCCATCTCGTTCATGAAATAAGCGTCCTCACCCTTCGCCAGCCACTCCGCCTCCGCGCCGATCGCGCCCAGCATGTCGGCCAGCGCGTCCATCTCGCTCTTGTGAAAATTGCCCAGCACATAGCCATGCACCCGGTCCTTATGCCCCGGATGACCGATGCCGATCCGCACCCGGCGGAAATCCGGCCCGATATGCGCGTCGGTCGAACGCAAGCCATTATGCCCCGCATTGCCGCCGCCGCGCTTCACCTTCACCTTCATTGGCGCAAGGTCCAGCTCGTCGTGAAAGACCGTCACATCCTCCGGCGCCAGCTTGTAGAAGCGCATCGCTTCGCCCACCGCGCGCCCGCTTTCGTTCATGAAGGTCGCGGGCTTCAGCAGGACGATCTTCTCCTGGCCGATCCGCCCTTCCTGCACCCATCCCTGGAACTGCTTCTTCGCCGGGGAAAAGCGATACAGGTCCGCGATCACGTCCGCCGCCATGAAGCCGACATTATGCCGGTGCATCGCATATTGGGGACCGGGATTGCCGAGGCCCACCCAGATCTGCATCGTCCCAAGCTCCCGAAAAGGAAATCCCGCCCGCCGGGTAGGCGGACGGGATCGAAATTTCCAGTCCTCTGACGAAAGGGAAAGGCTTATTCGCCTTCGCCCTCGGCCGTCGGAGTTTCGTTGTCGCCCTCGGCGCTCTTGAGCGCGGACGGGGCGACGATGGTCGCGATGGTGAAGTCGCGGTCCTCGATGGCGGTCTTCGCGCCCTTGGGCAGCGTCACCGAACTGATGTGGATCGAATCACCCACTTCGAAGCCCTTGAGGTCCACCACGACATCGTCGGGGATGGCGGAGGCATCGACGATCAGCTCGACCTCGTGGCGGACGACGTTCAGCACGCCGCCCTTCTTGAGACCGGGCGAGGCGTCTTCATTCTCGAAGCGGACGGGCACGTTGACGTTCACCTGGGCATGTTCGGAAACGCGCAGGAAGTCGGCGTGCAGCGGACGGTCGGACACGGGGTGGAAAGCCACATCCTTGGGCAGGGTGCGGACGGACTTGCCGTTCACCTCGACCATGACGACCGAATTGAAGAAGTGGCCGGTGCCCAGCAGTTTGTTGAGGAGCTTTTCCTCGACGTGGATCGACACGGGTTCTTCATTGTTACCATAGATGACGGCGGGAACGCGGCCCTCGCGGCGGAGAGCGCGGGAGGCTCCCTTGCCTGCCCGATCGCGTGCCTCGGCCGACAGCGTAAGCTGCTCGCTCATGTGCATGTCTCCAAAAGCATAGATATTGCGGTTCGACCCATGACGCCTCCAGGGATGACCATCACGGGAAGGCGGCCCTGTAGCAGAAAAGCGCCATAAGGCAAGGCTGCGCTCAACTTATTGCACGCGCGTGACCGAAAACCCCCTGGCCTTGAGCAAGTCGATCAGATTGTCCGCGCCAGTCAGATGCCCCGCGCCGACCGCGATGAAGGGGCGTCCGGTCATCGGTTCGATCGCCTTCACCCAGTCGCGGTTTCGGGCGGCGAGGACGGCTTCCTCCACCAGCGGATCGGGCTGCTCGCCGATCTGGTCCTCCTTCGCGATGGCGGCCATGTCGCCCTTCATCCATGCGCTGAGGATGCGGTCGTAGAGCGCGCGCATGTCCTTCGCCTCATGCACCGTCTGCACCAGCAGGCGGCGTTGGGACGCTTCGGACAAGGTGTCGAAGGCCGCGAACTGCCGCTCCACGGTTTCCAGGCCGCCGATCGGCTTGCCCGCCGCCTTGAAGACCGCGATCAGCGCCGGTTCGACGCCATTGTCCTGACTGACTTTCAGGGTTTCCTGAGTCGCCGCCGACAGCAGCATGGCCGCCGCCCAGCTTTCATAGCCTGCCAGCGCCTGCGTGCTGGTGCCGCCGTCCGCGACGATCCGCTCCAGCGCTTCCCGGTCGGCGGGCGGCACCCGCGCCTCCAGCGGGGGGAGGCCGGGACTGCGCCCCATCCGTTCGAACAGCGCCAGCGTCTTTTCCGGATTCTGGAGGTCGGCGGCTTCCAGAACCAGCCGGTCCGCCTTGCCCAAGATGTCCTTGAAGGCGCGCGTCTGCCATGAAATTCCCTTGGGCAGCACATGGATGGTGCCGAAAATCCAGCCGTCCAGTTCCCCCCGTTGCACCCGCCAGATCGCCGGCCCCTGTTCCGGCTCCGGCGCGGAGGGCTCCGGACCGCAGGCCGCGACAAAAGCGAATGCAAGGAGCGCCAGAAACCGGGCGAAGACCTGCGCCAACGGACTATTTCCCGACCCGCGCAGTCGCGATGCCCAGCGCCTTCAACTGATCCTGCACGCTGTTCCTGCCCGCCAGATGCCCCGCGCCCACCGCGATGAATACGGTTCCCGGCTGCGCCATCCGCGCCTTGATCCACTCCGCCCAGCGGGCGTTGCGCTGGAACAGCAGAATGTCGGCCAGTTCGGGCGTCGCTTCCAGGGAAGCGTTCATTTCCTCGGCCAGTTTCTCCGGCTCGCCATCCTGCCAGTGCCGCACCAGAGAGGCGAACTGCGCCTCCATGTCGTCCAGCCCATCGACCGTCGCATTGAGGAAAGCCACTTGCTGCGTCATCGGCAGCGCCGCGAAATAGCCGATCTGCTGCTCCGGCGTTTCCAGCGCGCCGATCTTCTTCCCTGCGGCCCTTGCGGCGGCGCTCAGCCCCTTTTCCACGCCCTCGTCGGCCTTGTAGCCCAGCTTTTCGAGAGGGGCGACGGACAGGGCAAGGCCCGCCATCCAGGGATTGAACATTTCGAACGCCTGCCAGGGCAGGCTGTTGGCGGCCATCGCCGCCTGATATTTCTGCCGCGCCGACGGTTCCAGCCGCTGGGAAAGCGCCGTCCCGTCCCGCGCCACCGCCGCGCCGCCCATGATCGAAGCCATTTCCCGCGGATCTTCCGGCTCGATGATTTCCAGCACCAGTTCATCGGATTGGTCGAAAGCGCGCCTGATCCCGCCCTTGAACCAGTCCACGCCCGGTTTCAGCACATGGACCGTCCCGAACAGATAGACGGTCGTGTCCGCATCCTTCACTTCCCAGAGGGCGGGCGCGACAAGGGCCTGGCGGGCCTTGGTCCGGGCCAGCGCCTGAGGCGGCTCCGCGAGCATTCCTCCAAACAGCAACAGCGCGGCGGCCAACAGCCGGGGAAAAGCCCTTTTCATCTCAATCGAACATCCCGTGGATCCATTTCCTCCTCCATGCGGGCGGGCGGGCGGCAGGGCAAGGGGGTTAACCCTCATCGGCCCCTCTTTCCCTTGACCGTTCGCCCCGCCTGCGCCAATGCGCGCGGCAAACACGAAGTTGTTTCGGGGATCATCAGTGGCCGACGGCAAAGCGCTATCCTTTCAGGATCTGATCCTGACCCTCCACGCCTATTGGGGGAAGCAGGGCTGCGTCATCCTGCAACCCTATGACATGGAGGTCGGCGCGGGCACCTTCCATCCCGCGACCACGCTGCGCAGCCTCGGCCCGGACACATGGAACGCCGCCTATGTCCAGCCCAGCCGCCGCCCGACCGACGGCCGCTATGGCGAGAATCCCAATCGCCTCCAGCATTATTACCAATATCAGGTCATCATGAAGCCGTCCCCGGCGAACCTTCAGGACCTCTATCTGGGCAGCCTGCGCGAGATCGGCATCGACCCGCTGGTCCACGACATCCGCTTCGTGGAGGACGACTGGGAAAGCCCGACGCTGGGCGCATGGGGGCTGGGCTGGGAAGTCTGGTGCGACGGCATGGAAGTCACCCAGTTCACCTATTTCCAGCAGATGGGCGGCTTCGACTGCAAGCCGGTCGCGGGCGAGATCACCTACGGTCTCGAACGCCTCGCCATGTATATTCAGGGCGTCGACAGCGTTTACGACCTCAGGTTCAACGATGCGGGCGTCACCTATGGCGATGTCTTCCTCGCCAATGAACGGCAGATGTCGAAATGGAATTTCGAGATCGCCGATACCGAAAAGCTGTTCCGCTGGTTCCGCGACGCCGAAGCGGAATGCAAGGCCTGCATCGAAGCGGGCGTCCCGCTCGCCGCCTATGACCAGGCGATCAAGGCGAGCCATGTCTTCAACCTGCTGCAAGCGCGCGGCGTCATCTCCGTGCAGGAGCGCGCCAGCTATATCGGCCGCGTCCGCGATCTCGCCAAGGGAAGCTGCGAGGCATGGATGGAAGTGAACGGGTGGGCCGCGTGATGACCGATTTTCTCCTCGAACTGCGCTGCGAGGAAATCCCGGCGCGGATGCAGTGGAAGGCCTCCGAAGACCTCGCCCGTCTCTTCACCGAGGAACTGGGCAGGGCCGGGTTGAAGCCGGCGAGCATCGACAGCTTCGTGACGCCGCGCCGCCTCGCGCTGATCGCCCGCGACCTGCCGCTGGAGACCGAGGCGGTGAGCGAGGAATTCAAAGGCCCCCGCACCAGCGCCCCCGCGCAGGCGCTCGAAGGCTTCCTCCGCAAGACCGGCTTGACTCAGGAGCAGCTTGAAGATCGCGACGGTGTCTGGTTCGCGGTCGTCAACAAACCCGGCCGCGCCACGGCGGAACTTCTGGCGGAGGCCATCCCCGCGATAATCCGCGCCTTTCCATGGCCCAAGTCGATGCGTTGGGGCACAGCGTCGAGGACGACCGAAAGCCTGCGCTGGGTCCGCCCGCTGCAAGGGATCGTGGCGATCCTCGGCGAAGATCTCGTGAACATGGAGATCGAAGGCATCCGGAGCGGCTACACCACGCTCGGCCACCGCTTCCATCATCCCGGCGAGATCACCATCGGCGGCGCGCATGATTATGTCGAGAAACTGCGCGCCTGCCATGTGATCGCCAGCCATCAGGAACGGCAGTCGATCATCGAGGCGAAGGCCAGGGAAGCCGCCGCCGCCGCGCATGGCTATAGCGTCATCGAGGACAAGGGTCTCGTCGCGGAGAATGCGGGCCTCACCGAATGGCCGGTGCCGCTGCTGGGCGATTTCGATCCGGCGTTCCTTGAAGTGCCGCCTGAGGTTATTCAGCTAACCCTCCGCATCAACCAGAAATATTTCGTCCTGCGCGATCCGGCGGGCAAGCTTGCCCCCGCCTTCATCTGCTCCGCCAATATCGAGGCGAAGGATGGCGGCGCGGCGATCGTGGAGGGCAATCGCAAGGTTCTGGCCGCCCGCCTGTCGGACGCCCGCTTCTTCTGGGAGCAGGACCGCAAGACCCGCCTTGAGGACCATGCCCAGAAGCTGGAACGCATCACCTTCCACGAAAAGCTCGGCACCGTGGCCGACAAGGTGGAACGGGTCGCGAAGCTCGCCCGCTGGCTGGTGGAGGAAGGGATCGTCAAGGGCGCGGACGCCGATCAGGCCGAACAGGCGGCCCGCCTCGCCAAGGCCGATCTCGTCACCGAAATGGTCGGCGAGTTCCCCGAACTGCAAGGCGTCATGGGCGGCTATTATGCGCGTGCCGAAGGCTTGCCCGACGCCGTGGCCGACGCTATCCGCGATCATTACAAGCCGGTCGGGCAGGGGGATGAGGTGCCGGCCGCGCCGGTGACGGTGGCGGTGTCGCTGGCAGATAAGCTGGATACTCTGAGTGTCTTTTTTCACGAAAGATTGTTGCCGAGTGGGTCCAAAGATCCTTTTGCGCTTCGTCGTGCCGCCTTGGGTGTATTGCGCCTAATTGAAGAAAACTCCCTTCGTTTCTCGATGAAGAAGGCGGCGGCCCAACCTGTTATTAGGCTCACGGCTAAACGCGCATTCTCCGAAGATCGCAGAGCATTGGACATTTACTCCGAACTTCTTGCTGCAAAGCGCGCTGGGCAAGATTGGAAGACGATTGATGCTGAGGCGAGGGCCGATGCACGCTTTTTCTCGGACGAGACTATGCGGCGAGACTTTGTCGAACCGTTTGCCCAAACGTTCTCCTTGCTTGAGGATTTCTTCGCTGATCGCCTCAAGGTCCAGCAGCGTGAAGCAGGCGTCCGTCACGACCTCATCGATGCGGTGTTCGCGCTTGGTGGAGAGGACGATCTTGTCCGCCTGCTCGCCCGCGTGAAGGCATTGCAATCCTTCATTGCTACGGACGACGGCGCGAATCTCCTTGCAGGCTACAAGCGCGCCGCGAATATCCTCAAGAAGGAAGGCGTGGAGCAGGCCGAGCGGATTTCCCTCAGTTACACGCCCGAACAGGCGGAAGCCGACCTGATCGCCGCGCTCGATACGGCGGAGCCTCGGGCGCGACAGGCGGTGGAGGCCGAGGATTTCGAAGGCGCGATGGCTGCGCTGGCGACTCTCCGCGCGCCCATCGACGCCTTTTTCGAAAGCGTCACGGTCAATGATGCCGATCCCGCCAAACGCACCGCGCGTCTCGCCCTGTTGGCGCGGGTCCGCGGGGCCGTTCACGCGGTAGCGGACTTTTTGAAAATTACGGGATAGCGTTATAAAATGACGCGCCGCGTGGCAGTTTGGCGACGCTGGGCAGAAAATATCGTAAAAGCAGGTGCATTTATCGCCTGCATATTGTTTAGGGCTTGTTGCAACGCACAAAGATGCGGCCGACACTTTCTCAAGGGAGCCGCGCAATGTTGACGATGGAAGAGAACAGCATGAGCACTACGGCCACTCGTTATGTCTATCGTTTCGGCGGCGGCGTCGATGATGGCGGCAAGGGGGATAAAAATCTCCTCGGCGGCAAGGGCGCGAATCTGGACGGCATGGCCGCCATCGGCCTGCCCGTGCCTCCCGGCTTCACCATCACGACCGAGATGTGCACCCGCTATTATCAGGATGGCGGCGTCTATCCTGAAAGCCTGAGGGCGCAAGTCGCGAACGGCATCGCCCATATCGAATCGGTGACGGGCAAGAGGTTCGGCGATGCGTCCGATCCGTTGCTGGTGTCCGTCCGCTCCGGCGCGCGCATTTCGATGCCCGGCATGATGGACACGGTGCTGAACCTGGGCCTCAACGACGAAACCGTGCAGGGCCTTGCCGCCGCGTCGGGGGACGAGCGTTTCGCCTGGGACAGCTATCGCCGCTTCATCCAGATGTATTCGGACGTGGTGCTGGAACTGGACCATGGCGCGTTCGAGGAAGCGCTCGAAATCGCCAAGGAAGACCAGGGCTACACGCTCGACACGGAGATGAGCGCCGAGGATTGGAAGGCTCTCGTCGCGGAATATAAGGGGCTTGTTTCAAAGCTTTGGGGGAAACCTTTCCCGCAGGATGTGCACGACCAGCTCTGGGGCGCGATCAGCGCCGTATTCGGATCGTGGCAGGCGGACCGCGCGAAGGTCTATCGCCGCCTGAACGCGATCCCGCACGATTGGGGCACCGCCGTCAACGTGCAGGCGATGGTGTTCGGCAATATGGGCGACACTTCGGCGACCGGCGTCGCCTTCACCCGCGATCCGGCGACGGGCGAGAACGCCTATTATGGCGAATATCTCATCAACGCGCAGGGCGAGGACGTGGTGGCGGGCATCCGCACCCCGCAATATCTGACGAAACAAGCCCGCGAGCGGGCAGGAGCCAAGCCGCTTTCGATGGAAGAGGCGATGCCCGGAACCTATGCCGAACTGGCCCGCGTGTTCGAGATCCTCGAAAAGCACTATCGCGACATGCAGGACATCGAGTTCACGGTGCAGCAGGGCAAGCTCTGGATGCTCCAGACCCGTTCGGGCAAGCGCACCGCCAAGGCCGCGCTCAAGATCGCGGTCGACATGGCGCGCGAAGGGCTGATTTCCGAAGAGGAGGCCGTCGCCCGCGTCGATCCCGCCGCGCTCGACCAGCTTCTCCACCCGACGCTTGATCCCAAGGCGCCGCGCGACGTGCTGACCAAGGGGCTGCCCGCTTCGCCGGGCGCGGCTTCGGGCGCGATCGTGTTCGATGCCGATACCGCCGAGCGCCGCAACGAACTGGGCGATGCCGTCATCCTCGTCCGCGTGGAAACCAGTCCGGAAGACATTCACGGCATGCACGCGGCCAAGGGCATCCTGACCGCGCGCGGCGGCATGACCAGCCACGCCGCCGTGGTGGCGCGCGGCATGGGCCGCCCCTGCGTGTCCGGCGCGGGCAGCCTGTCCATCGATAATGCGAGCAAGGTCCTGCGCATCGGCAGCCGCGAATTGAAGGAAGGCGACATCCTCACCATCGACGGCGCGACCGGCGAAGTGATGGCCGGCGAAGTGCCGACCGTGCAGCCCGAACTGGCGGGCGATTTCGGTACGCTGATGGGCTGGGCCGACAAGGTGCGCCGCCTCAAGGTCCGCGCCAATGCGGAAACGCCGCTGGACTGCCAGACCGCCCGCGATTTCGGCGCGGAAGGCGTGGGCCTGTGCCGCACGGAACATATGTTCTTCGACGCCGCCCGCATCACCGCCGTGCGCGAGATGATCCTCGCCGACACGGAAAAGGGCCGCCGAGCCGCGCTCGACAAGTTGTTGCCCGAACAGCGCGACGACTTTGCGCAGATTTTCATGGTGATGGCTGGCCTGCCCGTCACCATCCGTCTGCTCGATCCGCCGCTGCACGAATTCCTTCCCCATGGCGAGGCGGAGTTCGAGGAAGTGGCCAAGGCTGCGGGCGTCGGCGTCGACGCGCTCAAACGCCGTGCCGCCGAGCTGCACGAATTCAACCCGATGCTCGGCCATCGCGGTTGCCGTCTGGGCGTCACCTATCCTGAAATCTATGAAATGCAGGCCCGCGCGATCTTCGAGGCCGCCTTGCTCGTCAAGCAGCGCAGCGGTGAAGCGCCGATCCCGGAGATCATGATCCCGCTCGTCGCGACGAAGAAGGAGCTGGAGCTGATGAAGGCGATCGTCGATCGCGTCGCCAGCGAAGTCTTCGTCGAACAGGGCGCGACCGTCGACTATCTGGTCGGCACCATGATCGAACTGCCCCGCGCCGCGCTCAAGGCGGGAGAGATCGCCGAGGTGGGCGAGTTCTTCTCCTTCGGCACCAATGATCTTACCCAGACCACCATCGGCATCAGCCGCGACGATGCGGGCCGTTTCCTGACGCAATATGTCGACAAGGGCATTTTCGCGCGCGACCCCTTCGTCAGTATCGATGTGGAAGGGGTCGGCCAGTTGATCGAACTGGCCGTCGAACGCGGCCGCGCCACGCGTAGCGGCATCAAGCTGGGCATTTGCGGCGAGCATGGCGGCGATCCCGCCTCCATCGCCTTCTGCGAGCAAACCAACCTCGATTATGTGTCGGCATCGCCCTATCGCGTGCCCATTGCCCGACTGGCGGCCGCTCAGGCGGCTTTGGCTCGGAAGGCTTGAGAGAAGGAAGGGGCGGGCTGATTACCCGCCCTTTTCTGGGAATGCTCCAAGTGCAAAGCCGGTTCGACAGACGGCTTGGAGGATTTCGGCCGGCCCGCGCCCGACGGGTCTCCCGGGCCGGCCTTCGGCGTATCGGATTCCGCGTTATCGGGAGGTGACGGGCCGGTCATAGCGGCGGCCATGTTCGTCCAGTTTTCCGTCCTGCAACAGCCGGGCCTGTTCGGGCCATTCCTCGCGATGGATGGTCCCGGGGGATCGCCCCAGCCGCCCTTCCAACGTCGCCTGCTGCTCGTCCGAAAGATCCGCGATCTGCGAGTAGCGATGATAGCCCGCTTCATTCAGCGAGATTTCGTCCTGCAACGTCACGCCGCTGATCATGCTGAGGTCGTCCCGGCCATAAACCGCGCCCGCCACGGCTGAGGCGGTTCCGGGTCCGATGGGACCTGATTGCCTCTCCAGCTCGGCAATCCGCTCATTGGCGGCCTGAAGGCGCTGGTCGCGGTCCTGAATGCTGTGCCTGTGACCGATCTGTTCGTCGCGCCAGAGCCTCTTATACTTGCCTCGACCGCTGATCATCAACCCCAGGATCACCCCGGCGACGAGGGCGATGGCGAGCAGTGCGATCTCATTCAGGGTAAAGGACATGAGGGCTCCTCTCTGTGGAGGGGTGAACGGTTTGGCGCCCGGAAAGTTGCCTGCGCAGGAGCGGGGCGGGAAGGAACAAAAAAAAGAGAAAAAGGGGGTTGCTCAAATATCCGCCCCCCTCTATCTGCCGCTCCACAACGCGCCCGTAGCTCAGCTGGATAGAGCATCAGACTACGAATCTGAGGGTCGGACGTTCGAATCGTTCCGGGCGCGCCATTTCGGTTCAAAACCACGAACGCCTAGCACCGCCGCCTCTACGCCAGAGGCGGCGGTGAGGGTGCGCAGCAACTCGGTGCGGGTGCCGAGGATGCGGACCTCGGTCTTGCTGACCACTTCGACGCGCTGGGCGACCGCACGCAGATGGTCGCGAGCGAACGAACCATCATCGTTCCGCAGCTTGCGCTTCGCGGCCAGGGCGAACCGCCGCAAGCTCTCGGCCGTGATCGCGGGGCCGATCTTCTCGATATGCGCCACGGCCCGCTCGGCATCGCCCCTGGTCTGGTCGCGGATCACAGTCAGCTCGGCGATCCGATCCTTGAGCGACGAATCGCGCATGTCGATCAGGCCATCCTCGATCGCCTCGTAAAGCCGCTTGAGCTTCGTTTCCGCCTCGGTCGCGCGGCGCTCCAGCTCGGCGACGTGCTGGCGGCGTCGATCGACCCATTCGTCGCGCCGGTCGATGATCTGATCCATCAGGGCTTCGAGCCGCTTGGGTTCGAGCAGGCGGGTTTCCAGATGCTCGGCGACCGCCGAGTCCAACTTGTCCATCGGGATCGTGAGGCCGGGGCAACCTTTCGCGCCCTGCCGCGCCTTAGTCGAGCAGGTGTAATAGCGATACTCGCGGCCGACGCTGCTGGTGCCGGTGCGCAGCGTCATCGCCCCGCCGCAGCACGCACAGAAGCAGATGCCCGTAAGCAGCGTCGTGCCGCCCACGGCGCGCGGTGGCATCGCCATTGGACTGCGCGCCTTCAAGGACCGCTGCACGGCCTCCCATTCGACCCTGGTGACAATCGGCGGCACTTCCATGACCGCGTGTTCGGCCTGGGGCTTTGGCGTGCGCGTCTTGTGATCGCGGGTGTTGAAGCGATGCTCGCCGATATAGGTGGTGCGCGTGAGCACCTGATGGACGGCGGCCAAGCCCCAGCGCCCGCCGGTGCGCGTGCGGATATTGTTGTCGTTGAGCCAGGTGGCGATCCGCTTGAGGCCCATTGCGCCGCTGTTGTCGATCCCGTTGAGCGCCATGCGGTAGATCAGCCGCACGGTCTCGGCATGGATCGGGTCGATCTCCAGCTTCTTCTTCAACTTCGCGCCGCGCTGTTCGGACACGACGATACGATAGCCGATCGGCGCCCGCGCTCCGTTCCAGAAGCCTTGCCGGGCGTTCTCGTTCATCGCCCGCAGCGTGTGCTTGGCATTCTCCTTCGACTGATATTCGTCGAACAGCGTCATGATTTGACGCATCATCACGCTCATCGGATCATCGCCCAGGTCTTGCGTGATGGAGACGAGCTTGACCCCATTCTTCGCCAGCTTGCGGACGTAGAACTCGAACTGGAACTGATCGCGGAAGAAGCGCGAGAAGCTATGGACGACGATCACGTTGAACGCTGGCGGCTTTTCCATCGCCGCGTCGATCATCGCCTGGAATGAAGGCCGGCGATCATCGGTCGCGGTGTTGCCCGGCTCGACGAACTCCGTCGCAATCTCCCAACCCTTGCCAGTGCAGTAGTTTTCCATCTGGCGACGCTGATCGGGGATCGACAGGTCATGTTCCGCCTGGCGGGGCGTCGAGACGCGCAGATAAAGAGCGGCGCGGGAGGTCGCCAGGACCGGCGCCTCATCCTCATATCGTTGCAGGGCGGCGCTAGTCATGACGCTTCACTCCTTACTTCATGGCAAGGGACCGAACAGCGCGTCCAATTCCTTGCGTAGATGGCCTTCGATGACGCGCAGCTCGGCGTCGCTGATAGGCGGTTGCTCGGGCCAGTCGTCGGTGACGACGATCGGGCCGTCATTCTTCGATGCGCGAGCGCGGGCGTGCGGACGCTGTTGCGGTTGCGGCTGCATATAGTCGTGCAGGTCTTCGAGACCTTCCGACCATTGGCGGGGCGCACGGCGGCGACGTTTGCGAGGTAGGGCCATGCGCCAACGGTGGCTGGCGGCGGCGATCGGCGCAAATCGCGAAGCGCAGCGTAGCAGAGATACGTGCTCACGGCGGTCCAGGCGTAGTCGCATCCAGCCGGGCTTGCGCCTCCGACTCGCTCGCCGCCTTCAACAGTGCCGCCCAATCGTCGGGCGGATTGCCCTTGTCGAGCATCTTGCGGAACACAGCATAGGCGTCCGACTTCGATCCATAGGTGCGCAGCGTGGTTTCGTCGTTCACCCAGGCGAAGACAATGATCTTCGCGCTGGTGCTGTAGCGGAAGAACAAGCGGAACCTTCCGCCGCCGAACTTCGCCCGGAACCAATGCTTGCGGTCATCCCCAAGCGTGCCGCCCTGACGATACTCCGGGCGCGTCGGGTCTTGCGGAATGGTATCGAACACGAGCTGGCGCAATGCCGCCAGCAGTTTCGCATTGGCCGACTTGCGCCAACCGCGCGGGTCTTTCTGCCGCGAGCGCGCGACGGCCGCCCCGAGCTTCTCGAACTGATCGAGAAACAGGGGATGGGCAAAGAGCTGCCACCCGTTGACGACCATCATCAGAGATCGACATCGCCGTCGATCGGCGCGTCGAGATCGACCTTCACGCCTTCCGTTAGAGCGGCGATGCGCTCGGCCAGCGCGGGGGTGAGCGCCGTCAGCGCCTCGGGCCGGCGTTTGATGTCCTCGGCCAGAAACGCCAGAAAGCCGTCGATCGCCGGATCGTCATGGTCCGCGTCGGCGCGATGCACTGATACCCCATGCTCATCGACACGGAAGGCAATCTTGCCCCCGTAATCGACGCCGAGCGCCTGACGGACGGACTTCGGAATCGTCGTCTGGCCCTTGGCGGTGATGGTGCTGACTTCTTCGAGCAATGCCGGCATGACGAAATCTCCTTACCCCACGAAGGTAAGGAAAAAGCATTACTTTGTCAAGGTGTAGTTGGTCCTGGTGGACATCATGGGCCGGCCAGGGCCGGCGTCATTTTCCTTCGCACCGCAAGCGGCGCGACCGCTGCTAAGGACAAGCCCTCGCGCGGCGCAAGAAAACTCTCGGACCTTTCGCGGCATAAACGGCCCGCTCCCCGCAAGCGGTCCCCTCCATTTATTCCACGGTGCCCGAGACTTGTCTGGCGCCTTTCTACCCCAGTCTCGGCGACGGCCAGAAGGTCAGGCGGGGCGCTTCGCTACGCTGACCTTCAGACCCGAGGATTAGAGACATGACTAGCAATTCCAAGGCTCCCCGCAATGTGGTTTTCAATGCCGATTGTATCGACGTTATGCAGGCGTTCGATACCGGCACGGTGGACTTCATTTTGACCGATCCGCCCTATGTGACCCGCTACCGGGACCGGACGGGGCGTAGGGTGGCGAACGACGATAACGGGCGTTGGCTCCGTCCGGCTTTCCGAGAGATGCACCGTGTTTTGAAGGACGGGGGCTTTTGCGTCAGCTTCTATGGCTGGAACAAGGTTGATCTATTCATGGACGCATGGAAGGCGGCGGGCTTCCGCGTCGTCGGCCATCTTGTGTTTCGCAAGCGTTATGCGTCGTCGGCCCGCTTCCTTCGCTATGAGCACGAACAGGCTTACTTGCTGGCGAAGGGCAATCCTATCCGTCCCGCGCGGCCCATCCCCGACGTGCTGGATTTCCCCTATACCGGGAACCGGCTGCACCCCACGCAGAAGCCGGTTGAAGCCCTGGCGCCGTTGATCGAGGCTTTCACCCAGCCGGGCGACCTTGTGCTGGACCCGTTTTGCGGCAGCGGCTCGACATTGGCGGCGGCGCAGCAGCTCGGACGTGACTGGACCGGCATCGAGCTAAGCAACGAGCACTATCACACCGCCAGCAAGCGCCTGGCGTCACGACACCACCACCGGGCGGCCGCATAGGTCGCCCCCATTTCCCCACCATCGCCGGCAGACCGCCGACCGGATGCCCCGGCCGGCGGCGGCCGCACGTCCCGAGGTCCGCGCGGCCGAATTGCGCGCGCTCGCCGGGCACGGCCCGGCTCGCGGGATGACTGTAGCCAAGATCACGACGTCGTCCTAAAAAGGACGCGGGCCGCTACGCGGCGGCCTGGGGTTGGTAGCCCCACGTTTAGCGGTTTGGGCGTCGGCCGTGACGGCGCCGCCATCCTTGACCACATGGTCGGGGAGCCTGTGACGTATACAACAGGCTCTCCGAGCTAAAGGTCATGGGGCCGACTAAACGCGGTTTACCACTCCCCGATCAGGGTCAGGAGAGATGTTTGCGGGGGCGCACCGCAGACAAACCGCCTCTCGCCCAAGAGCAGACCGTTGCGGATAGCGCGCGAAACCATGCCTGCCGTGCATCTGGAATCACGCCCGTTCCGGTTTAGAAGGTTAACGGGGCTGGAGGCCGGGACATGGAGAGCGGCAAGCAATTCGACGATCGCGCGCCGGAGGCGCAGCGTCTCACCGCCTATGACGAGGATCATCTGGCGGACTACATTCGCCTGCTCGACGAGGATGACGCGGGCGCCGACTGGCCCGATGTCGCCGCGCTGGTTTTCGGCATCGACCCGGCCGCCGAGCCCGAGCGCGCGAAGGCGATGCACGCCAGCCATCTCGCCCGCGCGCGGTGGGTGACTGAAGTCGGCTACGCTTACCTGCTTGGGCCGCGCGCCACCGACTAGCGTTAACATTCAGTCCAAATTGAACTTTCCGGTCGCGCAACACCGGCATGTATCTGCGCGGCCTTCGCGCTGTCGGCGCAAGTCCCGCTTGTCGATCATGGACGTCCAGAGTCCGCGCCAATAGTGGGCCGGGAGGATGCCATGCCAACACCGCCAGAACGGTCTCGGCGTGCCGGCCCACGACCGGACACGCACAGCAGGGCCGAGTTCGCCGCCGCGTTCCTGCGGCGCAATCGACGTTATCGCGCAGATCACGCCAGCATGGTCCACCGCATCGCGGAGGGCGCGGTGAGCGAGCAAGCCGCACAAGCGGCGTTCGCCCACCGATGGGGGTTGTCCTTTCGCCTATGCGCCAGATGACCTGTCGGACACGGCGGTCTGGCGACCCGAACTGACCGCCGTCACCGTGATCCTCGACGCCGTGCCTGAGAACTTCACCGGCGCGGCGATTGACCCGCTCTCGCTTGGCGCCTTGCTCGCCGACCAGGCCGGGCTCGACGGCCGCCACGTCATCATCGCGGACCCGGCCGGCGAACATCGTCTATGGCTGCGCGATCCGACGCCCGGCCGGCCGCTCGCCGCGATCATCCCGCTGGACAAGGATTTCGTCACCCGCATTGCCAGCCTGTTGCGCTTCCACCGCCTGATGTTCGGCAAGCGGACTGGACCTTTGCCGCGCGGCTGGCCGCTCACCGCCTATCGGCGCACGCGCCTCGATGCCATGCTGCGCGCGCTCGACCTGCGCCTTGCCGGCGCCACCTACCGCGAGATCGCCATCGCGATGGGCAAGGGTGAAGCCAACCACCTCTCGGCGGCCGAATTTAAGGCTTCAAGCGCCCGGTCCTTCGCCTATCGCCTGGTGCGCGACGCCACCGCGATCATGAATGGCGACTACCGCAAGCTGCTGCGCATCCGCTGACCGCAAAGCAACGCAGCATTTTGGGGCACCAGCGTTGACACAGGCGCAGCCACAATCGAAGCCTGCCGCCCCGCTCTTGTCACCGAAGCGAACTATGTTCTCCTTGCAACTTAGCCGCTATGTAGGATCGGGTCTTAGACAGATTCACAGCTTCTAGGGGGGACAAAATGGCTGACAAGAAGGTGGTGTTTATTGCGTTCGCTATTGAGGATGAACGGCAGCGGGACTTCCTAAAGGGTCAATCCCTTCATCCGCGAGCACCCTATGAGTTCATCGATATGTCGGTGAAGCAAGCCTACGACAGCGATTGGCAGAACAAGGTGCGGACCCGCATCCGACGTTCGCACGGTGTCATTGCGCTTATTAGCAAGAACTCACTTACTTCAAGCGGTCAGAAGTGGGAAATCCAGTGTGCGAAGGACGAGGGAAAGCGTGTTCGAGGCATTTGGGCTTATTCTAACGATAGGACTGACATACCCGGCGTGGCCACGTATTCCTGGAGCGACAAAAATATAAGCGACTTCATCGATTCACTCTGAGGGGAGTCGATTGTGCGGAAAGCTCTTATCGTCGGCATAGATCACTATGACCACATCGGCTTGCTTAGTGGTTGTGTGAACGATGCCCATTCCGTGAAAAGCGTTCTCGAACGGCACGCCGATGGCACAGTTAACTTTGCAACGCCAAAAATATTGACGGGCACCAGCGGCAATGATCGGATTGAGAAAGCGCAGCTTAAAGATGCCGTTCGTGAACTATTCGCTGACGACTCAGAAATCGCACTCTTCTATTTCGCGGGACATGGATACATCGAGGATACCGGAGGCTTTCTCTGTGGCACGGAATGTAAGTCAGGTGATGATGGGCTGTCCCTTGCCGAGTTGATGACTTTGGCGGGGAAGTCGCCGGCCAAGAACAAGATTGTCATTCTCGATAGTTGCCATAGCGGCGTCGCTGGAACCCGGCCGGAGCAAACGGTAGCCGAGGTGAAAGAGGGCATGACGATCCTCACGGCTTCGACCGCCGAGCAGTATGCTATGGAAGTTTCCGGTGGTGGCGCTGGCGTTTTCACAAGCCTATTCGTCGACGCGTTAGGCGGCGCGGCCGCGAATCTTCTCGGAGACGTTACCCCCGGCAGTGTCTACGCTCACATTGATCAATCGTTAGGACCGTGGGCTCAGCGGCCTATGTTCAAGACGAACGTGAAGACGTTCGTGTCACTTCGAAAGGCAGCCGCCCCCATACCCCTCGCCGACCTTCAGGCGCTAGCAACTCACTTTCCGCGCCCCGATTATGACTTCCCCCTCGATCCGGCGTATGAGCCGGAACGGTCTGAAGAACAAAAAGCTGATCCAACGATCCCGCCTCCTGACCCGCAAAAAGCGGCAGTATTCGCTGTTTTGCAGAGGTATGTGAAAGTCAACTTGGTCCGACCTGTTGGCGAGGCGCACATGTGGCATGCCGCCATGAATAGTAAATCATGTGAGTTAACAGTCTTGGGCCAACATTACCATCAACTAGTTGCCAGTGGGCTCATCTAATTATGATTGAGCGCGCAAAAATAGAAGCCGTGCTTGGCGATCTTGTAGAGCAGTTAGCCGCTATCGAACATGAGCGATGGTCACACTGGCAGCTCTACATGCACTCGAAGGGCCAGAAGCGGCCGGACGGCTCACTCGTGTTTTCGGCTGAAGCTGTAAGCCGTTGGGAAAAGCAAGCCACTACAGCCTACGCCGATCTTACTGAAAGCGAAAAGAAAAGCGATAGGGAGCAGGTAGATCGTTATCTACCCCTGATCTTGAAGACGCTAAAGACGGACGTCACTGAATAAAGATTATAGCGGTTCAGTCGGCCGCCCCCTAGCACATCGGGGATAAGCGGCATGGAGAGGGTCGGGCGGGCAAACTGCCGCCCGCTGCTGCCAACTATGCACATCTGCTAATTGCCCGACCGCTCCACCGAAGGGGGGGCACATCGGCGTGGTTGCGAATCTTCGTTCCCCACAGCGCCGCACATAGTTCGTCATGTTCGCCTCCTGCCGCCACATTCCGCAGGAGACACCCCTTGACCCATTCGCCCGTTAATCTGCCGCCGCGCTTCCTGCGGACGCCGGAGGCGGCGCGCTTCCTGGGACTGTCCGGTCGCACGCTGGAGAAGCATCGCTATTTCGGCACCGGCCCGGCCTATCGGCGCATCGGCGGCCGGGTGGTCTATTCGGTGGACGACCTTCGCGCCTGGGCCGATCTCGGCACCAAATACTCCACCTCCGATCCCGGCCAGGACGATCTCATGCCTCGGCGGGATTCGGCGCTGGCGCAGAGCCGTCGATGAATCCGGCGCCGTCTCCCATGCGCAGACGAGCCAGCGCGGAGCGCGCGCAGCTCGACCTGTTCCATTCGATCCCCGGCGACCTGGCCGCGCGTGACGCGCAGGACTTGATGGCCTGGCCGTTTTTCAGCCTCGCCAAGTCGAAACGCGTCCGGCCGATCGATTTCCGCATGGGAGCGACCTGGATCTCGGTCGAGGCCGTCCCCGAACACGGCATGGCGACGATATGGGACGCCGACGTGCTGATATGGGCGGCCAGCCAGCTCGTGGAGGCGCGCGACGCCGGCCGCCCGACCTCGCGGCTGATGGCGGCGACCCCGCATGAGATTCTGACGTTCATCGGACGGGGCACGTCCGCCCGCGACTATGAGCGGCTGCGCGCCGCGCTCGACCGGCTGCAATCCACCACTGTCGCCACCTCGATCCGCCAGCAGCACCAGCGCCGCCGGCATCGCTTCTCATGGATCAACGAATGGCAGGAACGCCTCGACGACGCCGGGCGGCCGCTCGGGCTGGAGCTGATCGTCCCCGACTGGTTCTATGCCGGCGTGCTCGACCGCGCGCTCGTGCTCACCATCGACCGCGCGTATTTCGATCTCACCGGCGGGCTCGAACGCTGGCTCTACCGGATCGTGCGCAAGCATGGCGGGCGGCAGAGCGGCGGCTGGAGCTTCGACGTTCCGCACCTTCATCTCAAATCCGGCGCGCTCTCGCCGCTTAAGCATTTCGCGCACGACCTGCGCCGGATCGTCCAGCGCCAGCCGCTCCCCGGCTATGTCCTTACGCTCGAACATGCGCTCGGACGCGAGCGGCTCAACTTCGTTCCGATCCCTGTCGATCCGTTCGACGCCGCCATGCGCCGGGTCGGCATCCGGCTTGTGGATAAGCGGTGATGGCGCTCGTGCTATCAGGGACCGCCGGACTCGTGCCATCAGGGACCGGAGAGTCGTGCTATCGGGGACCGCGAGCCTGCGCAAACCCGCAGAAATCCTCGCGAAATCGCACACCTTCTAACAATCCTAATAGAGAAGAATCCTTCGGATTCTTGCTAACGCGCGCCGCGATTGTGGATTGCCGCCGCCGCTTCGGGGATCGCCCCGGTGATGGCCGAGCGAGCGTGCGCCTCGCTGCGCTGCTGCCCTTTTCCGACAACTCAGGAGCCGAACGATGAGCGATCCCGCGCGCCCGCAGCGCATAGATTTCAGCGGATTCGAAGCCGCGTTGCGCCGCCAGGCGATGGAGCGGGCGCAAGCCGCCCGCACGCCGACCGTCCCAACGGCGCTGGCCGCCGGTTCGCGGTTGACCGAAGTCGAACTCAACTGGATCGAAAAGAAGCTGGAGCACTGGATACGCTTCGGCCGCGTCGCCCAGGAGCGCATCGTCACGCGCCGCACCCGCGTCATGGGTTTCCGGCCGGGCGCGATCTTCGCCTTCGTCCGCTGGGCGTCCAACGACTTCGGCACGATCAGCTCGCGCATCGATGTCGTGCGGGCGGTCGGCGACGGCGAAGCCTACACGACGCTGCCGTTCGTGCGGCCGGGCGGCGACATCCTGTTGCATATCGAAGGCTGGCCGAAGGTCGCCCAGGTGCTCGCCACGATCGACGCGGTGGAACTGGCGGGCGTCGATCCGTGCAACGCCGCGCCGGACCACTGGCGCCACGTTCACAACCGCATCGCCGCCGGCCAGCAGCCGCGTCCTTACACGAGGGAGCGCCATCGCGCCTGGCTCAAACGCCGGGAGATCGAAGGATGACGCGCCGCCGCTATGCCATCGCGACGGTTGTCACCGCATCCGTCTTCGCGGTGTCGTTCGTCGCCATCGCCGTCGTCGACCCGTTTCCGCGCCTCATCTGGAACGCCAGCGCCAGCGCGCCGATCGGACTCTATCGCATCCATCCCGACAGTGATCCGCCCACCGGCGCGCTGGTCGCCGTCACGCCGCCCGAACGGTTGGCACGTTGGCTCTCGGCGCGCGGCTATCTGCCCGAGGGTGTGCCGCTGTTGAAGTATGTCGTGGCGAAGCCCGGCCAGCGGGTTTGCCGGATCGGCGACATAGTGAGCGTGGACGCCCAGCCAGTCGCCAGCGCCCGCGCGCGCGACGGCCAGGGCCGTCCGCTGCCCGTCTGGCGGGGCTGCCGCACGCTGCAACCGGGCGAGCTGCTGCTGCTCAACCCCGACGCCGCCGACAGCATGGACGGCCGCTATTTCGGCCCGCTGCCGGCCTCGACCGTCATCGGCCGGGCAACGCCGCTGCGTCTGCGCACGCCGTCGCCAACGCCTTCCACCCCCGAAGCCAAGGAGATCGGTCATGCCGACGAATATCTTTGAAGCCATCGCCAACGGTTATGCCGGCCGCGTTCGGCTGTTCGGCATAAACGAGCAGATCGTGCTTGCCGCGCTCGACCCGAGCGACGCCGAGAACGCGCCTGACTATCGCATCCACCTCGACGACGAGGACGGCCCGGAAGTCGGCGGCGCGTGGAAACGGGTCGGCGAACGCGCCGGTGACTACATCGCACTGGAGATCGACAGCCCGCTCTTTGGGTCGCCGTTCCGGCCGGTGCTGTTCCGCGCCGATGATGATGGCCGGACATTCCGGCTGTCGTGGAAGCGCCCCAAGCCGCGCGATGATCGGAGCTGATCGGTGCCGTCCCCGATCATCCCTTTGTTCGCGGAAAGTCCGTCTCATCCCTCCGTCCCGCTCGGTCGCAGGCCGGGCGGCGCGCGGAGCGAAGGTCAAGGGCGGCCCCCGGCCGGCGCTTCGCGCGCACCCTTTGCCGGAGCGAGCACGCTGGCAGGCTGGCGGCGAAGCGGGGGCGGGTCGGCCGCCATGCTCGCGGTTCTGCTGCTGCTCGCGCCGGGCGCTGCGCCCGTCGCCGCGTTGGCGCAGGACGCGCCCGCCGAGCGATCGGCCGCGCATCATCCCTATGCCGGTCATGTCGCCGAAGCCGCGCGCCGCTTCGGCATTCCCGAACGCTGGATATGGGCAGTCATGCGCGTCGAGAGCAACGGCGACTCCCGCGCTGTTTCGTCGGCGGGCGCGATGGGCCTGATGCAGATCATGCCCGCGACATGGGCCAGCCTGCGCGCACGCTATGGGCTCGGGGTCGACCCCTACGACGTGCGCGACAACATCATGGCGGGCGCGGCCTATCTGCGCGCGATGCACGACCGCTATGGCGACGCGAGCGCCATGCTGGCCGCCTACAATGCGGGGCCGGGCCGCTACGAAGAATTTCTGTCGCGCGGCCGCCCGCTGCCCGCCGAAACGCGCGCCTATCTCGCAAAGCTGGCGCCAATGATCGGCGGCTCGGGCGACGTGCAGCTTGCCGCCGCGACGCTGCCCGATCCCTTCGCCTGGCGCCGCGCCGCGCTGTTCGTGCGCAGCCCGAGCGTCGCCGCGAGCACCAGCAGCACGCCGGCCGAAGACGATGGCGCTGCGGCCGAACCCACCACGGCCGCGCAGACGGAGCGCCTTTCGAGCGACAGCGAAACCGCCGCCGAGACGCTGTTCGTTCGCCGGTCTGGCGGGGCTCGATCGCAATGACCGTCCCCCGTTTCAGATCGTCGGTTGCAGTCAGGAGCGGGGCTGAAGGGGCAGGAGAAAGCCGAAGAAAGGGACGGCAAGATACAAAGCGCACCCCATTTTCCCGAAAAGCCAAGGCTTTTCATGGGGTTCATGCGGGTGCGTCGGTCGGCGAGCGTGCCGCTCGGAAGGAAAAAGCAAGCAAATTCAAAGCGCCGAATGGCACCATAGGCCATTTTCGGCGGAAAGCGCGCCGGCCGTGACCGAGGACAGCGATTTCCGCGTCCGACCGGGGAAGGCGAAGCGCAGCAGCGCACAGGGGCGCAATGCGCGCGGCCTGGTCGCCGAGGTGCTGCGCGTCGCCGCGCGTAGCGGTGGAGGCCGGCGCCCTGGCTGGGGTGGAGCGCGCCGACGCGGGCAATCGAACTTCGGCCGGGGCCGCACGGCCTTCGCCCGCAGCCGCCTGTTCGGATCGGGCCGGCGCGTGGTGGTCAAGATGCTGCCCGTTACCCGCTTCCACCGAAACGGGCAGCCGAAGGCGCCGCTATCCGCGCACATTACCTATCTCAAGCGCGAGGGCGTCACGCGCGACGGATCGCCCGCGCGGATGTTCGACGCCAACCGCGATGGCGCCGACGATCGCGCCTTCGCCGATCGCTGCAAGGACGACCGGCATCATTTCAGGATCGTCGTCTCGCCCGAGGACGCGGCGGACCTCACCGACCTGCGCGAATATACCCGCGATCTCGTTCGGCAGATGGAAGCCGATCTCGGGACGCGGCTCGAATGGATCGCGGTCGATCACTGGAACACCGACAACCCGCACGTTCATCTGCTCGTGCGCGGAGTCAACGACCAGGGGCAGGATCTCGTAATCAGCCGCGACTATATCAGTCACGGCTTGCGCTCGCGCGCCGAGGAACTGGCCCAGGCCGAACTCGGGCCGAAGCCCGAACATGAAATCCAGCGTGCGCTCGACCGCGAGGTGACGGCCGAACGCTGGACCCGCCTCGATGCCGAGATCGGCCGCTCGGCCGACGAGCTGGGCGTGATCGACCTTCGTCCCGAACGGCCCGGCCCGGACGATCCGCGCTTGCGCCGGCTGATGACCGGCCGCTTGCAATATCTTGAGACGATGGGGCTCGCGGCCGAGGCCGAACCCGGTCAATGGGTGATGGCGACAAGCGCGCAAGCCAGGCTGCGCGACCTGGGCACGCGCGGCGACATCATCCGAACCATCGGCCAGGCATTGCGGGATCGCGGCCAGGACCGGCCGCTCGACAGCTATGCGGTCGTGGACGCACCGCCCGAAAAGCCCGTCGTCGGAAAGCTGATCGACAAGGGCTTGCACGACGAGTTGAAGGGCACGGCCTATGCCGTGATCGACGGCACGGACGGGCGCACCCATCATGTCCGGTTTCCCGGCATCGAGGCGCTGGAGCACAGCCCCAACATCGGCGGCATCGTCGAGCTGCGCGCCATCGGCAGGCCGGGCGAGCAGAAGCCGACGCTGTTCCTCGCCACCCGTTCCGATCTCGACCTTGCCGCTCAGGTAAAAGCGCCGGGCGCGACCTGGCTCGACCATCGGCTGATCGAGCGGGGGACCGGCATCGCGGAGGGCGGCTTCGGCGCCGAGGTGCGGCGCGCGATGGACGGGCGCACCGACCATCTTGTCCGCGAAGGGCTGGCGCGGCGCTTCGGCGAGCGCGTGGTTCTCCAGCGCGGCCTTCTCGACACATTGCGGCGCCGCGAGTTGGACGCGGCCGGCGCGCGCATCGCCGCCGAGACCGGCCTTGAATATCGGCCCGCAGCGGCAGGCGGGAAGGTCGCGGGCATTTGCCGCCAGCGCCTCGCCCTCACGTCCGGCCGCTTCGCCATGATCGACAACGGACTCGGGTTCAGCCTCGTGCCCTGGTCGAACGGCCTGGAACGCCAGCTTGGCCGCCAGGTGTCAGGCGTCATGCGCGACGGCGGCGGCATCGACTGGACGCTGGGCCGCCAGCGCGGCCTCGGCATTTGAACAAGGAGAATTTCAATGTCCGCAACCAAAATCCTTTGGGGCCAGGTCATCGCCGTGTTCCTGATCGCGCTCATAGCGATATGGAGCGCGACCCAATGGACGGCCGCCGCGCTGGCCTATCAGCCCGAGCTTGGCCCGCCCTGGTTCACGGCTTTCGGCTGGCCCGTCTATCCGCCGCCGGCCTTCTTCTGGTGGTGGTTCTCGTTCGACGCATATGCACCCGAGATATTCGAGACCGGCGCGTTCATCGCGGCGTCCGGCGGCGTCATCTCGATCATCGTCGCCATCGGTATGTCGGTCTGGCGCGCGCGGGAGTTGAAGAACGCCGAGACCTATGGCTCGGCGCGCTGGGCGTCCGTGAAGGAGGTGCAGTCAGCCGGTTTGCTCGGCCCGGATGGCGTGATGCTGGGCAAGCTCGGCATCCATTATCTGCGCCACGACGGCCCCGAGCATGTCTTGTGCTACGCGCCGACAAGATCGGGCAAGGGCGTCGGTTTGGTCGTGCCGTCGCTTTTGACCTGGCCGGAGAGCTGCATCGTCCACGACATCAAGGGGGAGAACTGGACGCTCACCGCAGGCTTCCGCTCGCAGCACGGCCGCGTCCTGCTGTTCGATCCGACCAACGCCGCATCGGCCGCCTATAACCCGCTGCTGGAGGTGCGGCGCGGTCAGTGGGAGGTCCGCGACGTGCAGAACGTCGCCGACGTGCTGGTGGACCCGGAAGGATCGTTAGAGAAGCGCAATCATTGGGAGAAGACATCGCACGCGCTGCTGGTCGGCGCGATCCTGCATGTGCTTTACGCCGAACCCGACAAGACCCTGGCGGGCGTTGCGGCCTTCCTGTCCGATCCGGCCCGCACGATCGAACAGACGCTGGCGGCAATGATGGCGACGCCGCACCTGGGCGAAGCGGGCGTGCATCCCGTCGTCGCCAGCGCGGCCAGGGAATTGTTGAACAAGTCGGAGAATGAACGATCGGGCGTGCTCTCGACCGCCATGTCGTTTCTCGGACTCTACCGCGATCCCGTCGTCGCGCAGGTCACACGCGCCTGCCATTGGCGCATCGCCGATCTTGTCGAAGGCGAGCGGCCGGCGACGCTCTACCTGGTCGTGCCGCCGTCCGACATCTCGCGGACCAAGCCGCTCATTCGCCTGGTGCTCAATCAGATCGGCCGCAGGCTCACAGAGGAACTGAACCCATCGGGCAAGCGCCATCGCGTGCTGCTGATGCTCGACGAGTTTCCCGCGCTGGGCCGCCTGGACTTCTTCGAGTCGGCTTTGGCGTTCATGGCGGGCTACGGATTGAAGTCGTTTCTGATCGCCCAATCGCTCAATCAGATCGAACGCGCCTATGGTCCCAACAATGCCATCCTCGACAACTGCCATGTCAGGGTGAGCTTCGCCATCAACGACGAGCGCACCGCCAAGCGCGTGTCGGACGCGCTCGGCACCGCGACCGAAATGCGGGCGATGAAGAACTATGCTGGACATCGGCTGTCGCCCTGGCTCGGGCATTTGATGGTGTCGCGCTCCGAGACCGCGCGCCAGCTTCTCACTCCCGGCGAGGTGATGTCGCTCCCGCCCGACGACGAAATCGTCATGGTCGCGGGCGTGCATCCGATCCGCGCGAAGAAGGCGCGCTACTTTCAGGATCAGCGTTTCGCCGAGCGGATCATGACCGCGCCGGTCCCGGCGGCAGGCACGCCCCAGGCCGACGACTGGACCGGGATGGTCGCCGCCGCCGATCCGGCCGAGGTGGAGAAGATCGTCCGCGCGCAGGAGGACGAGGCAAACGCCGGCCTGCGTCGCGAGCCCGAACTGCCCGACCATGTGGCGATCGTGAAGGAGACGACGGACGCACCGCCCGCGCAGGAGTTTTCCATCGTCGAGGACGATCCCGAGGAAGCCGCGCGCCAGGCCGCCGCAGTGCGCCGCCAGCGGATGCGCGGGATCGCTCGGCAGGCGTCGCTCGATCCCGGCGACGGCATCGAACTGTAGGAGCGGCCCATGCGCGTCCGGCTCAATGTCTATTTCCCGCCCGAGCTGGCCCGCCAGGTGAGCGAGCTGGCGATCCGGCGGCGCATATCGCGCTCGGCGATCGTGGAGGCGGCCGTCGCGTCATATATGTCACCGGACGGCGCCGACCGGATGGAGGCGGCCTTCGCGCGCCGGCTCGACCGCCTCTCGCGCCAAGTCCAGCGGCTTGAACGCAACACCGGCCTGACCACCGAGGCACTGGCGCTGTTCGTCCGCTTCTGGCTGTCGGTGACGCCGCCGCTTCCCGACGAGGATCAGGCCACCGCACAGGTGAAAGGCCGCAAACGCTATGAAGGCTTCGTCGAAACGCTCGGTCGACGCTACGCCAGCGGCAAGAGCCTGCTCGACGAAATCCCCGAGGATGTCTGGCCGCAGCCCCCCGCCGATTCGGAATAATCGGCTTCTGCCCGGCCATATCGGCAAGACGCCGATCCGCACCGGGTAAGTATCTGCCGCCGCCTCTACTACGCCGCGAGGCAACTGTTGCACCGCGCGATTTCCTGTCCCTCTTGATGTGCCCCTGACGCCGGGCGGTTGGTCGCCCGGCCCATTTCAGGGGCCGTTTCTTGTCCATCCAGCCGATCCGATCCGAAGGTTTCACGCGCGGCGCGCGGATGCTGCGCACGGCGCTGGGGCCGTCGATCGCATCCTGGCTCGAAGACTCCGCCGTCATCGAGGTGATGCTGAACCCTGACGGCCGGCTCTGGATCGATCGGCTCGGCGAGGGGATTTCCGACACCGGCATGACGATGGGCGCGGCGGACGGTGAGCGCATCGTTCGCCTGGTCGCCCACCATGTCGGCGCCGAGGTTCACGCGCGTAGCCCCCGCGTCTCGGCCGAGCTGCCCGAGGGCGGCGAGAGGTTCGAGGGGTTGCTGCCGCCGATCGTCGCGGCGCCGGCTTTCGCTATCCGCAAGCCCGCCGTCGCGATCTTCACGCTCGATGACTATGCGGCGGCCGGGATCATGTCGCCGGCCGAGGCCGGCGCGCTGCGTGAGGCCGTGGCGTCGCGCGCCAACATCCTTGTCGCGGGAGGCACCGGCGCCGGCAAAACGACGCTGGTCAATGCGCTCCTGGCGGAGATCGCTCGCACGCCAGACCGGATCGTGCTGATCGAGGATACGCGCGAGCTGCAATGCGCCGCGCCCAACCTGGTCGCCATGCGCACGAAGGATGGCGTCGCCTCGCTGTCCGATCTTGTCCGATCCTCGCTGCGCCTCCGTCCCGACCGCATCCCCATCGGCGAGGTGCGCGGGGCCGAGGCGCTGGACCTCATCAAAGCCTGGGGGACGGGACACCCCGGCGGTGTCGGCACCATCCACGCAGGAACGGCGCTCGGCGCGCTGCGCCGCATGGAGCAGCTCATCCAGGAGGCCGTCGTCACGGTCCCCCGCGCGCTGTTGGCCGAGACCATCGACCTGATCGCCGTGCTGGTCCGCGACGGACACGGCCGCCGGCTTTCCGAGCTGGCCCGCGTCGCCGGGCTCGATCCCGCGACCGGCGACTACCGCCTCGCGCCGCTTTCCACCACCCCACCGGGAGACTTGTCATGAAGAAGGACACCAAGCGCCGCCTGCTGGGCGGCACCATGCTCGACCGCCTCGGCCATGCGGGAATCACCGCCGCCGGGTTGCTCTATGCGTTGCCGGCGCACGCGGCCGGATCGTCGATGCCGTGGGAAGCTCCGCTCCAGTCGATCCTCGAAAGCATAGAGGGGCCGGTCGCCAAGATCGTCGCGGTGATAATCATCATCGTCACCGGCCTGACCCTGGCCTTCGGCGACACGAACGGCGGGTCGCGGCGAATGATCCAGATCGTGTTCGGCCTCAGCATCGCTTTCGCGGCCAGCTCCTTCTTCCTCACCTTCTTCTCGTTCGGCGGCGGGGCGTTGATCGCATGACCGGCGCGGCCGATCAGGGCGAACCGATCGCGGGCTATTTCGCGCCGGTTCACCGGGCGCTGACCGAGCAGATATTGCTCGGCGGCGCCCCGCGCTCGCTCGCCATCGTCAACGGGACGCTGGCGGGCGCGATCGGGCTCGGCCTGCGCCTCTGGATCGCGGGCCTCGCCATCTGGGCGATCGGCCATGTCTTCGCCGTATGGGCCGCGCGCCGCGATCCGCAATTCGTGGACGTGGCCCGCCGTCACCTTCGCTATCCGACGTGGATGCAGCCATGATGAGCCTGCGCGAATACAGGAACCGCGCGGCCCACCTGGCCGACTTCCTGCCCTGGGCCGCCCTGGTCGGCGAGGGCGTCGTTCTCAACAAGGACGGCAGCTTTCAAAGGACTGCGCGCTTTCGCGGCCCCGATCTCGACAGCGCGACGCCGGCCGAGCTGGTCGCCACCACGGCGCGGCTCAACAATGCGCTGCGCCGTCTCGGTTCGGGCTGGGCGATCTTCGTCGAGGCGCAGCGCACGCCCGCGCTCGACTACCCGGAATCGGAATTTCCCGATCCCGTGTCGGCGCTCGTCGACATGGAGCGCCGCGAACAGTTCCGTGAGGAAGGCCGCCATTTCGAGAGCGGCTATTATCTGACGCTGCTGTGGATGCCGCCAGCCGAAGACGCCGCCCGCGCCGAAACCTGGCTCTATGAAGGCCGTTCCGGCACGGGCGTCGATCCGTGGGAGTTGCTCAAGGGGTTCACCGATCGCAGCGACCGCGTTCTCAATCTTGTCGAAGGCTTCGTGCCCGAGGTCGGCTGGCTCGATGACGCCGAGACGCTGACCTACCTGCACAGCACGATCTCGACCCGCCGCCAGCGCGTGCGCGTGCCGGAAACTCCGATGCACCTGGACGCGCTGCTCGCCGACGAGCCGCTGACCGTCGGGCTGGAGCCGAAGCTGGGCGATCACCACCTTCGCACGCTCACCGTCATCGGATTCCCGAGCGTCACTTTCCCCGGACTGCTCGACGAGCTGAACCGGCTCGCTTTCGAGTATCGCTGGTCCACCCGCGCGATCATGCTCGACAAGACCGACGCGACCAAGCTGCTGACCCGCATCCGCCGCCAGTGGTTCGCCAAGCGCAAGAGCGTCGCGGCGATCTTGAAGGAAGTGATGACCAACGAGGCATCCACGCTGCTCGACAGCGACGCCTCGAACAAGGCCGCCGACGCCGACACCGCCCTGCAGGAGCTGGGCGCGGACTATGCCGGCATGGCCTATGTGACGGCGACCGTCACCGTATGGGATCGCGATCCCGCCATTGCGGCCGAGAAGCTGCGGCTGGTTGAAAAGGTCATCCAGGGCCGCGACTTCACCGTGATCCCCGAAGGGATGAACGCGATCGAGGCATGGCTGGGGAGTCTCCCCGGCCACACCTACGCCAACGTCCGGCAACCGCCGATCTCCACCCTCAATCTCGCCCACCTGATCCCCCTGTCAGCGGTATGGGCGGGGCCGGAACGGGATGAACATTTCGGTGCGCCCCCTTTGCTCTATGGCAAGACCGAAGGAAGCACCCCGTTCCGGTTTTCCCTTCATGTCGGCGATGTCGGCCATACGCTGATCGTGGGGCCGACCGGCGCCGGCAAGAGCGTCCTGCTCGCGCTGATGGCGATGCAGTTCCGGCGCTATGAGAACGCCCAGGTCTTCGCCTTCGACTTCGGCGGCTCGATCCGCGCCGCCGCGCTCGGCATGGGCGGCGACTGGCAGGATTTGGGCGGCGGGCTGTCGGATGATGACGCGACCGTCGCCATGCAACCCCTGGCCCGGATCGACGAGGCGGCCGAGCGCGCCTGGGCGGCCGAATGGCTGGCCGCCATCCTCGACACCGAGAATGTCACCGTCGATCCCCAGGCGAAGGAACATATCTGGACGGCGCTGACTTCGCTCGCCAGCGCGCCGCCGCCCGAACGCACGCTGACGGGCCTCGCCGTCCTGCTCCAGAGCCAGCAGCTCAAACAGGCGCTCGCGCCCTGGTGCGTCGGCGGCCCCTGGGGGCGCTTGCTCGACGCCGAATCCGAGCGGCTGGGCGAGGCGGCGATCCAGGCGTTCGAGACCGAAGGGCTGATGGAGAGCGGCGCGGCCCCGGCCGTGCTGTCCTACCTGTTCCATCGCATCGGGGGCCGGCTCGACGGGAGCCCGACTCTCATCATCATCGATGAAGGCTGGCTCGCGCTCAAATCGCCGGCCTTTGCGAAGCAGCTTTCCGAGTGGCTGGTCACGCTCAGGAAAAAGAACGCCAGCGTCGTCTTCGCCACCCAATCGCTCGCGCAGATCAAGGACAGCGCGGTCGCGCCCGCGATCGTGGAGAGCTGCCAGACGCGCATCCTGCTTCCCAACGAGCGCGCCGTCGAGCCGCAGATCGCGGAGATATACGAACGCTTCGGGCTCAATGCCCGGCAGATCGAAATCCTCAGCCGGGCGACACCCAAGCGCGACTATTACTGCCAGTCGCGGCGGGGAAACCGGCTGTTCGAGCTGGGGCTGGGCGAGGTCGCGCTGGCCTTCGCCGCCGCCTCGGCCAAGGCCGACCAGCTCGCCATCGCCGACATCATCGCCGTCCACGGCCAGGCCGCGTTCGCCGCCGAATGGCTGCGGCATCGCGGGCTCGCCTGGGCCGCCGACCTTCTTCCCCCCGATCCCGATCAACCGCAGCAGGAGTTTCCCCTATGATCCGCTTCCCCCTGCGCCGCGCCATCCTGGCCGGCGCCGTCGCCGCCTCGGCCGTCGCGCCCGTCGTCGCGCCCATGCCGGCCTACGCGCAGTTCGGCGGGATCGTCTATGACCCGACCAACTACGCTTCCAACGTCTTGCAGGCGGCCCGCGCGCTCCAGCAGATCAACAACCAGATCACTCAAAACCAGAACCAGGCCACCAGCCTCATCAACGAGGCGCGCAATCTCGCCAACCTGCCGTTCAGTTCGCTCCAGCAGTTGCAGCAACAGGTGCAGCGCACCCAGCAGCTTCTCGGGGAAGCGCAGCGCATCGCCTATGATGTGCAGAACATCCAGCAGGCTTTCACCGACCGCTACAAGGGCACAGGCGTAACCGGCGATCATGCCCGGATGGTCGCCAACGCGAACGCCCGCTGGGAGGATAGCGTGGGCGCGCTGGAGGACGCGCTGCGCGTGCAGGCGGGCGTCGTCGGCAATATCGACGGCGCCCGCACCACGATGGACAGCCTGGTCTCGGCCAGCCAGTCGGCGACCGGCGCGCTCCAGGCGACGCAGGCGGGCAACCAGCTTCTCGCCCTGCAATCGCAGCAGCTCGCCGACCTTACCGCCGCCGTAGCGGCGCAGGGCCGGGCGCAGGCGCTCGAATCCGCGCGCAACGCCGCGATCGAAGCGGAGGCGCGCGAACGCTTCCGCCGCTTCCGCAACCGCGATTGACATGAGCCGCACCATGAAGATCGCTGGCGGCGCGGCGCTGGCCGGCATGATGATGACGGTGGCCGTCGTTTCGGCTTCCCGCCGTCCCGAACCGGCCGCGTCGCCGCCGGTAGCGCGCGAAAGCGCGCCCGACCCAATCACCGTCGATATGCGCCGCTGCCGGACGCTCACCATGCCCGACAGCGGATGCGAAGCCGCCTGGGAAGCGAAGCGCCGCCGCTTCTTCGGCAAGGACGAGCGGTGATGGACGACACAGGCATCATCGACACCTTCCTGGGCGTCTTCACCAGCTACATAGATTCAGGCTTCGGCTTGCTCGGCGGCGAGGTCGGTTTCCTGTCCACGACGCTCATTGCGATCGACGTGACGATCGCCGCCCTGTTCTGGGCCTGGGGCGCCGACGAGGATGTGATCCAGCGCCTCGTGAAGAAGACGCTCTACATCGGCGCCTTCGCTTTCATCATCGGCAATTTCCAGTCGCTTGCGACCATCGTGTTCGAGAGCTTCGCGGGGCTGGGGCTCAAGGCGAGTGGTGATGCCCTCAGCCTCGCGGAGTTCATGAAGCCGGGCAGCATCGCGGCGACCGGCCTCGACGCCGGAGCGCCGCTGCTCGACGCGACCGAGGACTTGATGGGGCCGGTCGGCCTGTTCGCCAACTTCGCGCAGATTCTGATTCTGCTCGTGGCCTGGCTGATCGTCGTCCTCGCCTTCTTCATCATCGCCGTGCAGGTCTTCATCGTCCTGATCGAGTTCAAACTGGTGACGCTCGCCGGCTTCGTGCTGCTGCCCTTCGCGTTTTTCAGCAAGACCGCCTTCATGGCCGAAAAGGTCTTGGGGCATATCGTCTCGACCGGAATCAAGGTGCTGGTCCTGGCCGTCATCACCGGGATCGGCACGACCCTGTTCAGCCAGTTCACCGACACGCCCGTCGTGGTCGAGCCGGACATGGAACAGGTCATGGCGATCGCGCTCGCGGCATTGACATTGCTCGGCCTCGCCATCTTCGGCCCGTCGATCGCCAACGGCATCGTCTCGGGCGGCCCCGCGCTCGGCGCGGGCGCCGCGGCCGGGACCGCGCTCGCCGCGGGCGGTGCGCTGGTCGGAGGCGCCGCCGCCGCCCGTCTCGGCGCTGGCGCGGCGGCAGGCGCCATCGGCGGTGCGGCCAGGGGCGCAGCGTTCACGTCCGGCGCGGCATCGAGCGCCTATGCGCTGGGCTCGGCCGGCAAGACCGGCACGGCGGCCGTCGCCGGAGGCGCGGGCGGCATCGGCAGGGCGGCGGCCGGGGCCGCCATGTCGCCGCTGCGCAAGGCCGCTGCATCGCTCAAGGACAGCTATCGCTCGGGCGGCCGCGCTGCCGTCACCGCAACCGGGGACACGATCAGCGGCGGCGCCACACCGCCGTCGTCATCGCCCGATGGCCCGCCGGCCTGGGCCGCAGCCATGAAGCGCCGCCAGACCATGACCCACGGCGCCACCGTCGCCGCCCACACCCTGCGCGGTGGTGACGGCGGCGGCGGCGGCGCGTCGGTCGATCTCAGCCAGAAGGATTGATCTGCAATGTTCCGACGCCCCACTATCCGCTACGGCCAGACCCCCGAACCCGTCACCCCCTATCAGCGCGCCGCGCAGGTATGGGACGACCGCATGGGCTCCGCCCGCGTGCAGGCGAAGAACTGGCGCCTTGCCTTCTTCGGCGCGCTTGCCCTCTCGGGCGGGCTTGCCGCCGGCCTCGTGTGGCAATCGGCACGCGGCCATATCGTCCCCTGGGTTGTTCAGGTGGACAAGCTGGGCGAGGCGCAGGCGGTCGCACCGGCCGAAGCGAGCTACCGGCCGAGCGACCCGCAGATCGCGTTTCACCTGGCCCGCTTCATCGAGCAGGTCAGGAGCATACCGGCCGATCCCATCATCGTCCGCCAGAACTGGCTGCGCGCCTACGACTTCACGACCGACAAGGGCGCGATGGCCTTGAACGACCACGCCCGCAACAACGACCCCTTTGCGCAAGTCGGCAAGGTGCAGGTCGCGGTGGACGTGTCGAGCGTGATCCGCGCCTCGGGCGACAGCTTCCGCGTCGCCTGGACCGAGCGCCACTATCAGGACGGCAGTCTCGCCGAGACGACCCGCTGGTCAGCGATCCTCACCATCGCCGTGCAGACCCCGCGCACCCCCGACGCGCTGCGCAAGAACCCGTTGGGGGTCTTCGTCAACGCCATCAACTGGAGCAAGGAACTGGCCCAATGAGAAATCCCCGATTGAGGAAGGCCGTCATGCCGGCCTTGCTCATTTCCGCGTCCGCGCTCGGCGCTTGCGCCGCTACGTCGGCCAAGACGGCCAACGTGCCGCCGCTCGAGATCGCAGCGACGCCGGCTCCCGAACCGCCGCGCGCCGTCGAGGTGGTGACGATCCCCGAGCCGCTGCCGCTCCCCGGCCAGTTGAAGCCGGTCGCGGCCGGCGCTCGGTCGTCCGAGCCCGCCGATCCGCGCCAGCGCGTCGGCGCGGCTAACGCCGCCGCTCGCATCCAGCCTACCCGCGACGGCTATGTGAACGCCATCCAGCAATATCCCTGGACCGAAGGCGCGCTCTATCAGGTCTATACCGCGCCCGGCCAGGTCACGGACATTGCCTTGCAGGAAGGCGAGCAACTCGTGGGGCCAGGGCCGGTCGCGGCCGGCGACACCGTGCGCTGGATCATCGGCGATACGGTGAGCGGCAGCGGCCCCACGGCGCGCGTGCATATCCTCGCGAAGCCCACCCGGCCTGACATTTCCACGAACCTGGTCGTGAACACCGACCGGCGCACCTATCATCTGGAACTGCGCGCCACGCCTTCGACCTACATGGCGTCGGTGAGCTGGACCTATCCGCAAGACCGCCTCATCGCGCTGCGCGGCGCCAACGCCGCCGCTGCATCATCCGCCCCGGTCGCCACCGGCCTCGACATCGCCGCGCTCAATTTCCGCTACCGGATCGAGGGCGACCGCGTGGCCTGGCGTCCAGCCCGTGCGTTTGACGACGGCCGGCAGGTGTTCATCGAGTTCGCGGCCGAGATCTCGCAGGGCGAGATGCCGCCGCTGTTCGTGACCGGCGCGGCCGGCGACGCCGAACTGGTCAACTACCGCGTCCAGGGCCGCTACATGGTGGTGGACCGGTTGTTCGCCGCCGCCGAGCTGCGCCTGGGCGATCGTCGCACCGAGCGGCGCGTGCGGATCGTGCGCGATGAAGCGCGCAGGGGGCGGCCGTGAGCGATCCCGCCGGCACGCCCGCACAACCCGTTCCGCAGCAGCCCGCACCGCAGGCAGCGCCGCAGCCTACGCCTGCCGATCCGCGCGTGTTCCAGCTTCGCGGTGATCCGCCGCGCGTCATGCGCCTGTCGAAGAAGGCGCTCGCCGCGCTCGGCGCTGCCGCCGGCCTCGGCATTGGCGGCGCGCTGCTCTACGCGCTCAATCCCGCCGACAAGGGTGAACGGCAGGAACTCTACGGCACCGAGAACAGGGCGGCGGCCGAAAACATCACGTCCGGCCCGAAGGACTATAGCCAGGTGCCGAAGCTTGGGGCGCCGCTCCCCGGCGACCTTGGGCGGCCGATCCTGTCGGCGCAGCAGCGCGGCGAGAACGTGGCCGTCCCACCTATGGGGGCCGGACAACCCGATCCCCGCGCGCAGGCGGCCGAAGCCGCCCGGCAGCGCGCCCAGCAGGAGCGCGACGCGGCCCGAACCGCCAGCCTGTTCCTCGGCGGCGCGACGAGCGGCACGGCCGCCGCACCGACGATCGGCGCCGCGCCGGATTCCCCCGTCCTTCTACAGCCGGATGGAACGGCGCCCCAGGGCGACCAGGCCGGCAAGCGCGCCTTCATGGCGCAGGCGTCCAACCAGCGCACGGTGAGCGTTGAGAGGCTGACAGCGCCGGCATCGCCCAACATCGTGCAGGCCGGCAGCATCATCCCGGCCGCGCTTATCACCGGCGTCCGTTCCGATCTTCCGGGCCAGATCACCGCCCAGGTGACGCAGAATGTCTATGACAGCCCGACCGGGCGCATCCTGCTCATTCCCCAGGGCGCACGGCTGATCGGCGAATATGACTCCGAGATCGCCACCGGACAGACCCGCGTGCTGCTCGCCTGGGACCGGCTGATATTGCCGGACGGCCGCTCGATCGTTCTCGAGCGCCAGCCCGGCGCCGATCCGGCCGGTTTCGCGGGGCTACAGGACCGCGTGAACCAGCATTGGGGCAATATGCTGAAAGCCGCCGCCATCTCGACCTTGCTCGGCATGGGGACCGAGCTGGCCGCCGACAGCGACGACGATCTCATTCGCGCCCTGCGCCGGGGCACGCAGGACACCATCAATCAGACCGGCCAGCAGATCGTGCGCCGCCAGCTCAATGTGCAGCCGACGCTCACCATCCGGCCGGGCCATCCCTTGCGCGTGGTCATCACCCGCGATCTCGTGCTTGAACCGATCGGAGCGACACGATGACGAAATTGAAGCTGGGGCCGCTGGCCGACGACCGCCCGGTCAAGATAAGCGTGGAGCTGCCCGCCGCCGTCCACCGCGACTTGCAAGCCTATGCCGCCGTGCTCGCCGCCGAGACCCGGCAACAGCCCGTCGCCCTGGAGAAGCTGGTCGCGCCCATGCTCGCCCGCTTCATGGCGACCGATCGGGCGTTTGCGAAGGCGCAGCGCCAGGGTCAGGGAATATCGAAGGCAAGCCCGTAGCGGTCGCGCACGAAGGCGAGGAACCGCCGTAGCGCGGGATTGCCGTTGTCCTTCCGCCAATATCCCGAAAAGGCGATCATCACCGGCCCCTGCTCGCCATGCACCGGCCGATAGACCACATCGGGATAGCGGGCGCCGGTCCCGCCTTCGCAGACGACCGAGAGGCCGAGCCCGCCGCCCAGCACGCTCAGGATGCCCTCTCGGCTGACCTGGTGCATCCTGATGTCCGGCTGCATCCCCGACACCGCCAAACGGCCCAGCAGCATGTCGCGGATTTCCGGGCCGGGATCGCTGGCGGGCAGCAGGAATCGCTCGCCGCGCAGATCGGTCCAATGGATGATTTCGCGCTCGGCGAGCCTATGGCTGGCTGGCAGGGCCACCAGCACGCGCTCGCTCCAGAAGGATTCGCGCCGAATGTCGTTGCGTGCCATTTCGCCCACGAGGATCGCAATGTCGATCTCGCCCTTGTCCAGACCGGCGAGCAGCGTCCCCCGGGCGGCTTCCACCCCGTCCAGATCGACATCGGGGTGAGCACCACGCCAGCATAGGATTGTCGACCGCAGCTTGCCCGCGGATATGGCGCTGTTGTGCCCGACCATGAGCCCACCGGCGCGGCCCTGACTCGCCGCGCGCATGGTCGCTACCAGCTTGTCGGCGCTGTCGATCATTGGCCGGGCGTTGCGGATGAACTGTGCGCCCGCAATCGTCATAGTAACCCCCGCGCGGGAGCGCTCGAATATCTTGACCCCGACCACTCGTTCCAGTTTGAGGATATTCCTGCTAAGTGTCGATTGCTCGACTTCCAGTGCTCGCGCAGCGCGATAAAGACTGCCATGATCGGCCGCCGCGATGGCATAGCGAAGCTGGCGTATGTCAAAGGGCAACACTTCTACTCAATTTGACCGCAGCAATTCTGCCCTTGCAACTTCAAGGTCGCGACGGAGCGCACCATTCCAATGTAGTTGCGCGACGATCGAGGCGTCGGCGAAACGTCTACCTTCGACCACCCTCAGATTGTGGATGTCGCAGATATAGAGGTTGTCCCTATGGGCCCGGCCGCGTTCGAAGATTTGCGTTGCCCGGTCGGGGACCAGTGCCACCAGTACCAGCGGTTCATCGATGACTACGGGCGCGACAACCATAGGATGCAGATGCCTGTATTCAGAAAGCGCGTCGTGTGTCCTGGCCTCGCGATCATAGGGCATAAGCGTGTGGGGCGGCTCCAACTCCTCGCACACCCAGACGACACGTTCGGATTGGGAACAGGCGACACGGTGAACAGTGGTCACGAACGTCATCCTACAGCCCGTAAGGGCAATATCCACGAACAGAAACCATCGGCGGCGGCGCCTAGTGGCCGCCGCTCATATCGAGCGGTCCTTTAGGCTTCGGCACCAGCCAGATCAGCATGGCAGCGAATGCGAAACAGATGGCAAGCATCGCGAACATGTCGAGCGTCGCAAGCATGGTGCTTTGGCCCTGGACCATGCCGGTAAGCATGGCGGTTGCGGCTTCCTGCGAGGTTCCGTCGGCCATCATCGTGTCCAGCGTGGCGCGATCCTGCGTCATGGCGCCGACCAGCTCCGCCTGATTTTCTCGTCCTGCATTGTTCCAGCCGGTTTGCACGAGGGCTGCGGCAAAGGCGCCGGCGACGGTGCGCATGAAGTTGGAGATGCCCGCGGCATCGGCCTGTTCGTGGTTCTCGACGCTGGAGATGCACAAGCCCGTCACGGGGATGAAGAACATCATCAGAAACGGCCCCGTCAGTAGCATGGGCCAGGCCATCTGGCCGAAGGTGATGTCAGGGGTGAAGCCGGTTCGCCAGGCAGCGATGGCGCCAAGCCCCATGACGCCGACGAACACGATAAGGCGCGGATCGATCTTCTCGGCCGCCTTGCCGATGAGCGGTGAGGAGAACACGGCCAGGATACCCATGATGCCGGTCGCGTAACCGGCCCATGTCGCGGTATAGCCCATATTCTGCTGAAGCCAGAGCGGGATGAGCACGACCGTGGCGAAGAACGCGCCGAACGCCGCCGAATAAGTCAGCGATGCCGCGACGAAGCCGCGATGCCGGAACACCCGCAGGTTAACGATCGGTTCCTTCTCGGTGAGTTCCCAGATTAGGAAGGCGACAAAGCCGATCGCGGCGACGACGGCCAGCAGGCGAACCTCGGCGGACGCGAACCAATCGAGGTTGCGTCCCTCATCGAGCATGATCTGCAGCGCGCCGACCCAGACGATGAGGAGGCCCAGCCCGACGCCGTCCACCTTCGCTTTCGCGACAGGGTCGGGTTGACCGCGCATCAGGTAGATGAGGCCCAGACCGCCTGCGAAGGCCAGGGGCACATTGATGAAGAAGATCCACTCCCAGCCGATATTGTCCGAGATGATCCCGCCGAGGATCGGCCCGGCGATCGGCGCGACCGTAGTGGTCATCGCCCAGATGATGGTGCCGACCGTGGCCTTCTCAGGCGGGAAGATGCGCAGCAGGAGGGTGAGCGACAAGGGAATGATCGTGCCGCCGGCAAGGCCCAGCAGCACGCGCCCGGCGATCAGCATGCCCAGCGTGGGGGACAGGCCGCACAATATGGAGATCGCTCCGAACGCAATGTAAGAGGTGATGAACACTCGCAGGCCACCGAACCTTCGGGCCAGAAAACCTGTCAGAGGCACGGTGATGGCCTCGGCCACCGCATAGGATGTGATGACCCAGGTCGCCTGTGACGGCGATACGCCCAGCGATCCGGCGATGGTGGGGATGGAGACATTTGCGATCGTCGTGTCGAGCACGACGAGGAAATTGCCGAGACCGATGATGATCGCGGCCAGGATCAGCTTCGCGCCGGTCATGGGCCGGATGACGGGTCCGTCGCTTGCGGCGCTGGCCATGAGACTTGCCCCCGAGGATCAGTTGGAGACGTCGACGCGCGCGGTCATCGACAGGCCGACCTGCAGCGGATGCTCGGCAAGCTGCTTCGGGTCGAGCCTGATCCGCACCGGCAGGCGCTGGACCACCTTGATCCAGTTGCCGGTAGCGTTCTGAGCCGGGACAACGGCGAAGGCCGAGCCGGTCCCGCCAGAGAAGCCGACGACAGTGCCGCGATACTCGACCTTGCCGCCGTAAAGGTCGGAGGTGAGTGTCACGCTCTGTCCGGGGCGGACCTTCTCAAGCTGCACTTCCTTGAAGTTGGCATCGACATAGGCGGCATGCGTCGGCACGATCAGCATCAGCATGGCGCCAGCCTGTACCCTTTGCCCCGGCTGCACCTGACGGCGCGACACCACACCGTCGATCGGCGCGCGGATTACCATTCGATCGAGGTTCAGCCGGGCCTGATCGCGCGCCGCCCGCGCGGCGAGCACTTCGGGATGCGTTCCGGGCGTGGTGTTGTCGATCAGGACGCGGTTGGCGTTGCGCGTGCCGATTGCCGCGGTCCGGTTGGCAGCAGCCTGCGCGCGTTCGGCTTCGGCGGCCTTGAGATTGGCAGAGGCAGTGCTGAGCGCATTGCGCGCGCTGCTCAGCTCTTCACCGGAGACGGAACCGGATGAAGCCAGTGCTTCGCGCCGTTCGAGGTCGATCCGCGCACGATCAAGATCGGCGCGGGCGGAGGCAAGCTGGGCATCGGCGCGGGCCTGATCGGCGACGCGGGCCTCGACCTGCGCCCCGAGACCGCCATCGGTGGCGACGAGCCCGCGCACGCGGCGCTCGGTCAGCGCCAGTTCCGCCTCGGCACGGGCGAGCGCGATTCTGGCATCGGTATCGTCGAGACGCACTAGGATGTCGCCGCGCTTCACCGGCACGGTATCCTCAGCGAGAACCTCCAGCACCGGCCCGCCGACCAGCGGTGTCACCTGCGCGACATTGGCGCCGACATAGGCGTTGTCGGTCGTCACATGGCGCGAGGCGATGAAATAGTCATAGGCCCAGTAGCCACCGCTGAGGATCAGCACGGCCGCGCCAAGGCCCAGAAACAGGCGTTTGCGCTTGTTCGTGCGCGTGGTTGCGTCGTCAGGGCTGTTATCGTCGAGAGGAAGGTTGGCATCCTGTTCGGCGGCAATGGTATCGCTGGACATAAGGTCTTATCCTTCAGGAACGGAAGCCGCCGCCGAGCGCGCGGACAAGCGCGACATCGAGAGCGAAGGCACGGGTTTGCAGGGCGGCAACGGTCCGCCGGGTCGCGATCAACGCGTCTTCGGCCGCCAGCACATCGAGCGAGGTGGCAAGGCCGCCGCGATAGCGGTTGTTGGCGACGGTCCAGGCGGCATCGGCGGCGCGCTCGGCTTCCTGCGCCCGATCGAGACGTTCACCCAATGCCTTCACGCTTGCCGTGGCATCGGCCACTTCGCGTAGCGCCTGGACGAGCGCGCCGTCATATTGGGCGACTGCCGCCTGATAGTCGGCTTCCGCGCCGCGCAGACGGCCACGCAGGC